>JAJDNS010000132.1 GCA_022340585.1 Acidobacteriota bacterium
CGGCCTCGCCACCGACGCGGATGCCGAGGCCGTGCGCGGCCGGGTGAACACGTTCTCCGAGCCGTCGGACCTCAAGATCACCGACCTGCGCGTCGTCCCGGTGCACCGGCGCTGGATCATCCGCGTGGACACGAACCAGGGTCTTCACGGCTACGGCGAGGTGCGCGACGGGGGCAGCCCCACCTCCGCCCTCATGCTGAAGAGCCGCATCGTCGGCGAGAACCCCCTCAACGTGGACAAGATCTTCCGGAAGCTCAAGCAGTTCGGCCACCACGCTCGCCAGTCGGGCGGTCCGGTCTCGATCGAGGAGGCCTGCTGGGACATCGCCGGGAAGGCCTGGGGCGTGCCCTGCTGGCAGATGCTGGGCGGACGGTTCCGGGACAAGATCCGGGTCTACGCCGACACCCCTGCGGACCTGGACCCGGTCACCATGGGGAACCGGCTCAAGGCCCGGATGGAGCGGGGCTTCACGTTCCTCAAGATGGACATCAGCATCAATCTGCTGAAGGACGTCGAGGGAGGGCTCACCTGGCCCAAGGGTCAGGGAGTGAGTCCCTGGGACCAGTACTCCGGGAGCGAGTTCTCCCGGGTCGCCCACCCGTTCACCGGGATCCGCATCACCGACAAGGGTCTCAAGGTGATGGCGGAGTACGCCGCGGCGATCCGCGACGTCGTGGGCTGGGAGATCCCCATCGCCACCGACCACTACGGCCACTTCGGCGTCGAGGACGGAATCAAGCTCGCCCAGGCCCTCGACCCGTTCAACCTGGCCTGGCTCGAGGACATGGTGCCCTGGCAGTACACCGACCAGTACGTCCGCCTGAAGAACTCCTGCACGACCCCCATCCTGACCGGAGAGGACATCTACCTGAAGGAGGGGTTCATGGATCTCTTCGAGAAGAAGGCCATCTCGATCTGCCACCCCGACCTCGCCACGTCCGGCGGTCTCCTCGAGACCAAGAAGATCGGCGACCTGGCCCAGGAGCACGGGATCAGCATGGCTCTCCACATGGCCGGCAACCCGGTGACCCTGTTCTCCAGCGTGCACTGCGCGGCGGCGACCGAGAACTTCCTGGTGATGGAGCACCACAACGTGGACGACGCCTGGTACGACGAGATCGTGACCGGGGTCCCGAAGCCCATCATGGACGACGAGGGCTTCATTCCCGTGCCCAACGGACCGGGGCTGGGCATCGAGCTGAACGAGGAGGCGATCAAGAGCGGGCTCGACGACCCTGCGAAGTACTTCGCGCCCACCCCGGAGTGGGACAACGAGCGGGCCTGGGACCGTCTCTGGAGCCGCACTGCTCCGACGGAAGGGACTGCCCCCGCGAAGGCCTAGCCGCGCGACGATCCAAGACCACCCGTGGTGGTGTCATCCGCCCTCCAACTGAACCCGGCCAGCCCCCGGGCAGCCCCGGATCAGATGGGGGATTGCGCACCGCGAAGGACTCCGCATAGCCTCAGCGGGACACCGAAGGAGGGAGCATGCTCGAATCCGGGACGACGACGAGACTCGCGCTGGCGGTGGCCTCTGGAATGATGCTTCTCATGGCCTCACCGGCGGTGGCCGACAAGGTCCAGACGGACGCCGGGGTCGTGGAGGGCTTCGTCACGGCCGACTCGTCGGTGCGTGTCTACCGGGGAATCCCCTACGCCGCGCCCCCCGTGGGCGAACGGCGCTGGCAGCCTCCCCACCCGGTCACCCCGTGGGAGGGGGTCCGCGACGCCAGTGAGTTCGGCGCCCGGTGCGCGCAGAACCGGGTCTACGACGACATGGTCTTCCGCGACGAGCTCAGCGAGGACTGCCTGTACCTGAACGTCTGGACACCCGCCCAGTCGGCCGACGAAAACCTTCCCGTCATGGTCTGGATCTACGGAGGCGGGTTCCAGGCCGGGTCCGCGTCCGAGCCGCGGCAGGACGGGGAGCGGTTGGCGCGCAAGGGCGTGGTCGTGGTGAGCATGAACTACCGGATGGGCGTCTTCGGCTTCCTCGCCCACCCGGAGCTGACGGAGGAGTCGGAGCACGGCGCGTCTGGCAACTACGGCCTGATGGACCAGACCGCGGCCCTGCGATGGGTGCAGGCCAACATCGCCCGCTTCGGCGGCGACCCGGGGAACGTGACCATCTTCGGGGAATCCGCCGGGTCCTTCTCCGTCAGCGCCCAGGTCGCGACGCCCCTGGCGCGTGGGCTCGTCCACAAGGCCATCGGTGAGAGCGGGGCGTTCTTCCGGATGAGCGACACGGGCACCCTGGCCACGCTGTCCCTCGGCGACAGCGAGAGGAGCGGCGCCGAGTTCGCCGCCTCCATCGGGAAGGAGTCGCTGGCCGCGCTCCGGGCCACCCCCGCCGAGGAGATTCTGAAGGCCGTCGGCGAGTCGAAGCGCCGGTTCTCACCGAACGTCGACGGGTACTTCTTTCCGAAGGACGCCCTCGCCATCTACGCCGCCGGCGAGCAGTCCCACGTGCCGCTGCTCGCGGGCTGGAACCTGGACGAGGTCCGGGCCGGCGTCGTGCTCGGCGAGGAGAAGGTGACGGCCGAGAGCTTCACCGCCCAGACCCGCGAGCGCTTCGGCCCCGCGGCGGACGCCCTGCTGAAGCTCTACCCCGCCGGATCCGATGCGGAAGCCGTCGAGTCGGCGTCGGCCCTGGCCGGCGACGTCTTCATCGGCTACTCGACGTGGAAGTGGATCGAGATGCAACTGGAGACCGGGGAGTCGCCGGTCTACCGCTACTCCTTCGACCGAAAGATCCCGGTGGCGCCCGACACCAGGGTCAACGGCAAGGCGGCCACCGCCGAGGACATCGGGGCGCGCCACGCCGGGGAGATCGAGTACGTCTTCGGCGCCCTCGACTCCATTCCCGACGCGCCATGGCAGGACTCCGACCGCGAGCTGTCCGACCTCATGATGACCTACTGGTCCAACTTCGCTCGCACCGGGGACCCGAACGGGTCGGGCCTCCCGGAGTGGCCCCCCTACGCGCGTGTCCCGGACGGGATGATCATGCACCTCGACGTCGAGAGCCAGGCCCGCCCCGACGCCACCCGGGCGCGATACGAAGCCCTCGACGCCCTCGCCACTGCGGCGCGGGCCCAGGCGTCGCGGCGTGAACCGACGCCGAACGACACCCTCGTCTCCACCGAGATCGGCGAGGACCGGCGAGTCGCCTTCCGCATCTACGCACCGAAGGCGAGCGAGGTCCTCCTCACCGGCGACCTCATCGAGGGCTACGGGACCGCGCCGATGGCCCGGGACGACGTCGGCGTCTGGTCGGTGACCGTGGGCCCCCTCGCGCCGGACTACTACAGCTACTCCTTCGTGGTCGACGGCGTGAAGACCATCGACCCGAAGAACCCCGAGATCAAGCAGGGCATCCGCAGCGTCGACAACATGCTCATGGTCCCCGGTCCGGAGGCCGCGTTCCAGGAGAGGAGGGCAGTTCCCCACGGCGAGATTCGGATCGCCTGGTACCCGTCGACCACGCTCGGCGGCGAGCGGCGACTGCACGTCTACACCCCCCCGGGCTACGACGAGAGCCAGGACCGCTATCCGGCCTTCTACCTGCTGCACGGTGGGGGTGACGACGACTCCGGGTGGAGCACCATCGGGCGCGCTGGCTTCATCATGGACAACCTCCTCGCCGACGGGAAGGCGCTGCCCATGGTCATCGTGATGCCAAACGGCAGCCTCCCGCGCCCGGCGGACTTCCCGCGGGTCGTGCCGGGGCAGACACCGGGCCCGGAAACCCTGGCCGCGTATGCCGGGCTGCAGGCGCGGTTCACGAGCGAGCTGATGAACGACGTCGTTCCCTTCGTCGAGAAGACCTATCGCGTCCGCCCCGATCCCGAGAGCCGCGCGATCGCCGGCCTTTCCATGGGAGGTGGCCAGACCCAACGAGTCCTCACCGCCCATCCGGACGCGTTTGCCTACGTCGCCATCTGGAGTGCGGGTGTGCGCCCCGAGAGGGCCGAGGCCTTCGAGAAGGACGCGGCGTCGTTCCTCGCCGCGCCGGACAAGGTCAACGAGGCAGTCCGCCTTCTCTCGATCCGCGTGGGCGAGAAGGACTTCGCCCTCGCGGGCTGCCGCAACCTCAGCGAGCGCCTCACGGATCACGGCATCGAGAACACGCTCGAGGTGAACGAGGGCGGCCACACGTGGATCAACTGGCGGCTCTACCTGAGCGAGCTCCTGCCCCAGCTCTTTCGCTGACCGCTGTCCGACGATGAAGGAGACGGACCTCTACCCTCCCGTGAAACGGTATCTGGAGGGTCAGGGCTACACCGTCAAGGGTGAGATCGACGGCTGCGACGTCGTGGCGGTGCGCCGAGGCGAGAAGCCCGTGGTCGTCGAGCTCAAGCTCACACTGAACCTCAATGTGATCCTGCAAGCGGTCTCCCGGCATCGCGTGAGCCCCACGGTCTACGTGGGTGTGCCGCGCCGCTGTCCAACCCTGAGATCGCAGCGGCGCCACGTCATCAGGCTTCTCCGGATGCTCGGCCTGGGGCTGCTCACAGTCGAGTCGCGGCGGACCGGCGCGCGGGTCGAGGCTGTGCTCGATCCGGGCGAGTACAGGCCCCGGGCGTCGAAGCGCCGCACCGGCCGCCTGCTCCGTGAGTTCGAGCTCCGCGTTGGCGACCCGATCCCCGGCGGAACCGACCGGCGCCGGGGTCTCCTGACCGCCTACCGACAGGCGGCGCTTCGCATCGCCCGCCACCTGAGGCGCCACGGGCCGACCAAGGCCTCCGACGTGTCGAGCGCCCTGGACGAGCCGCGAGCGAGAGCGATCATGTACGACAACGTCTACGGCTGGTTCGACCGGCCATCGACGGGCATCTATGCGCTGTCCCCGCGCGGCCGCCGGGAGATCCGGGGGTGGCCGGGGTAGCCTCGGCGGTCGTGGAGGCGCCCGGGCGGCACAGCCGCGACCGGGTCGGGTCGAATGGGTGACATCCCGGTGGGAGCTGGCGGAGAATCGCCGTGGGAGGGACGCGGATGACGCGACTCGGCCGGCGGACCTTCATGGGCGCCCTCGCCGGCGGCGCCGCGGCGGCGGCCGGGACCCTCTCCCGGGCCCGCGCGGGTCGAGCCGTGCACGCACCCTCGAACTCCGGCCTGCGTGAGCCCGCCTTCTCCCCGCTCCCCCTGGGCTCCATCGGCCCTCGAGGGTGGTTGGCCCGGCAGCTCCGCATCCAGGCCGACGGCCTGAGCGGGCACCTCGACGAGTTCTGGCCCGACGTCGGGCAGAGCCGGTGGTTCGGCGGCGACGCCGAGGGCTGGGAGCGGGCCCCCTACTGGCTCGACGGCGTCATCCCCCTGGCCTGGGCCCTCGACGATCCGGCCCTCAAGGCGAGGGTCGCCGGGTACGTCGACCAGATCGTGGCGCGGCAGCGGTCCGACGGGTGGTTCGAGCCCGTCCCCCCCGAGCCCGGAGCAGAGCCCTACGACATGTGGGCCATCCTCCTCGTCCAGAAGGTCCTCGCCCAGTACCACGGGGCCACGGAGGACGAGAGGGTGTTCCGTTCCCTGGAGGCCAGCCTGCGGGCCCTCGGGCCCGGTCTGGGGCAGACGCCGCTCTTCAACTGGGGCCGGTATCGCTGGTTCGAGGGGCTCATCTCCATCTTCCACGTGTACGCGCGCACGGGCGAGAGCTGGCTGCTGGATCTGGCTCGGCTGCTCCGCGAGCAGGGCACCGACTACCCGGCCCTCTACTCCGACGACCGTCTGGCCCAGCCCACACCGCGGCGGGGACGGTGGACGTGGGACAAGCACGTGGTCAACACCGCGATGGCCCCCAAGGCCGCGGCCCTCTCGTGGCGGCTGGACGGGCGCGCCGGGGACCGGGAGTTCCCGGCCCGCATGCTGGCGTTCCTCGACCGGCACCACGGCCAGGTCCACGGCATGTTCACCGGGGACGAGTGCCTGGCGGGCCGGAACCCGGTCCAGGGGACCGAGCTGTGCGCGGTGGTGGAGCTCATGTACTCGCTGGAGGTGCTGCTGTCAGTCTTCGGTGACCCGGCCTTCGGCGATCGCCTCGAGCGGGTGGCCTTCGGTGCCCTGCCCGCCCCCTTCACCACCGACATGTGGGCCCACCAGTACGACCAGCAGGTCAACCAGGTGCAGTGCACCGTCAACCCGGACCACATGTGGACCACCAACGGGCCCGAGTCCAATACCTACGGCCTGGAGCCCAACTACGGCTGCTGCACCGCGAACATGCACCAGGGCTGGCCCAAGCTCGCCGCCCACCTCTGGATGAAGAGCGGCGACGAAGGGCTCGCGGCGGTGGCCTACGCCCCAAGCGAGGTCCGCTTCCACTCCGGCGACGTGCCGGTGGTCGTGACGATGGACACGGAATACCCGTTCCGGGAGGATCTGACCCTCACGGTGCGTCCCGATCGTCCCGTTCGCTTCCCGGTGCGGCTGCGGGTGCCGTCGTGGGCCGAGGGCGCCTCGGTGGCGGTGGCCGAGGGCGCGCCGGAGCCGATGAAGGCCGGCACCTTCCACCACCTCGAGAGGGAGTGGCACGGGCCGACCACCGTCAGGCTCCGCTTTCCCATGCGGCCGCGGGTCACCTCCCGCTACAACCTCGCCGTCGCCGTCGAGCGGGGCCCTCTCGTCTACAGCCTGTCGCCGGAGGAGAGCTGGACCCGGGTCCACGCCGGCAAGCCCCACCGTGAGCTGCCCCACGGCGACTTCGAGGTCCGTCCGGCGTCGGCCTGGAACCATGGAGTGCTGCTCGATCCGGACGACCCGACCGAGGGCCTGACGTTCGAAGAGCGGCCGGTGGGCGACAGACCGTTCTCGCCCGAGGGGGCCGGAGTGGTGGCCCACGTCCGCGGGCGACGGCTGCCGGAATGGAAGCTCCGCCACGGCTGGGCCGACGAGGTCCCGGTGGGGCCCCAGTCCTCCGACGAGCCGCTCGAGGAGCTCACCCTGATTCCCTACGGCTGTACCAACATCCGCGTCACCGAGTTCCCCCGCCTGAAAGCATGAATCCCGGGAGCCTGCCCCTGACACAGCGTCTCAGTCGCCGCGAGTTCAACAGGAAGACGGCCGGCCTGGCTGGGGCCGCCGCCGCCTTCTCCATCGTCCCCGCCCACGTCCGGGGAGGCCCGGGGCACACCGCCCCCGGCGACAAGCTCACCATCGCGGGGATCGGCGTGGGGGGGATGGGCTTCAGCAACCTCCGCAGCCTCGAGTCGGAGGCCATCGTGGCCCTGTGCGACGTGGACCTGGAGTACGCCGCGGAGACCATCGCCCACCTTCCCGACGCCACGGTCTACACCGACTACCGGGAGATGCTGGAGAACCAGGAGGACCTCGACGGCGTGGTCATCGCCACCCCCGACCACACCCACGCCGTCATCTCCCTGGCCGCCATGCGGGCCGGCAAGCACGTCTTCTGCCAGAAGCCCCTGACCCACGACGTCTACGAGTCCCGCCTGCTGGCCCAGGTGGCCCGGGAGACCGGCGTCGTGACCCAGATGGGGATCCAGGGCCACTCCAGCGACGGCGTCCGCGCCATCTGCGAGTGGATCTGGGCCGGGCTCATCGGCGAGGTCCGGGAGGTGGACGCCTGGTGCAGCCTGTCCTACTACCCGTGGGGCCACGCGGGCTGGAGCAGCGAGTGGTCCGAGCGCCCCTCCGACACCCCGGCGGTGCCCGAGGGGCTGGACTGGGACCTCTGGATCGGGCCCGCGCCCATGCGTCCCTATCACCGCGCCTATCACCCCCTCACCTGGCGGTGCTGGTGGGACTTCGGCAGCGGCATGATGGGCGATCGGGGCGCCCACACCCTGGACCCCGTGGTCTGGGCGCTGGGGCTGGACGCTCCCACCAGCATCGACGCCACCTCCTGCGGCAACACCCCCGAGGTGCACCCCCTTTCGGCCATCGTGACCTACGAGTTCCCAGCGCGGGGCGACCTGCCCCCCGTCACGGTCCGCTGGTACGAGGGCACCCGGCCACCCCGCCCGAAGGAGCTGGAGGACGGCCGGCGCATGCCCGACGAGGGCGGGGCGCTCATCAAGGGCAGCGAGGGCACCCTCATGTGCGGCGTCTACGGCGACAGCCCCCGGATCATCCCGGAGGAGAAGATGCGGACGGCCGAGCTGCCCGAGCCGTCTCTCCCCCGCGTGGAGGGCTCCCACGAGATGGAATGGGTCCGGGCCTGCAAGCGGGGCGAGCCCGCCGGGGCCGACTTCGCCTACTCGGGCCCCCTCACCGAGATCTGCCAGCTGGGCAACGTGGCCCAGCGCGCCGACACCCGCATCCTCTGGGACGCGGCGAGCCTCCGGGTCACCAACCTGCCCGAGGCCCAGCAATATGTCCGCTATCCCGCTCGCGAGGGCTGGCAGCTGCCCGAGCTGGGCGAGGTGCCCTGAGCGCGGGACGCCCCACCCGCCTGAGTACGCGTCCCCTCACTCGGCGTCTCCTCCGCCGGGCGGTGATGCCAGAAAGCCAGCTTGATGGTATTCTGGGAATATGAAGACGACGCTGGACCTCCCCGATGACCTGATGCGCGAGGTCAAGATCAAGGCAGTCAACGAGAACCGCAAGCTCAAGGATGCCATCGCCGACCTGCTGCGCCGGGGGCTGGCCGAGGAGACCCGGGCCCAGGGGATACGCAGGAGGGCCAGGCTGCCACTCGTGCAGTGCGCACACCAGGCTCGGCCCGAGGAGGAGATGACCCCGGACCGCGTCGCCGAGGTCCTGCTGGCCGAGGAGTCCGGAACGCACCGTGGTTCTCTGTGACAGCAACGTCTGGCTCGCCCTCGCGCTGTCCAGACACGCCCACCATGCCGTGGCCAGCGACTGGTTCGAGGGCGTGGAGACGGCCTCCTCCGTCCTCTTCTGTCGAGCCACCCAGCAGACGTTCCTCCGCCTCCTCACCAACGCCGCCGTCCTGGGCCCGTACGGCAACCCACCCCTGACCAACCGGCAGTCCTGGGAGGCGTACGAGGCGCTGCTCGCTGACGACCGGGTCACCTTCCGCGTCGAAGAGCCGAGGGGGATCGAAGCCCACTGGAAGCGGTACGCGCAACGCGACACCTCTTCCCCGAAGCTCTGGATGGACGCCTACCTCGCCGCCTTCGCCCTCACCTGCGGGTACCGCATGGTCACGACGGACGGCGCCTTCAGGCAGTTCGAGGGGCTCGATCTCGACCTTCTCGAGAAGTAGGGGCACAGGCGGCCAGTTCCGGCTGGGGGTGCAGGTGGCCGGGAGACCCGCGAGGCCCCCATCGGTCGGACGGGCCCTAGCGCGACAGCGCCTTGATCCGGATCCGGCGGTACTCCATCTGTCCCCGGTCGCCCTCGAGGCCGATGGGGCCCGACGCGGGCAGCTCCATCCCGACCTCGAGCACCTCGCCGTTGCAGATGGCCACGGCCTTGCCGTCCTTGACCGTCACCACGATCTCGTTCCAGTCCTGGGGCCGGTAGCGCTCGAGGTCGCGGTAGGGGCCGGCGAGGGCGTAGTCCCGGCACTGGAGCTGGGGACCCCGGACGTAGATGCCGCTGTCGGCGTTGGGGGTGGCGCGGAACTCCAGCTTCAGGATGAAGTTCTCCGGGAACTCCCGGGTGGTCCAGAGCTGCTGGATCTTCCGGTACTCGGGGGGCGTCGTCACCACGAGGCGCCCTCCGATGGCGGCGAACCGCCCGTCGGGTGACCGGGTCAGGCCGTCGAAGTCGACCCGCTCGGTGACGAAGGGCCAGTCGGCGGCGTCCGGGTCCGAGGCCTGCCAGCTCCGGGCCGCCTTCTTGTCCTCCTCCGAGGTGGGTCGGTAGCCCCAGCCCGTGAGGTCGTGGCCGTTGAAGAGACTCTGGAAGCCCTCCTCGGGCACGAACGGCTCGGACACTGAGAACCCGAGGGTCGCCAGGATGGGCCGCACCGCTGCCTCCCACTTGGCGTATCCCAGGTCGTTGGGGTGGAGCAGGTCGGGGAACTCCTCGGGCTTCGCGTTTCCGTCCTCGCCGGCGAACAGGGGCCAGGTCTCGAGGTAGGTGACTCGGGGGTCTCCCTTGACCGCGGCCAGGTAGAGGGCGTTGACCGCCTGGATCTGCTCCGGGGGACGGTTCTTCTCGGGCGAGCTGGGGAACACCTGGCACAGCACGACGGGCATGCGCGGGTCGTGGGTCTCCAGCGCCTCCACGATGAGCTTCAGGTTGCCGGCGATGATCTCGGGGGTCGCGCCCTCGTCGAGGTCGTTCGTCCCGATGAGCAGGACGACGGCCGCCGGGTTCACGGCGAGCACGTCCTCCTCCAGTCGGATCAGGACCCCCCGCGTGGTGTCGCCGCTGATGCCCCGCCCCGCGACCCTCACCCCGGGAAACGCGGCGGCGAGGCGGCTCTCCCACCCCTGGGTGATGGAGTCGCCGAGGAACACCACTGCCCCCTGGTCCTCCTCGAGATGCTCGGCCCAGGCCGTGCGGCGCTCCAGCCACAGCTTCTCGAACCACTCGTAGCGTCGGATCGGGCCGGCCCCGGGCAAGCCCTCGTCGGTGGCGGGAATCGCGAGCGGGTGGTCGGCCGAAACGGCCGCCGGGGCGTTGCCGGCGGCGGAACCCGGAACGCCGAGGAGTACCAGCCCAGCCGAAAAGGAGAAGTACAGGATGCCCGACCGGGTGACGTGCAACATGCTCGTGCCCTCCACTCGGAGGTCGATGTTACACGAGCCCGTCCACACGAGCTCCCGCGTGCACTCCCGGCTACAATGGCAACCACCTGCGAGCAAGACGGAGGCCCATGCAGACCGCCCGCCACACCTCGAACTGCAGACCCGCGCCGGCATGAGCGGACGAGACCGCTTCGGCTCGCGCCTCGGCATGATGCTGGTCATGCTGGGCATGGCGGTGGGCACCGGGAACATCTGGCGCTTCCCGCGCATCGCCGCCCAGAACGGGGGCGGGGAGTTCCTGATCCCCTGGGTCACCTTCCTCTTCCTGTGGTCGATCCCGCTGCTGCTGGTGGAGTTCGGCCTCGGCCGCAAGGTGCGTTGTGGACCCATCGGCGCCTTCGCGCGGGTGATGGGACCGAGCTGGGCGTGGATGGGGGCCTTCGTGGCCTTCGTCGCGACCGCCATCCTCTTCTACTACTCGGTGGTGACGGGCTGGACCTTCCGGTACGTGCTCGCCTCCGTGACGGGTCAGCTGCCGGAGGCGCAGCCGGGGGCCTTCTGGGCCGAGTACACGAGCTCGTGGTGGCCGGTGGTCACCCACGGAGCAGCCATCGGCCTGGGCACCTTCGTCGTCGCGCGGGGCATCGGTGGCATCGAGCGCGTGGCCCGGGTGTTGATGCCGACGCTGATCCTGCTGGTAGTGGTTCTCGCGCTGCGCGCGGTGACCCTGCCCGGCGCCTCGGAGGGGCTCGCCTACCTCTTCGGGGTCGACTGGGGACAGCTGGCGAACGCCCGGCTCTGGATCGAGGCCCTGACCCAGAACGCCTGGGACACCGGCGCCGGCTGGGGGCTGGCCCTCTGCTACGCCGCCTACCTGCGCGAGGGCGAGGACACCGCGCTCAACGCCGTCCTCCTGCCGGTGGCCAACAACGCGATCTCACTCCTGGCCGGGGTGATGGTGCTGTGCACGGTCTTCTCGGTCGTCCCGAGCCTCGTCGCCGGCGTGGCCTCGAGCCCCGAGGCCCTGGCCGGCTTCCCCACGCTGGCCGCGGCGGTCGAGGGAGGAGAGACCCTCACCCCCGCGCTCCTGGAGAGGACGATCTTTGGCGCCAGCAACGAAGGCCTGACCTTCATCTGGATCCCGCAGCTCATGGGGACGCTTCCCTTCGGGCGCGTGATCATGCTCCTGTTCTTCACCGCGCTGGCCCTGGCGGCCATGACGAGCCTGGTGGCGATGGTGGAGCTGGCCACGCGGGTGCTGGTGGACGCCGGCGTCGAACGGACACGGGCGGTGCGCTTCGTTGGCGTCGGGGCCTTCCTCATGGGGATACCCTCGGCCCTGTCTCTGCGGGTGCTCAAGAACCAGGACTGGGTGTGGGGCGTGGCCCTGATTCTCAGCGGCCTGTTCTTCGCGGTGGCGATCATCCGCTACGGCGTCCAGCGTTTCCGCGAGGAGCAGATCAACCACCCGGACTCCGACATCCGCATCGGGCGATGGTGGGACGTCGTGATCGGGGTGCTGGTCCCCGTCGAAGCCGTGATCCTGCTGGCCTGGTGGCTCTACCAGGCGTGGTCGTGGGACCCGGAGGGGTGGCTCACGCCGTTCGCCCAGGAGAACGTGGGCACCGTCCTCGTCCAGTTCGCAGTGGTGCTCGCCGCCCTCATCGCCGCGAACCGCTGGATGACCCGGCGCACCCTCCCCCACGTCGACGCCGGGACATCCGACTGATCATGCGCGGCTAGCCCGTCGCCCCGGGGCCGGCGGCCGGGATCTGCTGCAGGTCGAAGGGCGTCTGCTGGTAGACGTAGTAGTTGAGCCAGTTGGAGTAGAGCAGGCTCGCGTGCCCCCGCCAGCGGACGACGGGCTCCTTCGTCGGGTCGTCGTCGGGGAAGTAGTTCTTCGGAACGCCGATGGGCAGGCCCTTCCGAACGTCCCGGACGTACTCGCCCTCGAGGGTGAGCGGGTCGTACTCGGAGTGGCCAGTGACGAAGATGTGGCGGCGGTCGGCCGAGAGTACGATGTAGACGCCCGCCTCGTCGGACTCGGCGAGCAGGACCAGCTCGGGCACGGCGAGGATGTCCTCCTTCCGTACCTCGGTGTGGCGGGAGTGCGGCGCGTAGAAGACGTCGTCGAAGCCTCGCGTCAGACGCTCGAACGGCACGTGCAGGCGGTGCGGAAAGACCCCGAACATCTTCTCGGGCAGCGGGTACTTGGGGACTCCGTAGTAGTGGAACAGCCCCGCCTGCGCTCCCCAGCAGATGTAGAAGGTGGAGTAGACGTGGGTCCGGGCCCAGTCCATGACCCGGACCAGCTCCGGCCAGTAGTCCACCTCCTCGAACGGCAGCTGCTCCACCGGGGCCCCGGTGATGATGAGGCCGTCGAAGTTCTGGTCCTCGACATCCGAGAACGCCGAGTAGTGCTCGAGCAGGTGCTCCGACGGCGTGTTCTTCGACTCGTGGGACTCCATGCGGAGAAGCTCGATCTCGACCTGCAGGGGCGAGTTGCCCAGGAGCCGCAGGAGCTGGGTCTCGGTCACGATCTTCGTGGGCATCACGTTGAGGATGGCGAGTCGAAGCGGGCGGATGTCCTGGTGGACGGCCCGGTTCTCCCCCATCACGAAGATGTTCTCGCTCTCGAGGATGCCCATGGCGGGCAACGTGTCCGGGATCTTGACGGGCATGGGGAGCTCCTGACTCCTCCGGGGAGCCACCGGGCGGGGGCGGAACCCATCGGAAAACCTCAACTTACGCCGCTGCCCGTCCCGGCGTCAATCGACCGGGGAGATTCCCCGGCCCGTCTTGGCGGGTTTTCCCCGCGTTCGCGTGAAGAAGGGGTGAAGACAGGCGAACCGAACAAAATGCCAGGAGGAAGAGCCATGACGACGCAGACAGCCGAAAAGAAGCGAGAGAAGGTTCCCATGAACGGGGTGGACACCCCCACGCTGTTCGCCACCATCAACGCGGTCAAGGAGCAGCCGGAGCTTGCCAAGGCCCAGTTCCGGGCCAGCAGCCGGTGGGTGGCCGGGACGCACAGCCGCAGCAAGGTCGAGTCGTTCACCGCGGCCGGCGGTACCCACACCCACGAGGGCGACTACGCCTTCGACGCCGACCACCCCAAGGTGCTCACCGGCACCGGCAAGGGCGCGACCCCGGTCGAGTTCCTCCTCCACGGCCTCGCCGGCTGCCTCACCGCCGGCATCGCCAACATCGCCGCCGCCCGCGGCGTGAAGCTCACCGAGGTGGAGTCCACGGTCGAGGGCGACATGGACATGCTCGGCATCCTCGGGCTTTCGGACGAGGTCCGGAACGGCTACCAGAAGATCCGGATCAACTTCAAGATCAAGGGCGACGCCCCCCCCGAGAAGCTCCAGGAGATCGTCGCGCAGTCGCGCAACCGGTCCGCGGTGTACGACGTCATCACCCAGGGCACCCCCGTCGAGATCAATGTGGAGGCGGCCTGAGGGCAACCGGTACGGGCCGGCCGCGCCCGATCTGTCGGGCCGGCCGGCCGCCCCGGGCATGAGGAGAAGAACGATGAGACGCTCGGAGACGGTGGTCATCGGCGGCGGACAGGCGGGACTGGCCATGAGCCGGTGCCTGACCGAGCGCGCCGTCGACCACGTAGTCCTGGAGAGGGGTCGGGTGGCCGAGCGGTGGCGCTCCGAGCGATGGGACTCGCTTCGACTTCTCACCCCGAGATGGCAGAGCCGTCTGCCGGGCCAGCGGTACCAGGGTCCGGAGCCCAACGGCTACATGACCATGCCCGAGGTGATCGACTACCTCGATGGCTACGCCCGCTCGATCGGCGCGCCGGTGGAGACGGGCACGACGGTCGTTGCCGTGGAGCCGGCCTCCTCGGGCTACCGCGTGCGCACCGACCGGGGTGACTGGGAGGCCGACAACGTCGTCCTCGCCACGGGCTACTGCGACGTCCCCCACGTCCCCGAGATGGCGGGCGGACTCCCCGCGGACGTGGTCCAGGTGGTCCCCAGCCGCTACCGGAACCCCGCTCAGCTCCCCGAGGGCGGCGTGCTCGTAGTGGGGGCCTCGTCCACCGGGATCCAGCTGGCCGACGAGATCCACACCTCTGGTCGCCCGGTGACCCTGGCCGTGGGCCGCCACACGCGGATGCCCCGGAGCTACCGGGGCAAGGATATCTTGTGGTGGCTGGACACCATGGGAGTCCTCGACCAGGCGGCGGCCGACGTCTACGACATCGAGGTCTCGCGCCGCCAGCCGTCGCTCCAGCTGGTGGGACGGCCCGACCACAGCACCCTCGACCTGCCGCTCCTGCAGGACCGTGGCGTCCGCCTCGCCGGGCGCGCGGTGGAGGTGGACGGAGCGCGGGTTGCCTTCGCCGACGATCTCATCGTCCAGACCGTGGCCGCCGACACGCGTCTCGCTCGGCTCATCCAGCGAATCGACGAGCACGTGGCGCGCGCCGGTCTCGCCGGGGAGGTGGGCGCGGCCGAGCCCTTCGTGCCCTTCCACTGGCCCGCGCAGGGGCCGAGCACAATCGACCTGAGGCAGGAGGGCATCCGGACCGTCCTCTGGGCCACCGGGTTCCGCCGGACCTACCCGTGGCTCAAGGTCCCGGTCCTCGACGACCGCGGGGAGATCCGTCACCAGGGCGGCATCACCCCCGCCCCCGGCCTGTACGTGATGGGCCACTACTTCCTGCGCCGTCGGAAGTCGAGCTTCATCGACGGGGTGGGTGACGACGCCCGGGATCTGGCGGAGCACATCGCCCGCCGCCGGCCCCGCCCCGAGCGCACGGCGGCCTGAGGCAAAGGAGGGAGCCATGGAGGAACAGAATTCTCGGCAAGCCCGTTACGACGCGGTCGTGGTCGGAGCCCGGTGTGCCGGAGCCGCCACCGCCCTCCTCCTCGCCCGCGAGGGGCTCCGGGTGCTCGTGGTGGACCGGGGCCGCTACGGCGCCGACACCCTGTCCACCCACGCCCTCATGCGGGGCGCGGTTGTTCAGCTCCACCGGTGGGGTGTGCTCGAGGCGATCGAGGCGGCGGGGACCCCGGTCGTCCGCACGACCTCGTTCCACTACGCCGACGAGGTCATCCGGATCCCGATCAAGCCTCGGGACGGCATCCCGGGGCTGTACGCTCCCCGGAGGACCGTGATCGACCGGGCGCTCGTGGACGCAGCACGGGACGCGGGAGCGGAATTTGCCTACGGCGTCCGTCTCGTCAACCTGGCCCGCTCTTCCGACGGCCGCGTGGGCGGCGTCGTCATCGAGGACGCCGAGGGACGCCTGAAGAGCGTGGGCGCGAGGATCGTCGTGGGCGCCGATGGCCTGCGGTCGACGGTGGCCGGCCTCGTGGGGGCAGACCCCTACCGGACCGGCCGGCACGCCACCAGTGTCGTCTTCGGCTACTTCTCCGGGCTCGACGACGACGGCTACCACTGGTACTACCGCCCCGGAGTGAGCGCCGGAGTGATCCCGACCAACGACGGGCTGACCTGCGTGTTCGCCTCGGTCCCCGACCGGCGCTTTCACGACGAGATCCGTCACGACCCCGGCGCCGGCTTCGCCCGGGTGCTGTCCGAGTGCTCCCCGGAGCTGGCGCGCTACGTGGCGAGCGGGCAGAGGTCGGGGAACCTCCGCGGCTTCCCGGGCCAGACCGGCTTCCTCCGGCAGCCCTGGGGGCAGGGCTGGGCCCTCGTGGGCGACGCCGCCTACTTCAAGGACCCGCTCACCGCCCACGGCATCACCGATGCCCTGCGCGACGCGGAGCTGCTCGCCCGCGCGGTGCTCGATGGATCCGATGCGGGGCTGGCCGGCTACCAGGAGGCCCGGGACGCGATGGCCCTCGGCCTGTTCGAGGTGACGGACGAGATCGCCTCCTTCGACTGGGATCTCCCGCAGATCAAGGAGATGCACCTGCGCCTCAGCGAGGAGATGAAGGACGAGGTGGCAGCGATGGCCGAGTGGCGCCGGGAAGCGGAGAGTGTGGCGGTCGGCCGCACGGCATAGAGTGCGAGCAACCTGGAGCTGCGGCAGCGCTGGGGTCAGGTCTGTTGAGAAGAATGACGCAAGGTGCGGAAGGGACGGGCACGGTGAAGATGGCGCGTATCGGGGAGTGGGGTGGGGTGAGCTCACGACCTGACCCCATCGGGGCTCCCCACGACGTCCTTTGAGCTCGAAGGAGGCAGGCGATGGGTGAGGAAGCGTCGGCGTGGCCGGGGGGGATGCCGCGGGTCGGGGAGAAGGCCCAGCGGTCGCGGCGGATCGAGCCCGAATACATCCAGCTCTTTACCGATATCAGCGGCGACCGGAACCCGCTCCACTACGACGAGAAGGCCGCCGCCGCCTCTCGCTTCGGTGAGATCGTGGTGCAGGGCGGCGTCACCAGCGCGATCCTCAACGCGGTCGTGGCCGAGGACCTGCCGGGCCCGGGCACGGTCTTCCTCCACGTGGACTGGAAGTTCACGGCCCCGGTCCGGCCCGGCGACACCATCACCGGGGCGGTCGAGGTGCTCGAGGTCCGTGAGGACAAGCCGATCACGAGGCTCGCGACGACCGTCACCCGGCAGGACGACGTGGTCGTTCTGGAGGGCACGGCCGCCTGCTACACGATGGCCCTTGCCGGGCCTTGAGCGCGGTGCTACCTTCGTCCCCAGGGCTCCCGGCAGGCAACCGTGGCGGCAACGGAGCGCGCACCGCGCGGCCGAGGTCGCCGATTCCATGCTCGGGGGCGAAGGGGCACGATGGCAACGGGCGAGGTCACCCAGCTTCTCCGGGCCTACGACGGGGGCGACCGCTCCGCCTTCGACCGTCTCGTCCCCATCGTCTACGACGAGCTGCGCCGCCTGGCCCGACGGCAGCTGTACCGTGGACCCCGGGGGGGCCAGACGCTCAACACGACCGGCCTCGTCCACGAGGCGTATCTGAAGCTCGCGGGCGCCTCGGGTTTGCAGCTGCGCGACCGCGGCCACCTGATGGCGGTGACCGCCTGTGCCATGCGCCAGGTGATGGTCAGCCGGGCCCGTGCGCGAATGGCCGACAAGCGGGGAGGAGGCGTGGTGCCCGCCGAGCTCGAGGAGGGACGGGTGGGCGTCGAGCCGGCCGCCGAGTGGCTGCTGGACCTCGACCGGGCGTTGGCCGGCCTCCGGGAGCACGACGAGCGCCTGGCCCAGGTCTTCGAGTGCCGCTACTTCGCGGGATTGAGCGAAGAGGAGACGGCGGAGGCCCTCGGCATCTCGCTCCGCACGGGCCAGCGCTCCTGGATGCGAGCCCGGGCCTGGCTTCGTGACGCCCTCCAGAGTCGGACGCGGCATCCCGAGGCCTGAAGCGTGACCGGCCAGGAGAGCTGGGCTCGACTGGACGAGCTCCTGGACGGCGCCCTCCACCAGCCGCCGGAGCTGCGCCATGGGTGGGTCGTCGAGGCGTGTGGCGGAGACGAGGGGCTGCGCGCGCGCGTCGAGTCGCTCCTCGCGCTGGCCGAGGGGAACGATGCCGACCTCACACCGGCAGGCGCCCTCCGGGGACCCCTCTGGGACGAGTTCGTGAAGGAGCTCGAGCCTGAGGAGGACCCCGGGCTGCCACCGGGCAGTCGCCTCGGCCCCTACGAGATCCGAGGGCTTCTCGGGGCCGGCGGGATGGGCCGAGTCTACCGCGCGTACGACCCGGGACTGGATCGGGACGTGGCGATCAAGGCCCTCTCCGGGCACTTCGCGGCCGAGCCGACGAGCCTCCGACGCTTCCAGCGGGAGGCCAGGCTCCTCGCCCATCTCGATCATCCGAACATCGCGAGCATCCACGAGGTCCACGTCTTCGACGGGCGACCCCACCTGGTGCTCGAGCTGGTCGAGGGAGAAACCCTGGACGAGATCCTGACTCGGGGAGCCCTTCCTCCCGGGGAAGCCATTACCATCGCCCGTCAGGTGGCAGAGGCTCTCGAGGAGGCCCACGGGAAGGGCATCATCCACCGCGACCTGAAGCCATCGAACGTCAAGGTCTCGCCGGACACGCGGGTCAAGGTGCTCGACTTCGGCCTCGCTCGACGTGTCGCCAGGGGTGCCGGCCCGGGCGCGTCCTCCAGCGGCACGCTCACGCGGGAGGGAGCGGTCCTCGGCACCATCCCCTACATGAGCCCGGAGCAGGCCCAGGGCGAGCGTGTGGACGAGCGGACCGACATCTGGGCCCTCGGGTGCCTGCTCTACGAGATGCTCACCGGCCGTCGGGCGGTGCCCAGCCAGACCGTTCCGGACCTCATCGCGTCCCTGCTGCGCGACGAGGTGGACCTCTCGGCCCTTCCCGCCGAGACGCCACCCGCGCTCCACCGCCTCATCCGGCGGTGCCTCCGGAGAGACCCTCGCCAGAGGTTCCAGGACGTGGGCGATGCGCGCCTCGACCTGGAGGAGCTCGAAGGTGGGCCGGAGACGCAAGGGGCCCGTCCGTCGTCCGTCGCGGCGGGCGGACGGTGGCCGGCGACGGTGCCGTGGGCCCTGGCCGCGTTGGCGATGCTCGGGGCCCTGGCGATCGCCCTGCTCGGCCCCGGGAGGAGTCGTCCCCCGGGTGGGGACACGGTCCGGCAGTTCGTGCTCGACCTGCCCCCGGACGTGTCGCTGCCCCGAAATGACCACGCCTCGCCCGTGGCACTGTCACCGGACGGCTCGACCGTCGTGCTGGTGGGGGAGGGCACCGACGCGGTGCGTCTCTACCGGCGGCGCCTCGAGCATCTCGACTGGACACCGCTGCCGGAGACCGAGGGCGCCGAGCAACCCTTCTTCTCCGCCGACGGACGGGAGGTAGGGTTCTTCGCCCGGGGCCGCCTCATGCGCGTGTCTCCGGACGGACAGAGGCCGTTCAGCGTCACCGAGATCGAAGGGCGCCCGTGCGGCGCCGCATGGGCGCCGGACGGGGCGATCGTCTTCGCCCCGTCCCGATCGTCCGGACTCGTTCGGGTCGAAGCCCGGGGCGGGGCTCCACGCCCGATCACCGCGCTCGACGACGGCGAGCGTTCCCACCGCTGGCCCCAGGTGCTGCCAGACGGAAGGACGGTCCTCTTCACCGTCGAGCGCCAGCACTCGACGTTCGACGATGCGACGATCGAGACCGTCTCCCTGGAGACCGGGAAGCGCCGCCGGCTGATGCGTGGGGGCTCCCACGCTCGCTCGGTGCCAGGCGGCCACCTCGTCTACGCTCGCGGAGGACAGCTGTTCGCCGTGCCCTTCGACCCGGCCCGCTCCCGGGTCACCGGGGCGCCGGTCCGCGTCCTCGAGAGCCTGGCCTACGACCCGGGCGACGGAGGGACGAAGATGGCGGTTGCCGACGACGGCTCTCTCGCCTACGTACCCACGAACGTCTCCACGCAGGCACCCCGCCTCGTCCTCGCCCAGGGCTGGGCCCGGAGCCTCCTCACGCGCCGCGGCCCCGGGCGCTCGTGACCCTGGACCGAACCCCGCTAGAAGTCGAATCCCAGGGCGAGGTTCAGGCGGATGTCGTCCTTCTCCGGAAAGGTCCCGTCAGAGCTCTGACGAGGCTTCTCGATCCGGTCCCAGACGAAGGTGACGTCGAAGTCGAGGGAGCCGATCAGGTCGAACTCGAAGCCGGTCACGAAGTGGTGGGTGTACCGCCCGGACTCCTCGTTCACGATGAAGAAACGATAGGCGAGATTGAAGTCGATGGACCCGCTCAGCTCGTGGTCGTAGATCGTGGTGGCGACGAGGGAGGGCGTGCTTGCCGAGGTGGGTTCGCCCTCGAGCACGTCGTCGAAACGTGTGCTCTGGTAGGCGAGGCCCGCCGATACCTGCCAGTCGATCTTCGATGTGTCGACGATCTGATAGCCGGCCCCGGCGCCGATCGTGTACCGGTGCGCGACGTTCTGGAAGGGGTCGCGGAAGTACTCGCCGAGGACCGGCGAGAGGAAGAAGCGATCAGAGACGAAGCGGTCCCAGCCCACGATCGCACGCTGGTTGTCGCTGAGCGTCGTGTCCTCGGTCCGGCTGAAGTTCGCCAGGTAGTCGAGACTCATCCGGTTCTTGACCGTGCGCCGCATGAAGCCCACGTGGCCGTTGGTCTCGACCTGGTCGGTATTGCCCTGCCTGAAGTTGGCGCCCGCGCTGACCTTTCCCGACCAGTAGTTCCTCTCCCGGGGGGCGCCTGAGGTGATGCTGAGCACCTGGGAGCGCTCGATCTTCTGCTCCCGATCCCCCACCACCCGGACCTCGTCCCCGTCGACGAAGAGCTGCCCGACGGCGACGCCGCCCTCCACCAGCCCCACCTGCATGGTCCCGGAGGAGCGGATCTTCTTGACGTCGTCGAAGTCGAAGGTCAGCTCGTCCAGCTCGTCGCTGTCGAACTCGAGGGAATCGTCGTACATGGCGATGATCTCGCCCTTGAGCCACTCGTCCGAGACGATCTGGATCCAGTCGAACTCGTCCGGCAGGGGCGGCTCGAAGGCAGCCGTCGGGTCCTCCGCGGCCACGACCGGTCCGACTGACAGCGCCAGAAGGGCAAGGATGGTACCGACTCCCCCCTGGAGCCTCGAGCGATTTCCGATCATCGAGCGACCTCCCCGGCGGCGCCCGCCCGAGTGATTGCCCCGATGCCGACCGCCTCGTCTGAATGCTGAGGACCGAACCGGCCTGCGGCCGGATGCCCTGGCCAAGGACACGATTCCGCCATGGCGGTCGTGTCCTCGGCAGTAGCCTTCGACTGTAGCGCACGCCGCGGGTCCCGCAAAGCGGGCCGACCGCTCGCCGCCCCTGGCCCCGGCCCGGCGTCAGAAAATGCGGAGAATGGGGCTCAGGAGGACGCGGGCCCCGACCGGCCCCTCCGGGCCCCGCGCCGGCTCGAAGCGCCAGAGCGGCAGGACGCGGAGGACCGCCCGCTCGTGCGAAGCGCCCATGCCGGTCTTGATCCGGGGCGTGTGGATCCGCCCGTCGGTTCCCACGATCGCCTCCACCTCGACCTCGCCCTCCTGCCGGATCCGGCCGGAGCCGTGGTGGTACCAGGGGTCCACCGAGAGGAGGGCCTCGGGCCAGGTCTCGACCTGGCGGCTCAGCATCTTCTCGTCGACGGGAGCGTACACCTCCCGGCTCGCCACCTCCGCCGGGGCCTCGCCAGGTGGCAGATCGAACCCAACTCCCTTCGACCCCAGATAGGCTTCCGGCGTCTGCAGCACCCGGTCCACCTGCGCCCTGACCACCGAATCGTCAGTCCCCTCTCCCAGCCCTTCGACGAACAGGAGCAGCCCGGGCCGGACCTGCTCGCACCGTTCGGCCCGTCCCCGGACCTTCGGGAGGCCGATGTTGTCGAGGGAGAAGCGAGCCGTCCCGTCCTCGAAGGCCACTGCCCGCACGTGGACGGCCACGTCACACCCGCCGGCCAGCTCCTTCCCCGGTCCGGCCTTGACCGTCTGCGCGTCGCCGCCCCCGTGCGGCAGGACCCGGACCTCGCCCTGGTATCCGGCCAGCGGCTCGGGCAAGGTCGCAGGGCCAGCCGGAGTCTGGGGGCCGGCCGACCGGCAGGCCGTCCCGAGGACGAGGAGAAGAAGCACGGCGACTTCCTGACGCGTCATGGGTCCTCCTTCGCACACCGCGGGTTCGCCGCGGACACGGTTGGCCAACCGGGATTTCGGCGCAGTGATGCGCCTCACTCTGCTCTCCGGACCGGTTTGCTCCCCACGCACCCCGCTTACGAAATACAATCCTCCCGTCCTGCGAAAGGAGAGATTCATGAAGCGCATCCTGACCGTCGCACTCGTCACCGCACTCCTGGTTCCGACCCTGGCCCTCGCCCAGGACGTGACCCCCTCCCGCGAGGAGGTCATCGCCCTCACCTCGGGCTGGGACGGCGAGCGATTCGAAGACGGCCGGCCGAAGGTCCCTGACGCCATCCTCGAGCGCATGAAGAACGTCAACCTCGAGGAGGCCTGGTCCGTTCTCCGCGGGAAGAAGTTCGAGTGGCAGTACGAGGGACGCTGGAAGCTCGTGCACCTCGACCCGACCGAGACCATGGTCGGCCGGGCCCTGACCGCGACTTTCGTCCCGAAGCGGCCGGACCTCGACGCCGCCCTGACGAAGAAGGGACACGCCGACGGCCACGTGGGTGGCCGCAACTCCTGGCCCATCGACATGCTGCAGAAGGGTGACGTCTACGTGGCGAACGCCTTCAGCAGCTTCGAAGGAGGCCCAATCATCGGCGGGAACCTGAGCACCGCGATCTTCAAGAACTCCGGCAATGGCGTCGTCTTCGACGGCTCGGTCCGGGACATCGCCCAGATGGAGACGATCGTCGGCTTCAAGGCCTGGGTCCGCGACTGGCACCCGTCCTACAACTACGACAACATGCTCGTCTCGATCAATCGCCCAACCCGCATCGGCGAATCCACCGTTCTTCCCGGCGACGTGGTGCTGGCCAAGCGCGGTGGCGTGATCTTCATCCCGCCCCAGCTGGCGGAGGACGTCTGCAAGACCGGCGAGCTGGTGCAGCTCCGCGACATGTTCGGCTTCCAGCGGATCAAGGAGGGGACCTACACCCCCGGCCAGATCGACCAGCGTTGGAGCGACGAGATGGAGAAGGACTTCTCCGGGTGGCTGAACGACCACATCGACGAGCTCCCGGTCCCGAGGGAGCAGATCCAGGAGCTCCTGAAGGAGAGAACCTGGTAGCGGCCCGGCGAAGAGTCGAACCGTACACTGGCGGCCGACGCGGGAGGGCCTCATGGCCGATCCACACACGCGCCGTTCCTGCCTGCAGGGGGGCACGGTCGGCGCGGTGACCGGGGCCCACGGCGGCGGGCCGACGGAGGCGACTTCTTGAGTGCCACCGCCGAGCGTCCCGGTGCGTCCAGCCGCACGCGCCCGGTCGGCGCCGCGATCGCTGCGCTCGCCGCTCTTGGCGTCTCCACCTTCTCCTTCCTGCGGCCGACGAACTTCCGCGGCTACGACGAGTGGCTGATCTTCTGGATGCTCTCGCGCAGACTCATCTCGTTTCCGTACGCGAACCGGCCCTTCGGCCTCGTCTGGCACGTGCCGGCGTGGATGTTGGCGCCGGACCGGCTGTGGGGGTTCCAGCTGGTCCACGCCTTCTGGCTGACGGTCGTCGGCGTGCTCGCCTTCCTGATCGTCCGGCGCCTCCTCCCGGGCCATCCCGATCTCGCCTTTCTCGGCGGCGCGCTGGCGATCGCGTGGATGCCATCGGAGGAGACGCGGATCGCCACCGTGCAGATGATCCAATACAGCGGCTGCACGGCAGGCGCGCTCCTCGCCACCTGGCTGCTGCTCGAGGCTGGCCACCGGCGGAGCCGCGTGCTCCTGCTGGCTGCCGCCACCGTGGCGACCATCACCGCGCTGAGCTTCGAGGCAACGCTCCCTGTACTCGGCATGGGCGCCGGGCTCCTGTTGCTCGGGAGCACTCGGGCAGAAGCGCGAAGACGACTGCCGTGGGCGGCAGGATGGCTCGTCCTGACCGCGGCCCTCGGCCTGCGAGCGATCCTGCCGGTCGTCACGCATCTCGAGAGCCTCGGCTACCAGCTCGGCGGCTCGAGCTCTCTCCGCCCCGCGAGGGGCGTGCTCCGGCACACCGGGATCCAGCTGCGCTACCACCTCCATCCGCTGACCGACTTCCGAGTCGCGGAGCTGGCTGAGCCCGCGGTGTGGCTGGCCGTCGTCCTGTTCGTGGCCGGGCTCGTCGTCGCCACGCGCGGCCAACGAGAGGAGCCGCGAGGCGCGCCGGCGCGCGGCGCGATTGCGCTCGCCGGCCTCCTCGGGCTCGGGCACGCCGTCCTGGCCTACCTGCCCTTCCTGCTCACGCGTGGAGTTCGTGGCCCGGTGAGAACCGAGTTCTTGTCGGCCGCGGGGATCGGCGTGTTGATCGCGGCGGTGGTGGTCCTGGTGGCGTCGCTGGCCCCGCCGCGGGCGCGCCTGGTGGTGGTTGCGACCCTGGGAGCCTGGGTGGTGGCCGGGGGCACCGGCCGCACGATCGCGATGCAGCGGGAGTGGGACGCTAGCCTCTACGCCAACCAGCGGAGCACGCTGCAGCAGATCGGCGCCATGGCGCCGGGGCTTCAGCCGCACACGCTGGTCATCCTGATGCAGAGCGGGCATACCTGGTTCTACAGCTTCACGTTCTCCAAGGCCGTGGAGTACCTGTACGCGGACGCGGCGCGCGGCTGGGCCCCCGGCGCCGACCCATTTCTTCTCGAGGCGCGCCTCGAGCCGGACGCGGTGTGGTGGGAGCCGGACATCGCCACCCGGAGACCGTGGCGCCAGGACGTCGAACGCTACCGCCACGAGGAGGTGGTGGTCTTCGGCGAGGACGACGCGGGCCGCGTCCGGATGCTGGACACCTGGCCCGCAGATCTCGGCCCACTTCCGCCGGGCGCAAGGTACGCACCGCGCTCTCGAATCCGCGCCGAGGGTCCGGCGCCGACTCAGCTCGCGATCGTGTCGGCGCCGCGCTGACGTGGCGATCGTGTCCGTGGCAGGGGCGGCGACGGCCGACCGGCGGGACCCCGCCCGTCGTATCGCGTGTAGACTCTCGGTGCACTCAACCGGGAGGTCGCTGTGGGTCGGATGATCGCCTCGTCTTCGAACAGTCTCGTGCCGGTACTGCTCGCCGCTGCGGCCCTCGCCGGCCTCGGGCCCGGGGCCGGGGCCGAGTGGAGGGCGGAGGCCGGTGCGGACGAGACCGCGGTACGGCCGACGGCGGCCCTCGCCATGGAGGACCTGGTCGCCTGGTGCATCGTGCCCTTCGACAGCCGGAAGCGCACGCCCGAGGAGCGCATCGGGATGCTCGAGCAACTGGGGTTCACGCGGTACGCGTACGACTGGCGCACCGAGCACCTGGCCGACACCGCCCGCGAGCTCCGCCTCGCCGAGGACCGGGGCATCGACGTGACCGCGGTTTGGCTCTGGATCGACGGTGAGGGGGACCGGCCCGGTCAGCTCCGGGAGGACAACGAGCGGGTCCTCGCCGCAGTGGCGGAGGCCGGGATCTCGACCCAGTTCTGGCTCGGCTTCAACGAGAACTTCTTCGAAGGCCTGAGCGGCGACGAGAAGGTCGCTCGGGGCGCCGAGATGGTGGGGTACCTGAGCGACCGGGCCGCCGAGACCGGGAGCCGCGTCGCCCTCTACAACCACGGCGGGTGGTTCGGCGAGCCCGAGAACCAGATCCGGATCATCGAGGCCCTCCCGGACCACGATGTGGGCATCGTCTACAACTTCCACCACGGCCACGAGCAGATCGACCGATTCGACACGCTGGTCGAGAAGATGAAGCCCTACCTGTGGGTGGTGAACCTGAACGGCATGCGCCCGGAGGGACCGAAGATCCTGCCCTTTGGGACCGGCACGCACGAGAGGGCGATGCTCCAGCGGGTGCTCGACGCGGGCTTCAAGGGCCCCTTCGGCGTGCTGGGCCACGTCGACGATGCGGATGTGAAGGTGATCCTCGAAGGCAACCTGAAGGGCCTGGGCGTTCACCGGGCGGCCGCGGCGACTCGGTGAAGTCGCGGCGCCGGTACGAGGCCACGGAGCTGCTAGACTGGGGCATGGCTCTTCTGCGCCCGCGAGACGAGCGGCCCGATTTCGCCACGAGACGGCGGATCCACACCGTCGTGCGGTGCCCACTGAACGGGCACCAGGCCGGGGCCTGCCGGGGGCTGTGCGAGCCCTCGCCCGAGGGCGACGGGCTGTGCGGACGGCTGGCCGCTCACGCCCTCGTCGGGCGCACCCAGGCCGCCATCGCCGCCCACGAGGCCGAGAAACGCACGGGAGCGTTGTGGGTGCGCCCGGGTCTGCCCCGGCGGCCCCCCCGCACGCTCGCCCGTCTCGACCAGACGCGCCGCGGCTTCTAGGCCGCCCCACACGCTGGGCAACGAGGCGACGGGTCCCATGACCCACGTGGCAGGATGCCATGAACGAAGCGCACACAGGTGTGCTGAGACCGGACGCAAAGTACTGAACCCGGTTCAATAGCTTCCCGGAAACCTTCTCTTCGCCCTTCAGTTCGCCCCTCTTGCCACGGTTCGGTCGAATTGTCATGTTGACGGAGCGCTGAGCGGGTATACCTTTAAGGCCGCGAACTATTAACGCGGTTAACCGATGCCCGGTCAGGCGACTCGTCGCGACTCGGGTCCTCGGGACAGCGTGAGGGCCGAGGGGAACGTGAGCCTCCTCGGCCTTCTGCGTCAGACTCACATCTTCGCCTCCACCGTCAGGGAGATCCTGGAGGTGAAGCTCCTGCGTGAGGTCAGCGACGCTCCTCTCACGCTTCCCCAGTTCCACCTCCTGAAGCTGATGGCCCGTGACGGGCGGCACCAGGTGAGCGAGGCCGCGCGCTTCCTCGGGGTCAGCCCCCCGGCCGCCACCAAGAACATCGACAAGCTCGAGGGGCTGGGTCTGATCGTCCGGGCCCGCTCGACCGGGGATCGTCGCGCCACCCTGCTCTCGGTCAGCCCGGAGGGGCGGCGACTGGTCGAGGAGTACGAGCGGAGAAAGGCGCAGCTGGTGACCCCGGTGCTGGAGCGTTTCCGGCCCGAGGAGCTGGCACAGCTGACCACCCTGATGGAGCGCTTCTCGGTGTCGCTGCTCGAACGGGAGACGCCGGAGGCGGGCTTCTGCGCTCGATGCTGCGGGTACGTGGAGTCGGGGTGTCCCGTGGACTGGCTGCTGGGCGACTGTGCGTTCCGAAAGCTCCGCGGCCCATCACCCAGAGAGAAGAAGGGGGCGCGACCGTCGTGAGCGAAACTCCGCCACCGGCCGGAAGGAACGAGATGAAATACTGGCGAAAACCCCTGGACCTCGACGAGGTCAAGATTCCCCGGGGCGACGTCTACGTCGTCGTGGAGCGCTGCAAGGGCTGCGGCTTCTGCGTCGAGTACTGCCCCAAGGACGTCCTGGCCCTCTCCGAGGAGTTCAACCGCAAGGGCTATCACCCGCCCAAGGTCGTCAAGCACGGGGAGTGCGTCAACTGCAACCTCTGCGAGATGATCTGCCCCGACTTCGCCATCTTCAGCATGCCCTCCAACGCGCCGCCCGACGTGGTGGCGAAGGAGAAGGCGTCCCACGACGCGAAGGAGGCCACCATTGAAAGCTGATCCCCAGGGCGTCCTGACCGGCGTCCACTACCTCGATGGCGACTTCGCATGCGGCGAGGGCGCCATGGCCGCCGGCTGCCGGTTCGTGGCCGGCTACCCCATCACGCCCTCGACCGAGGTCGTGGAGCGCATCGCCCGCCGCTTCCCGATGATGGGCGGCACCTTCATCCAGATGGAGGACGAGCTCGCCAGCATGGCGGCGGTGGTGGGGGCGGCGTGGACCGGCACCAAGACCATGACCGTCACCAGCGGCCCGGGCTTCAGCCTGATGATGGAGAACATCGGACTCGGGGCCATGATGGAGACGCCCTGCGTGGTGGTGAACGTGCAGCGGGGCGGGCCCTCCACCGGCCTGCCGACCATGGTCGGCCAGGCCGACATGATGCAGGCTCGCTGGGGCTCGCACGGGGACTACGAGCTCATCGCGCTCTGCCCCCGGTCGCCCCAGGAGGCCTTCGACTTCACCGTCGATGCCTTCAACCTGGCCGAGACCTACCGGGTGCCGGTGCTGGTCATGATGGACGAGTGCGTGGGGCACATGACCGAGAAGGTCGTGATCCCCCCCGCCGACGAGATCGACATCGTCCCCCGCAAGCTGACGAGCAAACCCCCGGGAGAGTTCCTGCCGTACGAGACAAACGGGAGCCCGGTTCCCGAGTTCGCCCGGGCCGGGGACGGCTACCGCTTCCACACCACCGGGCTCACCCACGACGAGCGGGGCTACCCGGAGATGAGCGCGGAGTGCCAGGAGAAGACGGTGCGCCGCCTGATCGAGAAGATCCGCAGCAAGGCCGACGAGATCACCCGCTTCGTGGAGCTCGACACCGAGGGGGCCGACGTGGTGGTGGTGAGCTATGGCATCACTTCCCGGGTGGCCCGCATGGGGGTCGAGCTCGCCCGCAAGAAGGGGGTCAAGGTCGGGGTGATGCGCCTCGAGATCGTCTGGCCCTTCCCCGAGACGCGGATCCGCGAGCTCGCGAAGAAGGTCAAGGCCTTCGTGGTGCCGGAGATCAACTACGGCCAGATCGTCCTCGAGGTCGAGCGCTGCGCCGGCGGCCAGGCCGCCGCGGTCCTCGTCCCCCACGGAGGGGGCGGGGTCCACGACCCCGAGGACATCGCCAACGCCATCCTGGGAGCAGCGAAATGAGCACCGTCGTGGAGGACCTTCACACCGACGTCGACGCCAACGAGCACCCCATCGCACCCTTCCTGCGAATGGACCGGATGCCGCACATCTGGTGCCCTACCTGCGGAATCGGGACCGTCGTCAAGTGTTTCGCCAGCGCCCTCGAGCAGACGCGAGTCGACCTGGACAAGGTGTCGATCGTCTCCGGCATCGGCTGCACGGGCCGCGTCGCGGGCTACATGAAGCTCGACGCCTTCCACGCCACCCACGGGCGGGCCATCCCCTTCGCCACCGGCCTCAAGCTGGGCCGGCCCGAGCTCCTGGTGACGGTCTTCTCCGGGGACGGCGACCTCTCCGGAATCGGGGGCAACCACCTGATCCACGCCGCCCGGCGGAACCTCGACATCCTCTGTGTTCTCGTCAACAACTTCATCTATGGAATGACGGGCGGGCAGAACGCCCCCACCACCCCGGTGGGCGCCCGCTCGTCGACGATGCCCTTCGGCAACTTCGAGCACCCCTTCAACCTGGTGCACCTGGCCGCGAGCTGCGGGGCCCCGTACGTGGCCCGGTGGACGTCGCTCCACATTCGCCGGTTGACGAAGACCTTCGCCGAGGCCCTGAACCGCAAGGGGTTCCGGTTCATCGAGGTGATCGCCCCCTGCTCGACGCTCTACGCCCGGCTGAACAAGCTGGGCTCCGGCCTCGACCTGATGCGCTTTTACCACGACAACGCCGAGATCCGGCACGGGGCCGACACCCGCGACGCCGCCATCGACTTCCAGGGGCGGATCCTCTGCGGGAAGTTCGTCGACGTCGAGAAGCCAACTTTCACCGACCTGATGCACGAGCACTACGAGAAGACCCTGGGCGACCGCTACGTGCCGATGAAGCCCGAGGGAGGGTGGATCCATGAATAGGACCGAGATCCGCGTCACCGGTTACGGGGGCCAGGGCGTCGTGCTCTGCGCCTACGTCATCGGACGAGCCAACGCGGTCAACGCCGGGAACCACTCCACGATGATCCAGAGCTTCGGCCCCGAAGCCCGGGGGTCGGCCTGCTCCGCGACCCTCGTCCTGTCGGACGAGGAGATCCTCTATCCCTACATCCGCCGCCCCGACATCTTCGTGGCCATGTCCCTCGAGGGATACGACAAGCACCGGGAAGAGCTGAAGCCGAAGGGCACCCTCATCTACGAGAAGGACCTGGTGCCGGCCCGGCTCAGGAAGGGCCAGCCCTCCTTCGGGATCTCCTCGACCCGCATCGCCGAGGGGCTGGGGCGGACGCTGGTCCAGAACATCGTGATGCTCGGCTTCTTCGCGGCGGTCTCCAGGCTCGTACCCCGGGAGCAGTTCCGCGAGGCGGTGGAGGCCTCCGTGCCGACGGGGACGGAGGAGCTGAACCTGAGGGCCTTCGACGCAGGGTGGTCCTACTTCGAAGAGCACTACGGTGCCGACGCGCCGTCCGGCGACGCGGTGGCGGCGGCGGAGGTGGTCAGCCCCGTCGCCTAGGACTGGATTCGGGCCTTCCACCGCGGGAGGCCCTGGAGGAAGACGTGGACCTCGAGTCCCTGAAGACGGACACCGACCTGGAAGAGACGAAGACGACGGCCGACGACGTGGTCGAGATCGAGACGCGGGTGCAGAAGCGGGCTCTCGTCATCGGTGGGGGGATCGCCGGGATCCAGGCGGCCCTCGACCTCGCCAACGCAAGGGTGCCGGTGACCCTGGTGGAGAAGTCGCCCTCGCTGGGCGGACGCATGGCCCAGCTGGACAAGACCTTCCCCACCATGGACTGCTCGATCTGAATCCTGGGCCCCAAGGCCCTGGATGCCGGTCGGCATCCGCTCATCGACGTCGTCACGAACGCCGAGGTCACCGGTTGCGAGGGCGAGCCCGGTGACTTCCGGATCTCCGTGCGCAAGCACCCCCGCTTCGTCCGCGAGGACCTGTGCGTGGCCTGCGGGCTCTGCGTGGACGCCTGCCCCCAGGTGGGGGGCAACGAGTTCGACGTGGGCCTCAAGGCCCGCAAGGCGATCTACCGCCCCTTCCCGCAGTCGGTCCCTGCGACCTACGTCGTCGACCGGGAGTCCTGCCTCAACTTCATGCCGCACCTGACGCCGAAGCAGCGAACGAGGCTCAAGAAGGTCGAGCGTCTGAAGCACAACAAGCGTCCCGACTACCCGCCGAACATCCTCGTCTGCGGCCACTGCGAGGCGGCCTGCGACGTGAACGCCATCGACTTCGACATGCTGCCCGAGGACCTGGAGCTGCGAGTGGGCTCGGTCGTGGTGGCCGTGGGCTTCCAGGAGTTCGACGCCCGCAAGCTCGGCAACTACGGCTACGGGCGCTTTCCCAACGTCGTCACCAGCCTCGAGCTCGAGAGGATGCTCAACGCGTCGGGAGTCACCCGGGGCCACGTGGTCCGCCCCTCCGACGGAAAGACCCCGCGGCGCATCGTCTTCGTCCAGTGCGTGGGGGCTCGGGGTGAAGGGGGACGCCCCTACTGCAGCCGCTTCTGCTGCATGAACGCGGTCAAGGACTCGATGCTCCTGCGCCAGCACGATCCCGAGGTCGAGGACGTCACCGTCCTCTACACAGACATGAGGGCCTTCGGAAAGGGCTTCGACGACTTCGTGAAGCGCTCCCTCGAGGAGCAGAGCGCCCGCTACCTCCGCGGCCGTCCGGCCAAGATCGAGCGGGTCGGGGAAGACGACACGCTGGAAGTCTTCGTCGAGGACACCCTCCGCCACGAGCAGCGCCGCATCCCCGCCGACCTCGTGGTCCTGTCGGTGGCGGCGGCCCCGAACGACGGCGCGCGGAAGCTGGCCGAGGCCCTCGGCATCGAGACCGACCCCTACGGCTTCATCGCCCGGGAGGACCCCGCCATCTCGGCGGTGGAGACCCGCCGGGAGGGCGTCTACGTCTGCGGCAGCGCCGTGGGGCCCCAGGTCATCCCGGACTGCGTGGCCCAGGCCTCGGCGGCGGCAGCCCGGGCCCAGCTCTACCTCAGCGGCGAGCGCGTCGACCGCACCGAGGCCCCGGTTGAGCCCATGGACCTCTCGGGGCCCCCCCGGGTGGGCGTCCTCGTCTGCCACTGCGGCGTCAACATCGGCGGGGTTCTCGACGTCGAGGCGCTGGCGCACGAAGCGGGGCGCCTGCCCGGAGTGGTGGCCGCGAAGGCGCACCTGTTTGCCTGCTCCACCGCCGGGCAGGAGGAGATGCTCGAGCTGATCCGCGAGCACGGGCTCAACCGCGTGGTGGTGGCGGCCTGCACCCCGCGCACCCACGAGCCGGTCTTCCGCGAGGGCCTGGCCCAGATCGGCTTCAACCCGTACCTGCTGGAGATGGTGAACATCCGGGACCAGGTCTCCTGGGTCCACGCCCGGGAGCCCGACGCGGCCCAGGAGAAGGCGCGCGCCCTCATCCGGATGGGCGTGGCCCGCGCCCGCCATCTGGAGCCGCTCCAGGAGTCGAAGGCCCCCATGACCCGGGCCGCCCTCGTGGTGGGAGGAGGCATCGCCGGCATCCAGGCCGCCACGGACTTGGCGGTGCAGGGCTTCCCGGTCACGCTGGTCGAGAAGCAGGGCCGCCTCGGGGGACGCCTGGCCGCTCCGCACCTGAAGTTCCTGTACCCGAACATGCGGCCGGCGGCGGAGGTCCTCGAGCAGAAGCTCGACCGCCTGCGCAGGAGCGGCGCCCGAGTCCTACTCAACACCGAGGTCGCCGCCGTCCGCGGCTTCGTGGGCAGCTTCGAGGTGGACCTCGAGGGGCCCGCCCCGGAGACGCTGCCGGTGGGCGCCCTCGTCCTGGCCATCGGGGCCGACCTCCACGACCCCCGGGGCGAGTTCGGGTACGGCGAGCTGCCCAACGTCATCACCAGCGACGAGCTGGAGCGGGTGTTCTGCGAGACCCCGGTCGACGGGCCCGTCGGGGACGGGCGGCCCTCCTCGGCGTCGTTCATCCTGTGCGTGGGCTCCCGTGAAAAGGAGGGCAGCTGCACCGGCTGCTCGCGGTACTGCTGTCCCACCGCGGTCAAGCAGGCGATGATGCTCGCCGAGCGGGGCATCGACACCACCGTCTTCTACCGGGACATCCGGACGGTTTCCAGCGGGGCCGAGGAGATGTACCGCGCGGCTCGGGGCATGGGCGTCCTCTTCGTGCGTGTTCCCCCCGACCAGAAGCCCGAGGTGGTGGGCGAGGGACGGGCCGAGGTGGTGCGCTGCCACGACGACCTGCTGAACCGCACCGTCGAGGTCTCCACCGACCTGGTGGTCCTCAGCGTGGGCATGCGGCCGCGCCAGCCCGACACGAAGCGCCTGCACGAGATGCTCAAGGCCAGCGTGGGTCTCGACGGCTTCTTCCTCGAGCGCCACCCCGAACTCGCCCCGGTGGAGACCGCGGTCGAAGGGGTGCTCCTGGCGGGAACGGCCCAGGGCCCGAAGGACATCGTCGACAGCGTGGCCCAGGCCTCGGCCGCGGCCGCGAAGGCCTCGGTCTTCCTCGCTCACGACGAGGTGACCCTCGACCCGGCGGTGGCCGAGGTCGACGAGGAGCGCTGCCGCGCCTGTGGCGACTGCGTGGAGATCTGCCAGTTCCATGCCCCCGAGCTCGTGGCCACCGCCGACGGGGGACACGTGGCCCGCATCAACGCATCTCTGTGCAAGGGCTGCGGCACCTGCGCCAGCTGGTGCCCGTCGGGGGCCATCACCTGCCACCACTTCACCGACCGTCAGATCACCGCCCAGATCGACGCCTTCTTCGCGGAGGCCGCACCATGACCGCTCCCGCCGCGGGCTTCACCCCCCGCCTCGTGGTCTTCGCCTGCAACTGGTGCTCCTACGCCGGGGCCGACACCGCGGGAGTCTCCCGCATCCAGCACCAGCCCCACTTCCGCATGATCCGGGTCATGTGCTCGGGGCGCATCCAGCCGGGGTTCGTCCTCCGCGCCTTCGAGAAGGGGGCGGACGGGGTGCTGGTGTCGGGGTGTCACATCGGGGACTGCCACTACCAGTTCGGGAACGAGAAGGCGATCGAGCAGTTCGAGAAGACGAAGAGCGTGGTCCGCATGCTGGGGCTCGAGGAGGGACGCCTGCGCCTCGAGTGGATCAGCGCCGCCGAGGGGGCGCGGTTCGCCCAGGTGATCGACGAATTCATCGAGCAGCTCCGAAAGCTGGGCCCGAGCCCGCTGGCGGGAAACGGCCGGTCGGCCGAAGTCCCGGCTCCCGAAGCTGAGGAGGTCGAAGCCCGTGTCTGAGCTCCAGGCGATCACCGGCGGCACGCGGACCTGGGCCTGCTACGACTGCGGAAAGTGCACCGCGACGTGCCCCATCTCCCGGGCGGGGGCCGCCTACAGCCCCCGCCGCCACGTCCTCGCTGCCAACTCGGGACGGAAGACCGAGGTCATCGAGGATTCCCGTTCGCTGTTCGAGTGCCTCACGTGCAGCCTCTGCGACAGCCGCTGCCCGGCCGACGTCGCCTACACCCCGCTGGTCCAGAAGCTGAGGGAGGTGGCCTACGAGGAGGGCGTCGAGCCGGACTGTCCCCACGGCGGGGCCCTGCAGTCGCTCATGCGGATGATGGCCCAGGGCGGGACGCAGCAGAACCGCCTGGGGTGGCTCACCGAAGACCTGAAGACCACGCCGGACCGGGGAGAGGTCTTCTACTTCACCGGCTGCACGATGTACTTCGACGCGCTCTTCCCGGAACTCGAGGCACACACCCTCGACGCTACGCGAGCGGCGGTCACCCTCATGAACAGGCTGGGCATCACCCCCGTGGTGTCACCCGAGGAGCGGTGCTGTGGCCACGACCTGCTGTGGAACGGGGATCGCAAGGGCTTCGAGGCCCTGGCTCGATTCAACATCGACCTCGTGACGAAGAGCGGGGCCGAGACGCTGGTCGCGTCCTGCGCGGAGTGCGTGCGGACCTGGAAGCTCGACTTCGAGCCGCTCTTCGAGGGCAAGCCCCCGAAGATCGTCCACATCGCCGAGCTCCTGGCCGAGCGCCTCGGGGAGCTTCCCCTCAAGGGGAACGGCGGGCGCAAGGTGACCTACCAGGACCCGTGCCGCCTGGGGCGCCACCTCGGCGTCTACGACCCGCCGCGGAACGTCCTCGACGGCCTCCCCGGGGTCGAGCGGGTCGAGATGCCCCGGTCCGGCAAGCGGGCCCAGTGCTGCGCCGGCGGCACCTGGTCCCACTGCGACCGCTTCGCCAAGTCGATCCAGGTCGACCGACTCAAGGAGGCCCGGGCCACCGGGGCGGACGTCCTCGCCACCGCGTGCCCGAAGTGCCAGATCCACTACCGGTGCGCCATGAAGGACCCGAATCTCGGCGGAGAGATCGGGATCGAGATGCGCGACGTGGCCCAGCTGGCCGTGGAGGCGCTGGGCGACGAGAACACGTCGCATTGAGAGAGGGAAGGAAGGACAGCATGAGTCCTGAGCCGACCAATGGGGATCTGAGGGTCGGTGTCTTCGTCTGCGACTGCGGGCTGAACATCGCGGGAGCGGTGGACTGCGGGGCGGTGACCGCCTACGCCGAGACCCTCCCGGATGTCATCTGCGCGGTTCGCAACAAGTACACCTGCGCGGACCCCGGCCAGAACGAGATCAAGGACGCGATCCAGAAGCACAAGCTGAACCGGGTCGTCGTCGCCTCCTGCACGCCGCGGCAGCACGAGCCCACCTTCCGGCAGTGCGTGCTCGAGGCCGGTCTCAACCCCTACCTCATGGAGATGGCCAACCTCCGCGAGCACTGCTCCTGGGTCCACCCGGGCGACCGCGAGGGCGCCACCGCCAAGGCCATGGACCTCGTGGCCAGCGCGGTGGCCAAGGCGCGGCTGCTCGAGCCCCAGGAGGAGATGGAGGTGCCCGTGACGAAGCGGGCGCTGGTCATCGGCGGAGGGGTGGCCGGGATCGAGGCAGCTCTCGAGCTGGCCGACGCCGGGCACCCGGTGACCCTGGTCGAGAAGGAAGCGTCCATCGGCGGGATCATGGCCCAGCTGGACAAGACCTATCCCACGATGGATTGCAGCATATGAATTCTCGGCCCTAAGGCCATCGATGCCGGTCGGCATCGCAACATCGAGCTGCTGACGTACTCGGAAGTGGAAGACGTTGCCGGATACATCGGCAACTTCTCGGTCAAGATTCGCAAGAAGGCGCGCTACGTCGACTTCACTTCCTGCAACGCCTGTGGCGAGTGTTCCCAGGTGTGCCCGGTGACCCAGCCGGACGAGTACCAGATGGGCCTCTCGTCCCGCAAGGCCATCTACATCCCCTTCCCCCAGGCCGTGCCGTGCTCGTACATCCTCGACATGGACCACTGCCTCGGGAACAACCCCATCGCCTGCGGGAAGTGCCAGGACGTCTGCGAGAAGCAGGCCATCAACTACGACGACGCGGACGAGGTGGTCACCCGAGAGGTCGGAGCCATCATCGTGGCCATCGGCCTCGACGTGTACGACCCCACCGAGATGGACGAGTACGGGTACACCCGCTACGACAACGTGATCACCTCCATGGAGTTCGAGCGGCTGATCTGCGCCGGTGGCCCCACCGCCGGCCACTTCGTGCGCCCCGGGGACGGCCAGCGCCCGAAGAGGATCGGCTTCGTCCAGTGCGTTGGCTCGCGCAACCCGAAGATCGGTCGGCCCTGGTGCTCGAACATCTGCTGCATGAACACGATCAAGGACACCCTGCTCCTGGCCGACCACTATCCCGACGTGGAGAACGTCGTCTACTACCAGGACATCCGGGCCTTCGGGAAATCGTTCGAGGACATGTTCCAGCGCTCCAAGGAGAAGGGGACGCGGTACGTCCGCGGGCTGCCCGGCGACGTCGAGGAGAACCCGACGAACGGGAACCTGCTGGTCACGGTGGAGAACACCACCAGCGGCAAGCTCGAGCGCCACGAGCTCGACATGCTCGTTCTCTCGGTCGGCGTCGAGCCCCCCAAGGATCTGGCGAAGATCTCCAGCCTGCTCACCCTCTCCAAGACGTCGGACGGCTTTCTCATGGAGTCCCACCCCAAGCTCAAGCCGGTGGACGCGCCCACTCGGGGCGTCTACTTCGCCGGCTTCTGCGAGTCGCCCAAGGACATCAAGGACTCGGTCTGCCAGGCGGGGGCGGCGTCGTCGCGAGCGGGGGCGCTCCTGAACGCGGGCAAGATCACCATCGAGGCCATCACCAGCCAGATCGACGCCGAGCTCTGCACCAAGTGCGGGATCTGCTCCCGGGTCTGCCCCTACGGCGCCATCACCTGGAAGAAGGGGGAGGTCGCGACGGTGGTCGAGGCCGCCTGCGCCGGGTGCGGGGCGTGCGGGGCGAGCTGCAACTTCGGCGCCATCACCATGCGCCACTTCACCGACCAGCAGCTCGTGGCCCAGGTCCGGGCCATCCTCGCCGAGAAGCCCAGGGACAAGGTGATGGTCTTCGCCTGCAACTGGTGCTCGTACGCCGGCGGGGACATGGCGGGGATCTCGAGGATCCAGTACCCCGCGACCAACCGGGTGATGCGAACGATGTGCTCGGCCCGGGTGTCGGAGGAGATGGTCCTTGAGGCCTTCCGGGCCGGGGCTCCGGTGGTCCTCGTCTCCGGCTGCCACTACGCGGACTGCCACTATATCAACGCCAACCGCCAGACCGTCCAGCGGGTGCAGAAGCTGTGGAACACCCTCGAGCGCAAGGGGGTGCGGCCCGAGCGACTCCAGCTCGAGTGGATCAGCGCCGCGGAAGGGCAGAAGTTCGCCAAGGTCATGAAGCAGCTGGAGGAGCTTCGTCAGACCGTGACCGACGAGGAGATCGAGACGGCGAAGGAGGCCCTCAAGCCCAAGCCGAAGAAGAAGCCGAAGCCCAAGGCCGAAGCGGCCGCGGCGGCGGCGCCGTAGGGGAGGGAGCCGGCCATGGCCACCACGGAGACGTTCCGCTGCATGATGTGCGGCCACGAGTATCAGGAACGAGTGGAGCGCGGGGAGGACAAGGAGCGTTCCTGTCCCAAGTGCCGCTCCAACAGCATCCGTCACCTGAAGAACGCGGGGAAGAAGTGAGCGGCGACGCCCCCAACCCGGCACCTGCTCGGTCGGCCCCGGAGAAGGGGCCGGTCCGCGTCGACTTCGAGTTCCGCCGCGAGCTGGCCCGGAAGGTCGAGGGCAACCTCGCCAGCTTCTGCTACCAGTGCGGCGCGTGCGTGGGCGACTGCCCCGCCGCGACCTACTCCGACCGATTCAACCCCCGGGAGATCATGCTCGAGGTCCTCTACGGCCTCGGGGACGAGCTCATCAAGGAGGACTCGGTCCTCTGGCTCTGCACCAACTGCTACAACTGCCACGAGCGCTGCCCCCAGGAGGTGAAGCCGGTCGAGGTGATCATCTCCCTGAAGAACATGCTGGCCGACCGGGGGATCCTGCCGGAGGCAGCGAAGCGGATCACCCACACCTTCGAGACCACAGGTCGGACCACGCCCGGCGGGCCGGCGGTGGACAAGCAGCGCGCACGCTTCGGGCTCCCTCCCCTCGCCCCGGTCCCGGTCGAGGAGATCCAGGCCCTGCTGAAGCCGGACGCCGAGGTGCCCGAGCCTCCCGAGAGGCCGGCGCCCGAGAGAGCGGTGAGGCCGGCCCCCGCCCGCAAGGATCAGAAGCGCTTCGCCTTCTTCCCCGGCTGCCTCATCCCCGCCCGGCACCCGGCCATGGAGTCCGCCATCCGAAAGACGCTCACCAATCTGGGGATCGAGATCGCCGACCTGGAGGGCGCTTCGTGCTGCCCCGACCCCATCTACTTCAAGTCGAAGGACAAGCTGGACTGGCTCTCGGTGGCCGCCCGCAACCTCACCCTGGCCGAGGAGCAGGGCCTGGACATCTTCACCAACTGCTCCGGCTGCACCGCCACGCTCTCGGAGACCCGCCACCTCCTTGAGGACGAGGAGCTCAAGGGGCGGGTGAACGGCCGCCTCCAGCGGATCGGCCGGCACTACGACGGCACCACGCGGATCAAGCACGTGGCCGTGCTCCTCCGGGACGAGATCGGCTACGAGGCAATCCGGAAATCGGTGAAGCGACCCCTGACCGGACTCAAGGTCGCCATCCACTACGGCTGCCACCTCCTCAAGCCCAGCCGCATCATGCAGGTGGACGACCCCAACAACCCCGAGGTCCTGGAGAAGCTCGTCGAGGCCCTCGGCGCCACGCCGGTCCGCCACAGCAACTGGTACCTGTGCTGCGGTAAGGCCTGCCAGGATGAGAACGTGCCCATGGACATGATGCACGACCTCCTCGGGGCAGTACACAAGGAGGAAGCGGAGCTTCTCTGTCTCATCTGCCCGACCTGCTTCGGGCAGTTCGACCACGGCCAGGCCAAGGTGGCCAAACGATTCGAGGAGGACTTCCACACCCCGGCCATCTACTACCTGCAGCTTCTCGCGTTCGCCCAGGGCGTCCCCTACGACGAGCTGGGCCTGGAGCGCCAGCGCTTCAAGGTGGAGTGCCTGAAGCGCTTCGAGAACGAGGACGACGAAGCCCCGGCCGCTTCCAGGAAGCAGCCCTCCGCCTGAGCCCCCGGGGGCGATCGACCGAGGCTCGCGGGCAACGCCGCTTCGCGTGGCGAGCCTCCAGGAATGCGATGTCCTCGGCGTCTCCTGGCGAAGAGCGGGTCTCGGAGGGCGAGGGCGGTGTGTGCTCCCGGGCGTCGAGCCGGTTCCCGGTCCCTGCGCTGAGGAGGGTCGGCCCCTGTGACCCAGGGCACAGCTGATCTGCACGGGCTCGTTAAGAATCGTGTTGCTCTGACTGTGCCGCGACCAGCCGGTCGCGTGCGTCCCTGGAATGGAGGAGGCCCGATGAGCGGTCCGCGTTTCGTGCACCGGTTCCCTCGTATCCGTCGATCACGATCGCGATCCGACAGGGTCCTGGGCTTCGTTCCCGCTCTCCTGCTCGTCCTGCTCGGCGGGGCGACCAGTCAGGCTCAGGCCGCGAAGCTCGTCGAGGTCAGCGCCCTCGACAGGGACTACCTGGTCGTCCACCTGTCCGACGGCGATGTGACCCACGACGAAGGCGGCACCGGGGAGACGATCGTCCGGTACACCCCGGAACTCGACACCGCCGCCGCGTCCCAGACCGGCAGCTGGACGATCAAGTCGGCGGCGGACGCCAGCTACGGCACCGCGGGACAGCACCCCCAGGGCTGCCATCGCAAGAAGAAGCTGAGCGGCCATGCCCAGATGGGGTGGTCCGGCAGCGACTTCCACTATGAGTACACCTACGAGCACTGGCTCTACCTCAGGCTGCCCAGCTCCCTCAAGCAGGGCCTGACCTACACGCTCGAGATCGCCTCGGCCACGAACATCGAGAGCACCTCCGCATCGTTCACCTTCGACGTCTTCCACAGCCGCTCCGAAGCCGTGCACGTGAACCTCGTTGGCTACGCCGCGGACGCGGCTCACAAGGCCGCCGATCTCTACCACTGGATGGGCGACGGCGGCGCCCGCGACTACTCCACCTTCGAAGGCAACACCGTGTACCTCCTTGACGTCGACAGCGGGGAGGCCTACCCGGCGGGGCTCGTGAGCTTCTGGACGCCCGGCGGTAGCGATGTCGGCTGGTACGACCTCACAGGCTCAGACGTCTGGAACGTGGATTTCCCCGACTTCGCCAATGCCGGCATCTACCGACTGGTCGTCGAGGGCGTCGGCTGCAGCGGGGACTTCGAGATCAGGAACGACGTCTATGCCGTCCCGTACGAGGTCGCGGTGCGCGGCTACTTCTACATGAGGATCGGAGAGGACAACCCCACCGGCATCTCGCCAGCCCCACGAACTCCCCGCTACGTCCCGGGGGTCAGCCCGGCCTCGACCACGGTGTACCTGACGACGATGCAGCCCTGGCATCCCGAGTGGAAGACCTTCTCGGGAGGTGACGTGTGGGACAGGCCCGACGACTGGGCGGCCTACCGCAAGGCCGGCAACCCGACCAACCCCAGTGCCTGGGGAGGGCACTCCGACGCCGCCGACTGGGACCGCCATCTGGGCCACGTCGCGAACATCTACGACCTCCTGCTGCCCTTCCTCATGACGAACGGCGCGATCAGCGACGACGACACGGGGATCGCGGAGAGCGGCAACGGAATACCCGACATCCTGGACGAGGCCCGCTACGAGGTGGACTTCTGGCTTCGACTGCGTGACGGAGAGGGCTACTCCCACGGCCTGACCAACCCCAACGACAGCAACGAGATGTTCCAGGCCGGGCCGACGGCCATCGCCGCCTGGGCCAATGCCGCGAATGCCGCCATGCTCGCCGACGCGTTCCGCGTCGCCGGCCTGACCACTCTCATGGACGAGTACGAGGGCGCGGCTGCCACTGCCTACGACTACGCCGATGGCCTTGGGAATCCCATGCTCGACGAGGGCCTGGAGCTCGACGATGGCACCCTGAGGGGCCGGGATCTCAAGATGACCGCGGCCGCCTTCCTGTACAACCTGACCGGCGCGCCGGCGTACGAGGAAGTGCTCGAGGCGGAGAGCGTCTGCTCCGGCGCACCAGCGACGCTGAAGAGCAGCAGCCGAAACCAGATCTACGGATCTGCGGCCTACCTGGTCACGCCCCAGTCAGTCCACTACCCCACGCTGCAGGCCAACATGAAGACGGCGATCCTCAACGAGGCCAGGAGCGAAGAGGCCGATCAAGCCGTCAGCCGACCCTCCCGGCGCGCGACCGACCAGACCTCCTCCTACTTCCACACCGCCCAGAACGTGCAGCGCACCATCGTCGCCCACGCCGTGGCCGATGACCCTTCCGACCGCGACTTCTTCCGCAAGGCCCTCACCCTCGAGGCCGACTGGGGTCTGGGCCGGAACCCCTTGAACATGATACAGATGACGACGGCCTTCACGCCGCTCGAGTCCAAGCGCAGCGTCCCGGAGGCCTACACCTCGGGGATGGATGACGGGGTGGCAGGCGTTCACCCGGGGCACACGCCGTACATGAACCTCGACGACTGGGCCCCCGGAATGACCATGGGAAGGCCGTCAGCGTTGTACGAGAACAGCTACCCGACGAACGTCCCCTCCACCTGGCCCATAGGGGAGGCGTACTTCCCCTCGCGCTGGGTCTGGGCGCACAACGAGTTCACGCCGCGGCAGACCATGCGCGGGAAGATGGCATTGTACGGATACCTCCATGGGCTCGCCGCAACCACGCTGCCCGCCAATCCCTCCCTCACGGTCGGCAGGACCGGCAACGGGAGCGGCACGGTGACATCGTCACCGCCCGGCATCGACTGTGGCAGCGACTGCAGCGAGGAGCACGCCCCCGGAACGAGTGTGACCCTCACGGCGACGGCCGACAGCGAGTCGGTGTTTGGCGGCTGGGGCGGGGCCTGCTCCGGGACGGACAGCTGCGACGTGGTCGTGGACACCGCCACGTCGGTGACGGCCGCGTTCAACACGAGCGCCTACACGCTGGGCGTCGACGACGTCTCCGTCATGGAAACCGATGCGGGCGGGACCGCGCTCGCGTTCACGGTGACGCTCACCGCCAGCACGCTCCCGGACACGTACACCCTGAGCGTCTCCACATCGGGCTCGGGCCGGGGCACGGTGACCGCCTCCCCGGCCGGCATCAGCTGCGGGAGCGATTGCCACGAGGTCTACGATGCCGCGACGACCGTGACGTTGACGCCCTCGGTGGCCAGTGGCTCCACGTTCGCGGGCTGGAGCGGAGACTGCGCGGGTTTCGGCGAGTGCACGGTCACAATGAGCGCGGCGCGGTCCGTGACTGCGACGTTCGACGGGCCGGCGACGGTGCCCGGCGGCCTGCGCTGGGTCGGGCGCGTGGATGCCACCGACCCCGGCGCCGTCCGCTTCGCGTGGCAGGGCGCGGGCTTTGTCGCCGCCATGGCTGGTCCCACCGTGAGCGTGAACCTGCGGACGAGCGGGGCGACGACGGTGTTCTTCCAGCCGGTGGTCGACGGCCTCCCCGGCGATCGCTTCGAGGTGACACAGGGCGGCGTCCAGACGGTGACTCTGGCGAGCGGGCTGTCCTCGGGTGACCACGTGATCGAGCTGTACCGCGAGACCGAGGGCATGTACGGTGTGAGCACGTTCCTGGGCTTCGCCGAGGGCACGGTCACCGGGGCGCCGGCGACCAGCGGACGGATCGTGGAGGTCGTGGGCGACTCGATAAGCGCCGGATACGGCAACCTGGGTGTCGAGCCGCACCCGGGCTGGGTCGCGAACCCCGCCTGCCACTGGACCGCGGATAACTCTTCCTGGTTCCAGACCTACGCGGCGGTCGCGGGCCGCGCGTTCGGCGCCGACGTCTCGACCGTTGCGCGTTCCGGCTGGGGCATGTCGCGGGATCGCGACGGCAGCACGAGCGGCGTGCTCTCCTCGGTGTACGGGAACGCCGTCGGCACCGAGGACACCACGCCCTGGAGCTTCGCGCCGGAGGCCAGCGTCGTGATCGTCAACCTGGGCACGAACGACATCAGTCCAGGCGACCCCGGGACGGCCTACGAGACCGCGTACATCAGCTTCCTGCAGGACGTGCGCAGCCGGTACCCGGAGGCGTGGATCTTCGCGACCATCGGGTCGATGCTCGGCGGCTCCGAGCTCGACACCATCAACGCCCACCTGGCGAACGTGGTGGCGGCACTGGGCGACGACAGGGTCGTCACCTTCGACCTCGGGACGCAGGAGATGGGTTCGAACGGGGAGATTCCCACGGGCTGCGACTGGCACCCCAACGTCGTCGACAACGCGCGCATGGCCGAGATCATCAAGGCGCGGCTCCAGACCCACCTGGGCTGGTGACGCCACCCGCGCCATTCGCCGCCCTCGAGGTGCCGCTCCATCCAGCCGAGGGCCCGCGTCAAGGCGTCCACCTGGTGCGCACGCTCCCCTCGCCGGACCAGGCGGATCGAAGGCCGACTGGAAGACGTGCGCCGGGATCCCGGCGGCCCGCTCCTGGTCACGCAGGTCGCGAGAGGATCCCGGTGGTGCTAGGCTCCGACGGTGCGAGTCGCCCCTCCTTCTCCCTCCTTCAGGCAGTGGGCCATCGTCGTGATGGTCTGCACCCTGGGATGTTCTGCCCTCGGGCTGATGGGGGGACGGCAGCGGAACGCCGACCTCCTCAACTACCACCTCTACAACGGATACGCCTTTCTCGAGGGACGTCTCGACCAGGACCTGGCGCCGGCAGGGCCGTACACGTATCTGAATCCACTCCTCGACGCGGTTCACTACCTCGGCTACCGTCACGTCAAGCCGATCGTTTTCGTCGCCCTGCTCGCCGCCCTGCAGGGTCTCAACGTCGTGCTTGTATGGGCCATCGCCCGCCGAGTCCTCGGTGCGCACCGCCCCTGGCTGGCGGCCCTGGCAACCCTGCTCGCCGCTACGGGGCAGAACGCGGTTTCCCTTCTGGGAACACCATTCGGCGACAACACCGTATCGATTCCCGCCCTCGGGGCCCTTCTCCTCCTGATGGGTGCAAACCGGCCGGGATACCGCCGAGTCTTCCTGGCCGCGGTGGCCGGGAGTGCCGCGGTCGGCCTGAAGCTCACCATGGCCGCCCCACACCTGGGGCTCGGCGCTCTGGTGGCGTGGATGGCCTGGCGGCAGCGGCGCCCCGGCCTGCTGGTCGCCTTTGGGCTGGGCAGCGCAGTCGGATGGGGTCTGATGAACGGCTGGTGGGCCCTTCAGCTGTGGCGTCGGTTCGGCAACCCCTTCTTTCCCGTCCTGAACGGCTTCTTCCGCTCGCCCTTCTCCGTCACGGGCTGGCTCGCGGACCCTCGCTGGCCGCCACGCGAGATCCTGGACTGGCTGCGCCCTCCGCTCGATGCAGCCCTCGGCGTTTCTCACCGACTCCAGGAGGTCGGATTCCGGGACCCGCGCTTCCTCCTGGCGTTCCTCGCGTTCGTCCCCTTGGGCCTGCGGTCGCTGCACAGGACTCCAACGGCGGGCGGGGTCGCCGACTCGCCATGGCCTTCGGCCCGGGACCTCGGCATCTTCTGGTTGACGGCGTACGGAGCCTGGCTGGCCGTCTTCCACTACTACCGCTACGCCACGGTTCTGGAGCTGCTGGCACCGGTCCTTGCCCTGGCCCTGCTCGCCGAGGCGTGGCCCCGGCGGATCGCCGCAGTCGCTCCGGCGTTGGCGCTGGTCGTACTGCTGACCACCAGCGTGAGCCGATGGGCGCCGGACCGGGGGTGGCGCCCGGAATGGTTCCACCCTCGCCTACCAGCCGCCGCCAGCGAGCCCGGTCAACTGGTCCTCCTTCTCGACGCGACCACGAGCTTCGCCGTCCCCTTCTTTCCGCGGGAAACCACCTTCGTGGACCTGGCCTACCGCGCCGGGCACGGCCCTGCCATGCGGCAGGCGATCGCCGAGCGCCTGCTCCTCCACGAGGGACCACTCCGGGCCCTCCAGCGGCAGCCCGCACACGGGGAGACTCTCGGAGATTACGGCCTGGCGGTGGTCGACGGAACCTGTGCAGCCGTCCGTCTCGGCCCCACCGGGGGCCCTCTCCAGCTGTGCCGCCTGTGTCGCACGCCACCTCCGCCGTAGGGAGTCGCGTGGGGATCAGGAAGCCTCCCTGCCCGCGATCTCGTCGCGCAGGGCCGCCGGAACGTTGAGGATGGGAAGCAGAACCGTGAACGTGGTGCCCTCGCCCTCCCGGCTGCTCACCCGGATGTCGCCCCCGTGGCTCCGGGCGATGCCCAGCGAGACGGAAAGGCCGAGCCCGGTGCCCCTCCCGGTCGACTTCGTGGTGAAGAACGGGTCGAAGATGGACTGGAGGATGTGCTCCGGGATGCCCGACCCGCTGTCGGTGACGTGGACCGCCAGGAACCCTCCCTCGACCTCGGTGTCACTCGAGATGTGGAGGGAGCCTCCCTCCGGCATTGCGTCGACCGCGTTGAGGACCAGGTTCACGAAGATCTGGCTGAGGTACTGGCGGTCGCCGTTCACGGGCGGAAGGTTCTCGGCGAGGTCGACGCTGGACTTGACCTTCGAGAGCTTCAGCTGGTTCGCGACGAGAGCGAGGGACTCGGCCACGATGTCCCGGACGTCCAGGTGGCCCATCTCCATCTCGCCCTCGCGGGCGAAATCCAGCAGGTTGCGCACGATCTTGCGGGACCTTTCTGCCTGCTCCTCCAGGTCCGCGATCATGTCCAGACGCTCCTCGTCGGAAAGCGTGCGGTAGTCCTCTTCGAGCATGGCCGCCGTCAGCATGATGTTGTTGATGGGGTTGTTGAGCTCATGGGCCACACCGGCGGTCAGGCGCCCCACCGCCCGCAGCTTGTGGGACTGGACCATGACCTGGTGGCGGTGCTCCACCTCGCGGGTCATGTGGTTGAGGGCCACCACGAGGTTCGTGAACTCGTCCCGGTACTTGCGCACCGGGCTGATCGACAGGTCCCCCTCTCCGATCCGCTTCGTGAGCTCCATGAGCCGGTTCAGCCGCTGGATGATGTGCCGCGAGAGAAAGTCGGCGCTGTAGACCGAGAGCAGCAGGATACCCAGGAGCAGCGCCACCGGGACGCCCTTGCTGACCCGAAGCAAGGTGCGCACGGTATTGCGCTCCCTCTGGGCGAGCTCCAGGGCCGACGAGACGAGCTCCGCCCCGTGGGTCCGGAGCGTCGCCTCGATCTCGGCTCGCCGCGCCGCGCCCTCCTCCGAGTTCGTGCCATCGACGGACCGCAGCTGCACCATGAGCTCGCGGTACACCCGCAGATGCTCCTCCAGCCTCTCGAAGGAGGTCAGCCCCACGATCGCCCCGAACTCCGTCTTCGAGGACGAGAGGTGGCCATCGGCGGTTTCGATGTGGAGGAGGACGTCCTCGAGGTTCGTCCCGTAGAGGAAGTAGTTCTTCTCGAACCTTCGGGCCTGCAGGATCTCGTTGTTGAACTGGTCGGCGATCTCGATGAACTGCAGGCGTGTCTGGAGGCGCGAGAGGATCACCCACGTTCCGATCGCGGTTCCCGCGCTGAGTACGAAGAAGAGCAGGAAGACGAGGGCCAGACGCGCCCGGATGCTGAAGCCCGGGCGCTCCAGCAGCGCCTTGTCGACCTTGAGGGTCAGGTCCTCGTCCGCGCTCGCCAGTCCCAGGGAGTTCACCCCGTCCAGCCCTGTGGGCCCATCGTTCTGCATCACGCGAACTCCTCGTACCGCCCGGCAAGGAAATGCTCCACGAAGTCGATGACCGTCTTCTCCGAGCGCAGCAGCATGTCGAGCTGGCGCGCGCAGCCCATGAGCCGGCCCAGGGTCTCGAGCGCGGCTTCCGAGGCCGCGGCCGGGTACCGCCGAAGCCGTGCGGCCACCAGGTCTCCCCGACACTCGACCACGAAGCGCGACTGCTGGAGGACCTCGGCCAGGAACCGGGCCCGCAGGTTCCGCTGGTCCCGGCTCGCACCACCGCCCCAGAACCGGAAGCTGACGTAGTTGGACTCGGGGGTCTCCCCCACCACCGAGTCGATCATGGCGTAGTGGTAGGCGAGGCGGGCGTTGAAGTTGACGTATCCCGCCGCCACGACGAGGTAGGCAGCCCCGCCCAGGCTCTCCGCACCGCGGTCGGCCTCGACGAGGGATGACGAGACCACCGAGGCGAAGCCCCTCAGGTCGACCTGGCGCCTCCCGCTCCAGGCGACGCCCGGCGCCGTCATGCCGCGCCACAGGGCCTGGAAGGGCCGCGAGAGCACCTGCCCAGGCTCCACATCCCGGGCCGCCGCCGCCCCGGAAGGCAAGCCGCCGCCAGCGTCGAGAACCCATGCGCCGTCGGGGAGCGGGGCCCCGGTCAGACGCCGGGCCCCGGATTGGGGGGCGTCGCTCCGCCACTGTCCCTCCTCGAAGAGGGCGGACACGCCCCGCTCGTGGCAGAAGCGCACGACGTCGTGGATTGAGTGACAGCCCTTCGGCCGAAACGACGGGGCTTTCGGGTCCGTGAGAGCGAGATGCAGGACGAGGCGGTGCAGTGGGCTGCGAGCCCCGGACCGCAGCTCCCGGGAACGGCGGCGGGTCTCCTTCCCCTCCGCGGGCCACGCCTCGCCGAGGTAGACCTCGCAGCAGGTGGCGTCGAGGGAGACAATGCCGCCACGCGGCAACCGGGTAGTCGCCTCCGGCAGTCCGAAGACGCTCGGGATACCGAACTCCCGCGCCAACGCGGCCAGGTGGCCGGCGACGCTGCCGTGCTCGGCCACCAGACCGTCGACCCTCGGGAGCAGGTAGCCCAGCTCAGGTGCCGCCTGCGGCACCACGAGGATGGTGGCCTCCGTGGTCGAGCCGGCGTTCACCACCGCCTCCGGGACTGAGACCACACCCACGGCGCGCCCTCCGACGACGGTGGCCCCGCCCCGGGCCAGGCCGTCGAACGCGGGCCCGGGAACCTGCTCCCGGGTGGAGGGCACGGAGACCAGGGGACGGGCCTGGAGAAGCCACGGTCGTCCGTCGTCCTCGATGGCCCACTCGACGTCGAGCGCCTCGCCGAAGACCGTCTCCGCCGCGAGGCCGAGGCGGGCGAGGGCCGCGAGCTCCGCGTCGGGGAGGATCGAGGCCCCTCCCGCGACCATCCCGAGAGTCTTCCTCGAGACGACGGCCGTCTCCGGGTCCACCCTCCCGGCGACGAGATCCGGGGCCAGGCCCCGGACGGCACCCACCAGCATTCGCTCCTCCCGCGGCGCCGACGGATCCCGGGTGTACAGGACACCAGCCGAGGCGGCGGGCACCATGGGCATGAGCAGGACGGCCATCGGGGTGGTCAGCTCGAACAGACCGCACGCGTGTCGATAGCGGAACACGTGCTCCGAGAAGTTGCCGGCGACCACCCGACGCCAGGCCGACGTCAGCTCGGCTTTCGGAACGTGCAACAGGGTCTCGAACTGGCCCGCGAAGCTGAACGGCCCGTCTTCGCCCACCGCGCTGGAGCGCACCGCCCAGGAACGGTCGCTGGGCACTGCCGCGGCCTGTGCCCGGATCGCCTCGTCGATCTCCCCCGGGATCGGGGCATCGAGCACGAGCGCTCGAGCCTCGGCGGCGAGGGCGCCCAGCCGACTGTCGTCGGTCGCCAGATCGAGACCCTTCATCAGCTCGCGCAGGCGGGCACCGGTCTGTCCGTGGGCCAGAAGTCGCGCTTCGGCCGCGGTGGTGACCACGAAGCCGTCAGGGACCCGGTCCGGAAGACGCTCCCGGAGCGCGCCGAGCCGGGCCGCCTTGCCCCCGACCAGTGGCTGCTCCTCGAAACCGCACACGGAGAGAGGAACGACCACCGGGTCGGCGTGCAGGCGTCGGCGTCCCTCGTCGAGGACGCCGCGGACCTCGGTCTCGATGCCGTCGAGGACCCCGTAGAGCTTCCGGTAGCGGTCGCCCGAGAGGATGTTCAGGGTCTGTGACTGGAGCAGCGTGGCCTCGAGGAGGCGCCGGGTCCGCGTCCGCACCACTGGATCCCCGGGCACGAGCAGGCGCAGGTCGAGCTGGATCTCGGCCAGGAGCTCGAGCAGCTGGCCGTTGCGATCGAGCAGGTCGCGCAGGGCCTCGTGACGCGCTCTCGGGCCCGCGGTGGAGCTGGCCTCGGCCCCGGTCATCCCTGTGCTCCCGCTTCAGCCCTCCAGGGCTTCGGCCGCCTTCTGGATCACCTGGCGCAGGTCGTCGGGCTTGAAGGGCTTCGCGATGAAGTCGAATGCCCCCTTGGCGAGGGCCTCCCGCGCCACCTCGACCGTTGCGTAGCCGGTGATCACGATGACCTTCGTCCGCGCCGACCGCTCCAGCACGCGCTCGAGCACCTGGATGCCGTCCACCTCCTCCATGCGCACGTCGGTCACGATGACGTCGAAGTCCCTTTCGTCCAGGCGGCGCAACGCCAGCCGGCTGTCCTCGAAGACCTCCACCTCGTGACCGTTCTTCTCGAGCGCCGTCTTGAGCCGCTTGCCCACGATGGGCTCGTCGTCCAGGACGAGAATCTGCAGGTTGTCCTTGCTCATCTTCTCCACACTCCTGATGGCGTCCGGCTGAGCGGTCGACGGGGGACCCGGGAGGCGCTCGGCGGGTCGAGGAGGAGCGTCTCGAGAGACCGCCCCATCCGGCCCAGGACGTCTCGGGTGTCGTCCGGGGTCTGGCCGCTCATCCAGCCCGTCGTCCCCACACCGAGGTCGAGCCGACGAAACCCGCTCTGGGCGAGGACCCTCTCCAGCCCCTCCGCGCGTCTCACGGGCTTGCCCCTGCCAAGGACACGATCGCCATGGCGGGATCGTGTCCTCCGGCCGCTGGCCGGTTCGGTCCTCAGGGCGCAGTAGACGAAGTTGGCCACGGCGTGGTCCTCCAGCCGGGCGTCGACGAGGAGTGCCCCCGTCGGCCAGTTGAGGGCGACGGTCGAGCGGCCCGCGCCGAGGACGGCGAGGGCGAAGGACCCCGGCTCGGGTGACGCCGAGGAGCGCCGCCTGCGGTCCGACGTCACGAGGGGCCCGAGGAGCGCTCGCAGGGGCGCGGAGGTGACCCGCTCCCAGCCCACGCTCGAGCCCCACGCGCGGTGGGCGGGAGCCACGCCCCCTCCCGAGTCTACGACCCTGACCGGGGCCGGGAAGCCTGATCCCACCAGGGTCGAGCCCGCGCGCCGGCCCCACGATCGGAAGTGGAGGCCTTCGAACGACCGCAGCGCCCGCTCGTGGGCCTCCTGCACCACCTCGGCCAGCCGGGGCACCGTCGGAGATGACTCCGAACCCGGGGCCGGGTCGGCAGTGAGCGCCAGGCGCCGGATCGCGGCGCGCAGAGCCTGGTACTCGGGTTCTTCTACGTGTTCCCTCTCCGCGCCGTTCTCGCCCGACTCCGGCGGCACTGCGGTCGCCCCCTCGTCGCCCCGGGGGGACCGAGTCGACATCAGCCGGTCGAGGTCGGCGCGGACGCCATCGAGACGGGCATGGAGCTCGGCGGAGTGGTCGCCGGTGAGCACGGCCGAATCGAAGACGATCTCGCGGGCTCGGTCCAGCGTCCGCCCGACGAACGAGGCCACGTAGCTCCGGTCCAGGATCCACTCCCCCCCGAGCTTGTCGGACGCGTCGTCGCTCAGCTCGACGAGGCGGAGGAGGCTCCCGATCAGCCGCCCGAAGCGCACCTGGTGCAGCTTGTGACGCGCGCTCCGCGGAGGGCCCGCCAGTACCCGGCCAAGCAGTCCCGAGATTCGTGACACGCGGCCTCCCCTGGCGATCGCTAGGGCGTCGCGCTCGGCGCGGTGACGGCGGCGGCGAGGCTCTGGCGAACCTGCCGCTGCCTCCGGAAGGCCACGATCACGTTGAACAGGATCACACCCACTCCGGCGACCCCGGCGGCCATCAGGAGGAACTTGCTGGCCTGGTTGAGGGGGACGTCCCAGGCGGGGTCGAGCTGGATGAAGCCGAGCTGGCGCAGGTAGATGGGCACCGCGACCCCCCGGGAGAGAACGCAGATCAGGATCACCAGGCTGGTCACCAGTCGGATGACCACTTCCTTGACGACCTTCGTGCCATAGGCCCCGACGTAGATGCCGAAGAGCGACCCCGCGTACAGCAGCATCGTGAGGCGCAGGTCCACGAAGCCCGCGAAGACGTAGTTCAGCGCCCCGAAGGCCCCCATGAACATGGCCAGGAACAGCTCGGTACCCGTGGCCACCGCCGTCGGCACGCCGAAGACGTAGATCATCGCGGGGACCCCGATGAAGCCGCCGACGCCGATCGTCCCCGCGAGGTAGCCGGTGGCCAGACCCACCGCCATCAGGACCCAGAGCGAGACCCTGACGTCCGAGACGGGAAAGTGGATGAGGGGGAAGAGCCGCAGCTTCGACAGCGCCTCCGCAATCCTCAGGGAGGGACCGGCGGAGTCGTCCGAGGACTGCAGGATGTCCCTCAGCATGCTCAGGGCCACCAGCGAGAGGATGCAGACGAAGACCAGGCTGATGTAGAGATTGGCGGCCGCGCCCTTGGCTTGGCCGTGGCTGTCTCCCATGGCGAACAAGGAGCTGTTGATCCAGACCGCGAGGCGGATGCCCGCGAAGGAGGTCAGGACCAGGAAGACGCCGAGCTTCCGGTCGACGTTGCCCATCTCCCCGTGCTTGCGGGCCCCCATCATGGCCTTTCCGAACTTGTGGGTGATGTTGCTCCCGACCGCGATCACCCCGGGCACTCCGAGGTTCATCATTCCGGGGGTCATGAAGAACGCACCCCCGCTACCGATGAAGCCGCTCAGGGTCCCGCCGATGAAGCCCAGCAACACGACCTGAAGGGCGTCTCCGAGCCCGAGAGTGATGAAGTCCTTGTAGATGAGCTCAGGCAAGCGACTCCCTCCTTGTCATTCGATCCGAGCCAGCCTCAGTACGGTGTGGGCAAAGCTGCCCAGGATGTAGGCGAAGGCCGGGATGAACAGCACCACGGCGACCGCCGACGCGACCTTGTCGGCGGTGGTCTCGGGCGAGAGGAGCCGCAGGACCTGCTCCTGGTGGCTGAATACCCACAGGTAGGCGAGCAACGCGGCAAGGCCATAGCCAACCAGGCGGGCGTACTGCCACGGTCCCACCAGGTAGCGGGCCTTCAGGTCCTCGCCGCGGATCACCGGCACCCGCAGGGTGTCGGCGATCCGGGCGCTGAGCTCGCGGGTGAGCCTCTGGCTGACCGCGTGCCCCTTCGCCACGAAGATATCCCCCACCACGACGAGGCTGTACGGCACCGTGCGGTCGATGGCGAGGCTCACGTGCCGGGGATGGGACATCGCCGTGCGCATGCTTCCGGCGATCCCCCGCCGGGCCAGCTCCTGGAACACCTCCCTCAGCCCTTCGTCGTCGCAGGTGCCCCTCGTGGGCTCGACCCCGGTGTCGTCCTCGATCCCCCCGTCGATCTCCCTTCGGAGCCCGGGTGGAGGGGGCACCCTGGCCTCCTGCTCCACCGGCCCTTCGGGACACCCCTCCGCCGGCACCACCCGGAGCAGCTCGACCGCGGCCTGCCATCGCTCGGCGATCCGGACCAGCGACTCGAACACCGGCGACGAGGCGTCGAAGCACTCCTGGACCCAGAGGACGTTCGTCGAGGCCAGGGCGCAGCGCAGATCCCGCACGCCGTGGACCCCTTTCAGCACCTCCGGGATCACCGGCGCCAGGGCCGCGTCCTTGGGCAGGTACGTCACCGACAGGGCTCCCTCGTTGGCCCGCACCTTCAGACTGGCGGCGTACGTCCGCTTGTCGCGAGCGAGGGCGAGACGGGCCTCGGAGGCTACCCTGAGGCCCTCCAGGGCGCGGCGCGAGGCCGGCGTCTCGTGGAACTCGGGCAGCTGGGCGTAGGCACACAACGCCGTCGCCGCGTTGGCGACACCCACCTGCTCGAGGTTGACCACGAGGTCGTAGTAGCCGGCGAAGCCCCAGGCGACGGAGTACATCGTCCGCGTCCACCGCTCGCGGTCCTCCTCCACCTGCTCGATGTACCGCTTCGCCTTCTCCCGGCTCAGCCGAAGGCGGTCCATCACGGCGTTGATGCGGGTCTCCATGTCGGTGACCACACGGACGCGGAGGATGTGGGTGACGCCGGGCAGGAGCAGGTGCCCGGTGCGTCCCGCGTAGACCAGGTCCCCTTTCAGGGCGCGCTCGCAGAGCACCTTCGTGATGAATGACTGGTAGAGCTCCTTGTCCAGCATGAGACGCTCATCCATGGGCCGGCGCTTCACAATCGCGGTTTCCATCCGACCCACCGCGATCCCCTCGTCAACCGCCATCTCGAGGACCTGGTCGCGAGTGAGCAGGTCGTATCCGAGCTTCTCGGCGAGGACCTCGGCGAACTCGCGGCCCCGGATCAGGCTCCCCTGGGAGACGCAGACGATTGGCATGTCGTGGCTCCTCCGACCAAACGGACGCGCGCCTCTCCGCCGCGGGTCGTGGGGAAGGGCGCGACGCCGGTGAGCGCCACCCATATTATCGCGGGCGTCACCTGCCGTTCGGGCGAGTCGGTGTCTTCGAACTGATTGCCGGTCTCAGTCCCGCAGACCTCAGCGCGGGGTTCCTGCGGATTTCGCCGTCTTCGTGCGGAGGTGCCCGGGAGACACCCGGAGGTCGCCGACGACAGGATCGTCATCCGGGACGGGAGTCGGCTGGCGGTGTACCGACTCGGGGCGTCCGAGGGCCCGTCCCAATAGAGTGCTGGGCCGTTCGCTATACTGCCGCCGGTGGGGGCATTGCGGTCAGTGTCGGCAGCCGTCTTCGTCGTCGCGGTTCTTTCGGCCGCGGCCCTTCGCCTTCCCGACCTCGGCCGACGCCCGATGCACGCCGACGAGGCCGTGCACGCCGACAAGTTCGGGACCCTTCTGGAAGAAGGGCATTACGCGTACGACTCCTCGGAGTTCCACGGGCCCACCCTCTACTACCTGACCCTGCCGTCCGCATGGCTCGAGGGGGCACGGGGGTACCAGGACATCGACGAGACCACCCTGCGCGTCGTGCCCGCCGTGCTCGGGGTGCTGCTCGTCGCCGCCACTCTCGGGGCGAAGGGCTTCCTGGGCTGGCCCGGAGCGGCCCTCGCCGCGCTCCTGACCGCGATCTCCCCGGCCATGGTCTTCTATAGCCGCTACTTCATACACGAGGTCCCCCTCGTCTTCTTCACCTTCGGCGCGCTCCTCGGGGCATGCTGGTATCTGCAACGGGCGGGGGCCTTCCCGGCTCTGGTGACGGGCGTGAGCGTGGGACTGATGCACGCAACGAAGGAGACCGCCCCTCTCGCCCTGGGCGCGATGGTTCTGGCGCTGGCGCTCACCCTGGTCTTCGAGCGCCGCCACGGCCTGCCCCCCCACCCGATCCGCCGCACCGTCCGCCGTCGAGACGCCCTGCTGGCGGTCGTCGCGGCCGCGGTGGTGTCGGGGGTGCTGTACTCCTCCTTTCTGGGCAACCCCGGGGGCCTCGTGGACTCGGTGCGGTCCTACTGGATCTGGCTGGGTCGGGCCGGCTCCGGCTCGATCCACTCCCACTCCTGGGACTACTACCTGCGCCTGCTGATCTACTTCCCCGCGGAGGGGACCCCGGTGTGGAGCGAAGGCCTCATCCTCGTGCTGGGAGTCGCCGGGGCCGCAGCCGGCTGGAGCCGGAGAGGAGTCCCGGGAACGGATCCGAAGGTCCTCCGCTTCCTGTCGCTGTACACCCTCCTGCTGGTCGCCGCCTACGCGGCGATCCCCTACAAGACCCCGTGGAACCTCCTCGGGTTCCTGCACGGGCTGATCCTCCTGGCCGGCGTCGGCGCGGTCTGGGTGGTCCAGTCCTTCCGGGGACCGAACCGGCCTGCGGCCGGAAGCCCTGACCAAGGATACGATTCCACCACGGCGACCGTGTCCTTGACGGGCCGGACCGGGCAGGTCGCGATCTCGGTGGCCCTGATCCTGGGCGCCGGACACCTGGCCTGGCAAGCCTGGTCCGGGAGCTTCCGCTTCGCCGCCGATCCCCGCAACCCGTACGTCTACGCCCACACCGGGAACGACGTGTTCGAGATCGTGGGTCGCCTCGAGGAGCTCACCCGAGCCCACCCCGAGGGCTCGGCCATGCCCATTCAGATCATCAGCCGGGAGAACCTCTGGCCCCTGCCCTGGTACCTGCGTGGGCTCTCCGGTGTCCGCTGGTGGAACGGGGTCTCCGACGAGGCGGAGAACGCCCCCGTCATCGTCGTGACCCCGGAGATGGAGCCGGCCCTGGTGAGGAGGCTCTACGACGTGCCGCCCCCCGGGGAACGGGAGCTGTACATGAGCATCTACGAAAGACGCCTGGAGCTGCGCCCGCGGGTCGAGGTGCGCGGGTACGCCTCGAAGGCACTCTGGGACGAGTTCCGCCGGCTCGAGGTCGAGCCCCCCGAGCCGCCCCCGCCCGTGGCTCACCCATGAGACCGGAGGAGCGGGGCGCGGCCGGTGTCGTCCCGGGCGATACCCCCGCCGGGATCGAGGTCCATCGGTTCGGCCACGAGGCGATGGCCACGGTGTTCGAGGTCTTCTCCGCCCACGACGACCGGGGGTACGCGAGTCAGGCGGCGCTGGCCGCCTTCGATCTGGTCGACCGGCTGGAGCGCGAGCTGAGCCGGTTCAGGGACAGCAGCGACGTATCGCGCATCAACGCCCTGGCCGCCGGACAGGAAACCCGGGTGACGCCGGAGACGATGGAGTGCCTGGAGATCGCCCGGCGCATGCACAGGCTGACCGGCGGGGCCTTCGACATCTCCCTCGGCACGGGGCTCGAGCAGATCGAGCTCGTGACCGACGGGTTCCTCGTTCGGGCCCGGGCCGACGGGGTCCGGCTGGATCTGGGGGGCATCGGCAAGGGGTACGCGGTCGACCGCATGGCCGAGCTCCTGGACGAGTGGGAGATCCCCCGGGTCCTCCTCCACGGGGGCTTCAGCTCGGTTCTGGCTCGGGAGCCCCCTCCGGGGCGCGGGGGGTGGCCCCTCACCCTGACAGCCCCCGACGGCGGGGAACGGATCCGGGTCTCGGCCCGCCGCCAGGCCCTCAGCGCGTCGGGCACCCAGAAGGGCGCCCACATCGTGGACCCTCGCACCGGCCAGCCCGCCCGTCATCGGGCGGCCTGGGTGGCCCTCCCTTGCCCCGAGACGCCCGGAGGGGCCCCGGGAGCCTGGATCGACGTGCTCCGCTCGCCGGCGGCCGTGGCCGAGGCCCTGTCCACCGCGTTCATGCTCCTCCCCATGCCCGAGATCGGGGCGTTGTGTCGGAGGGGCCCGGGTCTCGAGGCCTGGGTCTTCCCGGAGCCCACTGGAAGCGGGGCGTCGGGGGCGGATCTCGTCCACCTGGCCCGCCGGCGCCCCTAAAGATGAATAATAGAGGTCTGGATCAGATGACTCTCCTCGCGGGGACGACACGGAAAGGATAATCATGTCCATGACACGACACATCGGGCCCACGCGGGCCACCCTCATACCTCTGTTTGTTCGCGCCGCCGCCGTTGGGATGGCGGTGCTCGGCGTCCTTTGCCTCCTCCCCGGGGCTGTCTCCGCCCAGGAGAAGATGGAGCCGATCCCCTTCGAGCTGCCCAAGCCCATGTTCGAGGGCACGCCCCAGAACCTCTCCGTCCCCAACCTCCAGAAGCCCCTGGGCCGCCCCCGGGACCCGTTTCTCGCTCCCGCCGGCGTCACCAACGTCGCCCTCGGGAAGGTCGTGACCAGCAGCGACATGGAGCCGATCATCGGCGATCTCGAGCAGGCCACCGACGGCGACAAGAAGGGCGCTGAGGGCAGCTTCGTCGAGCTGGGTCCCGGCGTGCAGTACCTCACCGTGGATCTGGGAGCGCCCCACGACATCTACGCCATCCTCTTCTGGCACTTCCACAAGACCGCGCGCGTCTACCTCGACGTGATCGTCCAGGTGGCGGACGACGCCGACTTCACGAAGAATGTGCGCACCCTCTTCAACAACGACAACGACAACAGCGCCGGACTGGGCGCGGGCAAGGACATGAACTACGTGGAGACGGCCGAAGGTAAGCTGGTCGACGCCAAGGGCTCGCGGGCCCGCTTCGTCCGGCTGTACAGCAACGGCAACAACGCCAACGACCTCAACCACTACGTGGAGGTCGAGGTCTTCGGCCGCCCGGCGAAGTAGGAGAGCAGCATGGCCAGCGAAGACGACAAGGACCAGGGCGGCGGTCCGGAGGCGGCTCCCGGCCGGAAGATCGATCGCCGGGACGTCCTCCTCGGCCTGTCCACGGTCCCGGCGCTGGGCCTCTTCGGCGCGGCCTGGCAGAAGCAGCAGCAGTACGACGAGGCCGTGAAGGAGGCTGCCGAGGAGGAGAAACCCCCGCCGCCGGCTGATCTCCAGGAGATCAACGTGGCCCTCCTCGGCGCGGGAGCCCAGGGGCAGGTGCTCCTCGACTCCATGCTCCGGATCCCCGGGCTGCGGTTCCGGGCGGTGTGCGACATCTGGGAGGAGTACAACCAGAAGCGGGTCGTGCGGATCCTCAAGAAGTACAAGCACGAGGTCACCGGCTACGTCGACTACCGCGAGATGCTCGACAAGGAGAAGGGCCTCGACGCGGTGGTCATCGCCACCCCCGACTTCTGGCACGCCCCCCACACCATCGACTGCCTCGAGGCGGGCAAGCACGTGTACTGCGAGAAGGAGATGTCGAACACCCTGGAGGGTGCTCGCAACATGGTGGAGGCGGCCCGGAGGACCGGAAAGCTGCTCCAGATCGGGCACCAGCGACGCAGCCACCCGCGCTACCTCCACACCTACGAGAACCTCCTGCGGGAGGCGCGGATCCTGGGCCAGATCGTCACCGTCAACGCCCAGTGGAACCGTTCCCCGGCCCCGGACCTGGGCTGGCCGGAGCGGTACACCATCCCGGACGACCTGCTCAAGCAGTACGGCTTCGACTCCATGGCCCAGTTCCGCAACTGGCGCTGGTACAAGGGCCTCGGGGGAGGGCCGATCGTCGACCTGGGCTCCCACCAGATCGACATCTTCGGCTGGTTCCTCGGAGCCAACCCGTCGCACGTGATGGCGAGCGGGGGTCTGGACTACCACGACCCGGCGACCCACGAGTGGTACGACACCGTGATGGCCATCTACGAGTTCGACACCCCGGTGGGCCGGGCCCGGGCGTACTACCAGACCCAGACCTCGAACGGCAGCCAGGGCTACTTCGAGAACTTCATGGGCGACCAGGGCACCCTGGTCATCTCCGAGTCGGAGGCGGCGAACTCGGGGTTTGTCTACCGCGACCCCAACGCCCCGGCCTGGGACGAGTGGGTGCAGCGGGGCTGGATCTCGGCGCCCAAGCTCCAGGAGGTCAAGCCCAAGGACGAGGAGGCCGTCCTGGACGTTCGCGAGTCGGTGTCGCCCGACGAGCACCGCATCCCCGTCGTCCTGCGCGATCCGTACCACCAGCCGCACCTGGAGAACTTCTTCAACACCATTCGGGGTGACGCGACGCTGAACTGCCCGGCCGAGGTGGGATACGAGACCGCGGTCGCCGTGCTCAAGGTGAACGAGGCCATCGAGGCGAAGGAACGGCTCACGTTCGAGCCCGACGCCTTCGAGATCTGAGGCCGCAGGGGTAGACATGAACAAAGGGACGCTCACCAGTGTGCAGATGGCCACCATCGTCGCCCTGAGGGTGCTGATCGGCTGGCATTTCCTCTACGAAGGCCTGTCCAAGCTGACCGCGGACAGCTGGTCGGCCAAGGGGTTCCTGCTGCAGTCCCGCGGCATGTTCGCGGAGGCCTTCCGGTGGCTGGCCGCTGACCCGGAGCGACTGAATCTCGTGAACCAGCTCAACATGTGGGGGCTCACCCTCATCGGTCTCGGGCTCATCCTCGGCTGCTTCACCCGCCTCGCCAGCGCTGCCGGCATGCTGGTCATTCTGCTGTTCTACCTGTGCAACCCTCCCTTCATCGGGTACTTCTACTCGATCCCCATGGAGGGGAGCTATCTCATCGTCAACAAGAACCTCGTGGAGCTGGCCGCGCTGGCCGTCGTCTTCGTGACCGGCAGCGGCCAGGTGGTGGGCCTCGATCGGATCATCCACGGCCTCCTCGGGAAACGCGCCCGGACTGTCGAGGCGTGACCGCCCACGAGAGCGCCGTCCTGAAGCAAAGGGGAAACCAATGAAAGACGAAACCACGACCGAGAAGAACGGCATCACCCGCCGGGAGGTCATCAAGGCGGCTTCTCTGGCCTCGCTCGCGGCCGCGATGCCGGGCGGAGTCTTCGCCGCCGGCGCCTCCGAGCGCATCAAGGTGGGTCTCATCGGCTGCGGCGGTCGTGGCACCGGGGCGGCCCAGGACGCCATCAACGCCTCCCCCGACATCGTCATCGCCGCCATGGGCGACGTCTTCCCCGACCAGCTGGAGTGGTCCAAGGGACAGCTGAAGGAGAAGGTCCCGGCCGAGCGGCTCGTGGTCACCCCCGAGACCAGCTTCACCGGCTTCGACGCCTACGAGAAGGTCCTGGCCACCGACGTCGACGTCGTCATCCTCGCCACCCCACCCTTCTTCCGCCCGATGCAGCTGAAGGCGGCGATCGAGGCCGGCAAGCACGTGTTCACCGAGAAGCCGGTGGCGGTGGACCCGGCGGGCGTGCGCTCCGTCATCGCCACCTCGGAGCTCGCCACGAAGAAGGGGCTGAACATCGTCGCCGGCACCCAGCGTCGTCACCAGGCCCACTACCTCGAGATCATGAAGCGGGTGCACGGCGGTGACATCGGCGAGCTCGTAGGCGGCCAGTGCTACTGGAACATGGGGGCGCTCTGGGTCGAGCGGGCGGCCATGAACTGGGCCAACCGCACCGCCAAGAAGTGGTCCGACATGGAGTGGCAGCTCCGCAACTGGCTGTTCACGTGCTGGGCCGGAGGCGACCACATCGTCGAGCAGCACGTCCACAACCTCGACGTGATCAACTGGGCCTTCGACACCCACCCGGTCCAGGCCACCGGCATGGGCGGTCGCGCGGCACGGACCGAGCCCCAGTACGGAAACATCTTCGACCACTTCGCCATCGACTACGAGTACCCGAACGGGGTGCGGGTCATGAGCATGTGTCGCCAGACGGCGGGGGCGGCGGAGAACGTCTCCGAGCGCGTGGTGGGGACGAAGGGCTTCACCTACACCGACAGCGCCGACGGCTACATCAAGGGAGCGAATGCCTGGGAGAACCCCGAGGCCTCCCCCAACCCCTACGTCCAGGAGCACGCCGACCTCGTCGCCAGCATCAAGGCGGGGACACCCCTGAACGAGGGTCGGCAGGTGGCGGAAAGCTGCCTGACCGCGATCATGGGCCGGATGAGCGCCTACACCGGCCGCGCGCTGAGCTGGGACTGGGTGATGAACGCCTCGGAGCTCGACCTCACTCCGCCCCACCTGGAGTTTGGCGACCTGCCGCCCCTCGAGGTTCCGATCCCCGGGAAGACCCCCCTCGTCTGAGACGGAGGGGCTCGACGCAACCGAGGTCACCCTCGTCCGTCTCCCGTGCCCGGCTCTGACCGGAGCGCGGGGGACGTGACGACCAGGCTGGAACGGAAGCTCGTTTCAGAAGGAATGCCATGAGCCGAGAACAGACTGCCGACCCGAGTCGTCGCCACTTCATGACCACCGCGGCTTCCGCCGTCGCCGCCACCACGATCCTCCCCCGCCACGTCCTCGGGGGCCCGGGGTTCGTGGCCCCGAGCGACAAGGTGAACGTCGCGGTCATCGGCGTGGGAGGCCAGGGGCGCACCAACTGCCGCGCCCTCTTCCAGCAGGACGACTGCCAGATCATCGCCATCGCCGACGTCTGCGAGGAGTGGGACCTCAGTCCCTACTACTACGGAGGACTGGGGGGCCGGGGCCCGGTCAAGGCGGAGATCGAGAAGAACTACGCGGCGAAGACCCCCAACTACGAGTGCGCCGCGTACGAGGACTTCCGGGTCATGCTGGAGAAGGAGAAGGCGGTGGACGCCGTTCTCATCGCCACCCCGGACCACCTTCACGCCTACGTCTCGATCCTGGCCATGAAGGCCGGCAAGCACGTCTACTGCGAGAAGCCCCTGACCCGCAGCATCGCGGAGGGCCGGCTCGTGGCCCAGGTCGCCCGGGAAACCGGCGTGGCCACCCAGCTCGGCAACCACGGACGCTCGGGCGAAGGGCATCGCCAGACCGCCGAGTGGCTCTGGGACGGCGCCATCGGCGACGTGCGGGAGGTGCACGCCTGGGCCAGCGCGGGTGGCTTCGCGACGGGGAGCGGGCGTCCGGAGGGCACTCCGGACGTGCTCCCGGGCCTCAACTGGGACCTCTGGCTGGGACCTGCCGAGTGGCGCCCCTACCATCCCGCCTACGCGCCCTTCAACTGGCGTGGCTGGTGGGCCTTCGGCGGGGGGGGGCTGCCCGATGTGGCCGTCCACCACCTGGACCCCGCCTTCTACGCCCTCGCCCTGGAGACCCCGGAGACCATCGAGGCCACGGCCCCCCTGCTCGACCCGGAGGAGGTCGCGGCGACCGGGGTCCTGGCAACCTGGCGATTCGGCCGGCGCTTCAACATGGAGCCGGTGGACGTCTTCTGGTACGACGGCGGCCTGCGTCCGCCCACGCCCCGCGGCGTCGACCCGGACGACCCCCGGCAGCGCATGGGCCAGGTCCGAGAGGGGATCACCTTCATCGGGGACAAGGGGATCATGACCTGCGGCGGATGGTCGGGCATGCCGCGCCTGCTGCCCCGCGAGCTGCACCAGGAGTACGAGCGTCCCGAGAAGGTGCTCCCCCGCGTCGAAGGACACCACGCCGACTGGCTCCAGGCGTGCAAGGGGGGGACCCCGGCCTGCAGCAACTTCGAGTACGGCTCGCGGCTGTGTGAGTTCGTGCTGCTGGGGGTGGCGGCGGTTCGAGCCCAGAAGCAGTTGAAGTGGGACGCCGAGAACATGAAGGCCACCAACGCGCCGGAGGCGGACCGGTTCATCGAGGCGCCGTACCGAAAGGGCTGGGAGCTCCCGGTCTGAGATCAGCTCCGAGAGTCGTGGCCGTCTACCGGCGATAGGCCGGGCAGGCGGCCACGCGCCTCTCGATCTCACCCACCACGCGCTGGTAGCCTGGTCCGCCGACACCGCCGTACGCCGACTGCAGCTCGGCATCGGTCAGGCCCTCGGGGAGATCGGCCGCCTCCGGAAAGAAGTCCTCACGCGCGAACCCCATGGCGAGCCTCTGCTGCATCGCCACCGCCGAGCGTTCGTCGCGGGTGGCGGCCACGGCAAAGCTCGTCCCCGCGCGGTCGGCGAGGAGGTCGGCAAAGGAGAACCCGCTGCCCCGCGCGGCGTCGAGCTCCTCCTTGAAGAGCCCCGCGGCATCGCTCGGGGTCTCCGCCGAGAGCACGGTGAGGGCTGCGCTCACGAGAAAGTGACGGGTCCAATCACGGCGTCCCCGTAGCGTCGGCCTTCCCAGGGCGGCCACGCGAGCCCGGTCCTCGTCCTCGAGCACCTCGCCGACGAAGCGCTCGAGCCCCCGGTGGCCGAGGAGGATGCCCAGCGCCAGGATGGCGGCCCGATTCTCCTGCACCGCAAGGCCGCTTCCCGAGCGCTCGCGAGCTGACTCGAAGGCGATCTCGAGGACCGCCCCGAAGCGTTCTTCACCGCCGGGCAGATGGGGCCCGGCTTCGAGAAGACGCCGGGCGTGCACCCCCACCGCCTCGCGCATCTCCATCTCCGCTCCGTCGCCCCAGACCAGACGTGCGAAGAAGCCAGGGGGGGCCTCGAGGCGCCGGTAGGTGACGCGGGCGCGGTCCTGCTCGATCTCCACCCGGTCGGTCGCGGCGAGGACGGGTCGCAGGCGACGCTCCTTCTGTAGGGCCAGCTCGAGCAGGGGAAGGGCAGCTCCCAGGACGGGCGCGGGCACGCCCACGCCGCCGAGGCCCAGCCGGGCTCCGGCCAGATCAAGTCGGCCTTTCTCGATCCGCACCCGAGCTGAGCCGTCGACGTTGAGCCAGCGACCGGTGCCGGGAACGCGAACCGACGCGACCGCTCCGGCCTCGTCCGGGGCCTCGAGGCTGACCGCCACCCGGACCCGGTCCGGACCGAAGACCAGGGGGAGCCCCCACGCCAGCACGAAGTCGATCTCGTCGCGGGACAGGACCAGCTTCTGCTGCTCGCCCCGGGGAACCTTCCGCGGATCCTTGCCGCGCAGGGCGGCGTGAACCCTCCGCTTGCCGGCTGAGTCCACCCGCGGCGGCTCCGGCGCCGCCGGCTCCGCCTCCAGGGTGAACGCGACCAGCGCTCCCCCGAGCGCCAGGAGCAGCGCGGCCGCCAACGCGATCTTCGGCACGAAGAGCCAGCGCGCCCGGGGTCCCCGTCGCCAGGCGAGCCCGGCCCCGGCGCCGAGGACCACCCCCAGACCCGGCAGGACGAGATCCGACGGGCCGGGAGACATGCCCTCCCGAGCTCGGCCCCCCAGGTCGAGGGCGAGAGCGGCGAGAGCCAGGGCGAGGACGAGGGCGGGCAAGAACACGAGAAGAGCGCGAGCGAAGCGGCGGGGCCGGTCGGGGAACACGTAGACGGCCAGCACGCCCAGGGGAAGAAAGCGGAGCACCTCGAGGAAGCCCGCCGACGCCATGCTCACCCCCGCCGACCAGACCGCCGCTCGAGACCGAAGGTCGAAGAGTCCGGACCCGATGCTTCCGGCTCGACTCGGAGGATCGAGAACGCCCGCCGCGAGGAGCGCGGTCCACGATGCCAGCAGGATCACGGCCAGGATCCGCCCCCGAGACGACACGGCAGCGCCCGGGCTTCCCGGAGGGCGGCCACGCCGCGGACGCGGCGCGGACGATCTTCTTGCTGGCATGGTGGTCGGCGGACGGTACACGTGACGTGGGCCGCCCGTCAAGGCGCCCGGAATGGAAACGCCCCCGGGGGGGCGCCTCAGCCGATGGGGACGAGCTCCACCTTGCGGAAGTGAATCTCACCGCCTTCCGACTGGAGTCCGATGGGACCGGGGAGGACGTCGGCGCCCGTGGCCTCGTTGACCTTCTTTCCGTTGACCTGGACGACGAGGTCGGGCCCGTCGAGACGGATCTCGTATCGGTTCCACTCCCCGGGTGGGTTCTCGTTGCCCTCGGTCTTGGCGAATCCGACCATGTCCCCCAGCATCTCGTGGCCCTTCGCCTCTCTCTTGCGCGACTCGTCGCCGCTCAGGCTCATTCCCCAGAACCCGTAGACGTCCCCGGCGTCGCCGCTCTTGAGCTGGGCCTCGTAGCAGCGGGGGACCGCCCGGGGCTCGCCGTTGATCCGCAGCAGGACCCCGCTGTTCCCGGGCTCGGTGCCGGGCGCCCAGCGCCACTCCACCACCAGGGCGAAGCTGGTGTACTCGGCGGTGGTGTGGAGGTAGCCGAGCGGCTTGCCCTTGCAGACGAGGATGCCGTCCTCGACGCTCCAGACGTCCCCCATTCCGACACCGGGCTCCACGAGATAGTGGCTCCAGCCGCTCAGGTCCTTTCCGTTGAACAACGGAACGGACCTGGCGGCATCGGCGGCCGGCACCTGCTCGGGCAGGGCGGCGAGAATCAGCGTCAGGATCACGGGCCAGACCAACGAGCGCATGGATGACTCCCCTTTCCCGGGACGACACCGGAGCGATCCGGGGTCGCGGGATTCTCGTCCGACGGCCCCGGGACGTCAAACGCCGGGGGGCACCGGGCCAGAAGGTCTCCACTCCATGGAGACCCTCTCTGGGAGTTGACCGGGGTTGCCGGAGGCAATAGTCTCCGCCGGCAGATGGAACCCCTCCAACGCGGGAGCGAGCGGGAAATGACCACAGAGACCACGACGGGGCAGATGCCTTTTCGGGAGAAGTTCGCCTACGGGTTCGGGGATCTGGCCTCGGTGCTGTACTGGCAGACGTTCATGGCCTACATCCTCTTCTTCTACACCGACGTCTTCGGGATCACTGCTGCCGCCGCCGGCTTCATGCTTCTGGTGACCCGCCTCTGGGACGGCGTCAACGATCCCATGATGGGAGTCATCGCCGACCGCACCGAGACCCGCTGGGGACGCTTCCGTCCCTATCTCCTGTGGCTCTGCGTGCCATTCGCGGTCATGGGGGTGCTGACGTTCACCTCCCCGGACCTCTCCGGCGCCGGGAAGCTGGTGTGGGCCTACGTCACCTTCACCCTGCTGATGATGCTCTACACCGCCATCAACATCCCCTACTCGGCCCTGCTCGGTGTGGTCACCGCGGACCCGGTGGAGCGCGCCCAGGTCTCGTCGATCAAGTTCATCTTCGCCTACACGGCGGGCATGATCGTGTCGTTCACCCTCCTTCCCATGGCCGCGCGCCTCGGCGGCGGGAACGACCAACGCGGCTGGCAGCTCAGCTTCGTCGTCTACGGCGTCGCCGCGGTGGCCTTCTTCCTGATCGCCTTCACCTTCGTCCGGGAGCGGATCAGGCCGGTCGCGAAGGAGCGGACCCCGATTCGCCAGGACCTCGAAGATCTTGTCCGGAATCGGCCCTGGGTGATGCTGCTCCTCACGACCATCACCATGATCCTGTTCATCGCGAGCCGGCTCACGGTGACCGCCCACTACTTCAAGTACTACGTGGGCGAGCAGGAGATCAGCCTCTTCGGCCACAGCGGCTCCTACGGGTTCGAGTACCTCGCCTCGGCGTTCAACGGGATCGGCCAGATCTTCTCCCTGATCGGGGTCGTCTTCGTCGGCTGGTTCGTGAAGACCCTGGGCCAGCGCCGCGCCTTCCTCACCCTCTACCTGGTGGGGATCGTCGCCTGCGCCGCGATGTACGTGTGCCGCCCCGATCAGCTGCCCCTCATCTTCGGCCTGCACCTGGTGTTCTCGTTCACCACCGGCCCCCTGAGCCCCCTGCTCTGGGCCATGTACGCCGACGCCGCCGACTACGGCGAGTGGAAGTACGGGCGGCGGGCCACCGGTCTCATCTTCTCCGCTTCGACCATGTCGCAGAAATTCGGCTGGGCCATCGGCAGCGCCTTCGCCGGCTGGCTCCTGTTCGCGGTCGGCTTCCAGGCCAACACTGACCCCACCCCCGCGGTCCAGCACGGGTTGCGCCTCCTCGTGAGTGTGATTCCCGCGGTGCTCGGCGGGATCTCGATCCTCGTGATGCTCGGCTATCCCCTCAAGGAGGACCTGGTGAAGAGGATCGGGGAGGAGCTTGCGGCGCGGAGGATGGAAGCCGGCGAGGCATCGTGACATGAGCAGGCCCACAAGGATCGAGAACCCTTACGGCTACCACGACGTCGAGAGGCGCGAGTACGTCATCACGAGACCGGACACGCCGACGCCCTGGATCAACTACCTGGGCGAGGGCCGCTACGGGGGCATCATCTCCAACACCGCCGGCGGCTACTCCTTCGACCGCGACCCGCGCAACCGCCGGGTCACGCGCTATCGGTACAACTCCATACCCGCCGATCAGCCCGGCCGATATGTCTACCTGCGCGACCAGACGAGCGGGGAGTTCTGGAGCCCCACCTGGCAGCCGGTCGTGCCCCGAAACCTGGACGCCTACGAGTGTCGCCACGGGACCGCCTACACCCGCATCACCAGCCGGTACCGGGGGATCGAGACCGACATCCTCTACTTCGTGCCTCCGAGCCCGCCCGACGAGGCGTGTCCCTGCGAGCTGTGGGTCGTGAAGGTCCGCAACGCCGGTGACCGGGCCCGAACCCTCCGCACGTTCAGCTACGCCGAGCTCAGCTTCTACGACGCCATGACCGACCAGACCAATCTGGACTGGGGCATGCAGATCCTCCGGAGCCGCGAGGAGGACGGGACTCTGCTCGCCTCGACCCAGTTCCTTCCCGACGTCACGTGGTTCGCCTCGAGCCGGTCGCCGGTGGGCTTCGACACCGATCGGGAGGTCTTCGTCGGCCCGTACCGCGACCTCGCTCGCCCGGAGGTCGTCGAGCGGGGCGAGCCCCGGGGCAGCCTGGCCTCGTGCGGCAACAACATCGCTTCCCTGTGCCACGAGGTCCCGCTCGAACCGGGGGCGGAGGAGACGATCGTCTTCATGCTGGGGGTCACCGAGGAGGCGGGAGAGATTCCGAGGGTCGTGGGTCGATTCAGCGACACGGCGAGCGTCGAGGAGTCCTTGGCCACACTGCGCGCCGACTGGGACGAGTACCTGGGCAAGCTCTCGGTCGAGACCCCCGACCCCGAGCTCGACGTGATGGTCAACTTCTGGAACGCGGTCCAGTGCCGTTCGACGTTGTACTGGTCCCGGTTCGTGTCCGGGTACGACACCGGGCTGGGCCGCGGCATCGGCACCCGCGACTCGGCCCAGGACACCCTGGGCACCGTCCACAACCTTCCCGACAAGGCCCGGGACATGCTCACCGCCCTGTGGAAGCTCCAGTTCCAGGATGGCCACACCTGGCACCAGGTCTTCCCCCTGACCGGCGAGGGCGGGCCCGGTCTCGCCGGCGAGTTCCCGGAGTGGCCCCAGTGGTTCAGCGACGACCACCTGTGGCTGATCCTCGGGACCTGCGCGTACCTCCGGGAGACGGCCGACTTCACCTACCTGGACGAGCAGATCCCGTTCCAGGACGGCGCTGACGCAACGGTCTGGGAGCACCTCCTGCGGGCGGTGGGCTTTGCCCTCGACAACCGGGGCCCCCACGGGCTCCCCCGCCACGGCTTCTCCGACTGGAACGACACCATGAACATCGACCACGGCAGCGGGAAGGCCGAGAGCGTGTGGACCGCCCAGCAGCTCTGCCGCGCCGCGCTGGACCTGGCCGAGCTCGGCGATGCCACCGGACGAGCCGAGGACGCCCGGCGATTCCGCGACCTGCACACGGAAATGGACGGGATCATCAACCGCGAGGCCTGGGACGGCGCCTGGTACGTCCGGGCCTGGGACGACGACGGGAACCCCGTGGGACACCGCCGGGCGCCGGTCAACCAGATCAGCCTGAACACGCAGACATGGGCCGTGATGGCAGAGCTCAGCGACGAGGCGCGGGCTCGACGGGCCATGGAGAGCGCCCACGAGCGGCTGAACACGCCCCTCGGCATCCGCCTGATGACCCCACCCCACGACCGCTTCGAGCTTCGGGTGCGGGGGACCACCACCTTCCCGCCGGGAGCGAAGGAGAACGGCGGCATCTTCTGCCACGCGAACACCTGGGCCATCGTGGCCGCCGCCGCCCTGGGTCAGGGTGACCGGGCCCACCAGTACTACCGCCAGATCCTGCCCCTGGCCCGACTCGACGCCGACGTCTACGGGGCCGAGCCCTACATCTACTGCCAGAACATCCAAAGCCCCGAGCACCCGCAGCACGGCCGGGGCCGCAACACCTGGCTCACTGGCACTGCCTCGTGGGCCTACGTGTCCGCCACCCAGTGGATCCTGGGCATCCGCCCGACCTTCGAGGGCCTGCGGGTCGCCCCGGTGATCCCGGAGTCGTGGAAGGGCTTCGCCGCCCGACGCGTCTTCCGCGGAGTCACCTACGCGATCACGGTCGAGCGCGTGGGTCCGGGGAACGCGGTTTCCCTCGAGGTCGACGGAGAGACGGTCGAGGGCAACGTCGTTCCCCTGCCCGCTGACGGACGGACCGAGGTCGAGGTCGAGGTCCGACTCGGGGACTGATGGACGTCTACGAGAAGCTCGCACACCCCCTTGCCCTCGCTGTCTTCATCCTGACGCTCTTCCTGCCCGTCGGCATCGGGTTCCTGGCCCTGCGCCGAACACGCTCGCAGTCGGACTTCTTCGTGGGCGGGCGAGCCATGAACCGCTTCGTGGTGGCCCTCTCGGCGGTGTCCTCGGGACGATCCTCGTGGCTGGTCCTCGGGGTGAGTGGGATCGCCTACGCGCAAGGCGCGAGCGCGGTGTGGGCGGTGGCCGGCTACACGGTGGTGGAGCTCGTGCAGTGCCTCACTCTCGGCCCACGCCTGCGCGTCGAGACCGAGAGGCTCGGCTCGATCACGCTGCTCGACTACCTGGAATCCCGTTTCGACGACACCGGTCACCTCCTCCGCCTGCTCGGGGCGCTCGTCATCGGCGTCTTCATCACCGCCTACGTGGCCGCGCAGTTGAACGCGGGGGCGAAGACGTTGAACGCGGCCCTGAACTGGAACCTCGGTCTGTGCCTGGTGCTGTCGGCGCTCCTCATACTCGTGTACATGGTCCTGGGTGGCTACGTGGCGGTGGCCTGGAACGACGTGGTCCGGGCGATTCTGATGCTGCTCGGGCTGGTGGCGCTCCCCGCGTACGGCCTCGTTCGGGTGGGGGGCGTCGCTCACCTCGGTGAGATGCTGATCGCTCTCGACCCGACCGCCGTCGACCCCTTGGCGTTGGGGCTCGGCGCGTTCATCGGGTTCGTCGGGATCGGGCTGGGGTCGCCGGGCCAGCCTCACATCCTCGTACGCTACATGTCGATCGACGACCCGCGGAACCTGCGGTCCGTGGCCGTGGTCGGGACCACGTGGAACGTGATCCTCGGCGCGGGGGCGGTGGCCATCGGCCTCCTGGGAAGGGCCCTCGTCCCGCAGGTCGAGAGCCTGCCGGGCGCCGACCCGGAGATGGTCTACCTGACCCTCTCCTCCCGTTTCTTCGGACCCGTCCTGTTCGGGTTGCTCATCGGCGGTGTCTTCGCCGCCATTCTCTCCACCGCGGACTCCCAGCTCCTCGTCGTCGCGTCGACCTTCGCGCGAGACGTCCACGAGAAGATCCTCCGCCCGGGCCCGGAGGCGGACGAGGCGGCGAAGCTCCGCCTGGGTCGTCTCGTGCTCGTGGTCTCCGGAATCGTGGCCCTGGTCCTGGCCTCGCTCGCTCAGGACCTGGTCTTCTGGCTGGTCCTCTTTGCCTGGGGCGGGCTGGGCGCCTCTCTCGGGCCCGCGCTGATCTTCTCGCTGTTCTGGAAGGGCGCCACCCGCGACGGGATCGCGGCGGGGATGGTCACGGGCACCCTCGTCACGGTCGTCTGGAGGCTGTGGCTGCGGGAGCCCACCGGCCTCTACGAGCTGGTCCCCGCCTTCGCGCTCGCGACGGTGGCGATCGTCCTGGTGAGCCTGGCGCAGCACATGGGCCGGGCGAAGCCCTGACCACGAAAGCCCGGAGCAGGAAGACCCTGCCGCGGGCGCGGTGGGATGGAATGGCTCGGACGGCTAGGCCGCAGCCTCGGCCAGCTGATCCGGCGTGACGATCGCGCCGTACTTCTCCCTGAGGGCCATGAGCCCACGCCGCTGCTCGGCGTACACCTCGAAGAGCTGGGGCGGCACGTCGCCGTGGACGTAGGCCTCCTCCTGCAGGTCGATGCGGGCCACGATGTTGTCGATGTAGAAGGAGAACTGCTGGTCGTACAGCTCGCGGGGGTACTCCTTTTCGATGCCGGCGAAGAGCACCTTCAGGTCCTCGTACCTCGGGATGTAGCCGATGGGGGTCTCGATGGCGTCCACGTCGCCGTGGGCCCGGCGCTCGAGCCAGCCCAGCCAGACCTTGACGTCGCGCTTCTCGCCCAGGAGCTTCGTGCCCTCACCACCGCGGGCGCCGTGGGTCAGGAAGTAGTTGAGGCCGGACATGATTGGCTTGTCCCTCAGGGCGACCGAGTTGAAGAGCTCGAACTGCGCGGTCATGTAGTCGGCCAGGGCGCCGGGGATGAAGGGGGCGTTGGCCCAGGGCTGGCGCTTGACGCCGCTCGCCCCGACCTCGGTGGCGGTGGCGGCGGAGACGATGGAGGCCCCGATCACGACTCCGTGGTCCGGGTTCTTCGCCACCCAGATCGGAGGCATCGTGTCGCTGTCCCGACCACTGTAGGTGATGACCTTGATCGGGACCCCGGCCGGGTCTTCCGCCGCGAGCTCGTTGTAGTTGCCGATGGCGGAGTTGGAGAGCGTGGCCCGGGCATTGGGGTGGGAGATCGGGATCGGCCTTCCTTCGGCGTCGGTCTTGCCTTCCCACCACTCACCCTGGAAGTTGGAGCCCTTCCTTGGGGGCTCCTCCCCGTTGCCCACCCAGTGGGGCACCTTGTCCGCGTCCACCAGGACGTTGGAGAAGATGACCTCGGTGCCGGGCTCGCGGAGGCACTTCATGAGGTAGGGGTCGCCTTCGCGGTTGACGTCGGCCACGATGCCGAAGATCCCCCGCTCCGGGTTCACCGCCCGGAGCGTGCCGTCGCCGGCGATCCACATCTGGGCCAGGTCGTCGCCGATGAAGTCGCTGCCCACCATGGCCGTCGTGGTCTTGCCGCAGCCGCTGGGGGCGGCGCCGGCGAAGTATGTCGTGCGCCCGCCGGGACCGCTCATGCCGGTGATGAACATGTGCTCGGAGAGCATCTTTCCCCTGCCGTAGTACGTCGCCAGGTCCACCGCGAAGCGGTGGTTGCCCTTCTTCATGAGCAGCGTGTTTCCGGCATAGGTGCAGAACATGCTGAAGGTGGTCAGCCAGCTCCGGTCCATGAAGATCCGCGCGTGGGGTAGGTCCTCCTCGCGGTTCGGGCCCTCGGCATGCACGTTGGTGAAGAACACCCCGGTCCGCCTGACCTCGTCGTCGAAGGTCCCGTAGGAGTTGCGGTAGAGGATGTTGGCGCTGTGCATCACATAGGTCGAGGTGGAGATCTCCAGCGCGGGGATGGTGGCCGGGGCCCCGGCGGGTCCGCGGGTGTAGAAGCCGATCATGAGCCGCTTGCCCCTGCCGATACCGCTCATCCACCTCTTCACGTAGGCCAGGGCCTCGTCCCGCAGGGTCTTCTTGGCGAGAACGGAGATCTTCTCGTCGGGGTTGACGATGTAGAAGGTCTGGTCGACGAGGCGGGCCTGCTCCCGGGCCAGGTCGTAGTGGACCGTGTGGCCGTCGATGGCCAGCGGGGCTTCCTCGCCCTTCTCGATGCTCCACTTGCGGATCTGCGCCAGGTCCGCCTCCGAGCCGGTGTCCACCCAGGCTCTTTCGGGATCGCACATGGCGATGGCGTTGGCGATACGCAGCAGGGGCTCCTCGCTCTCGATCCTGTCGATCTTGGCCAGGCTCTCCTGATCCATCTTCTTCCGGAAGACGGCGCGGGCCTCCTCGATGGTCTTGACGCCACCGACCTCGGCGAGGATGTCGACGCCATTCTTCAGCTCCAGCATTGAGAGTCTCCTGCCCCTGAATGGGGCTCGCGTGGTCCCTTGGAGGACTCTCATTCTATCAGCACCGAGCGAGGCGCCTGTGGGGCTCCGCAGGCCCGACGTTGACGTGGCCGACCCCGTTGCCACCCGGTGAGTCGATCAGGCATATACTCTCGTCATGCGATTCCTCGCATGCGCTCTCCTCGCCGCAACTGCTTCACCCGCCGCGATTTCGACGAAGGCCCCGGCCCCCCGGAGGCCGAACATCCTCTTCATCGCCATCGACGACCAGAACGACTGGGTGGGGGTCCTGGGCGGCCACCCGCAGGCCCGAACTCCCCACATCGACGCCCTCGCTCGGAGGGGGACCCTCTTCACCAACGCCCACACCCAGTCGCCGTTGTGCAACCCGTCGCGGACCAGCCTGATGTTCAGCCTGCGACCCTCGACGACCGGCGTCTACGGCCTGGCCCCCTGGATTCTCGACCTCGAGGAATGGCGGGACGCGGTCTCGCTGCCTCGCTACCTCACGCAGTACGGCTACCGGACCTACTCGACGGGCAAGGTCTACCACGGGGGCTACGGCCGGCAGGAAGGTGATCAAGAGTTCCATGTGCTCGGGCCCGGCGCGAGCGTCGGAGCCCGACCGGCGAAGAAGCTCGTGAACACCCCGGCCCCGCACCCTCTCATGGACTGGGGAACCTTCCCCCACCGGGACGAGGACAAGGGCGACTGGAAGGTCGCGAGCTGGGCGGTGGAGCAGCTGAACCAGAAGCCGGACGAGCCGTTCTTCCTGGCCGCCGGGTTCTTCCTCCCCCACGTGCCGCTCTACGTGACCCGGAAGTGGTACGACATGTACCCCGAGGAGACGCTGGAGCTCCCCCCGGTCCTCCGGGAGGATCGGGACGACACCCCCCGCTTCTCCTGGTACCTGCACTGGAAGTTGCCCGAGCCCCGTCTCCGGTTCCTCGAGGAGGCGAACGAGTGGAAGAACATCGTCCGCTGCTACCTCGCCAGCACCTCGTTCGTCGACAGCCAGGTGGGGCGGATCCTGGACGCCCTCGAGGCCAACGGGCTGGTGGAGAACACGATCGTCGTGCTCTGGTCCGACCATGGCTACCACCTGGGCGAGAAGCTCATCAGCGGGAAGAACACGCTCTGGGCCCGCTCGACCCGGGTACCGCTCATGTTCGCCGGCCCGGGGGTGGCGGCCGGCGCTCGGAGCCACCGGCCGGCCGAGCTGCTCGACATCTACCCCACGCTGGTGGAGCTGGCGGGACTGCCCGAGAAGGACGGGCTGGAGGGGATCAGCCTGGTGCCCCAGCTGAAGGACGCGGACGCGCCCCGAGAGCGTCCGGCCGTCACCACCCACAACCACGACAACCACGCGGTGCGCTCCGAGGACTGGCGCTACATCCGCTACGCCGACGGCTCCGAGGAGCTCTACGACGTGCGGAAGGACCCCAACGAGTGGCGCAACCTCGCCGCGGATCCCAGGATGGCGGGAGTCATCGAGGAGCACCGGAGGTGGCTGCCGCGGTCGAGCGCGAAGCCCGCCCTCGGGAGCAAGCACCGGATCCTGACGTACGAGGACGGGATCGCGGTGTGGGAGGACGAGGAGATCGGGCCGGAGGACCCGATCCCGGAGATCTAGTTCACCCCGCCCATCAGCTTCTTGATGTGCGGCGTCAGCAGCGCCAGGAGGACTCCGGCGACGATGGGAACCGCGGCGACGATGCCGAACAGGGTGGGCAGCTCCAGCGTCTCGTACAGGCTCGCCGCGCGGCCGCCGAGGTAGTTGCCCACCGCGGAGGCCAGGAACCACACCCCCATCATCAGGCTGGTCGCCCGTTCCGGCGCCAGCTTGGTCACCGTGCTCAGGCCCACCGGCGACAGGCACATCTCCCCCAC
>JAJDNS010000133.1 GCA_022340585.1 Acidobacteriota bacterium
TGGTGTACTGTGTCAGCCGCCGGACGTGCCCGGCCACGGACTGGCTCGACCCGGAGGCACTCGGTGGCCTGGAGTTGGTCTCCAAGCAGACCGTCGGGGAGATTCGTCGAGTCGGAGGATCAGATGAAGAAGCTCTTCGTGCCCGTCCTTCTCGCATTCGCCGTCGCCGCCTGCCAGCGGACCGAGGCGCCCGCCGCCGAGCCTGAGATCGTCGAGGAGCACTACACGGCAGCCGACTTCGACTCGGTGGACAAGGTCGACTTCCACGCCCACATCCACGCCCGGGACGGGGAGTTCGTCGATCGGGCGCGCGAGGACCGGTTCCGGTTCGTCAACATCGCCACCCACGCCGCCGATCCAGACGAGATGCGGACGAGGCACGAGACGGTCTTCACCCAGCTGCAGGCCCACCCGGACCGGGTGGTGGCGGTGGTGTCCTTCCCCATGGCGGGCTGGGACGACGACGACTGGGCCGAGCGGACGATCCGCTACCTGGACGACGCCTTCGAGCAGGGGGCGGCGGGAGTCAAGGTCTGGAAGAACATCGGGATGGAGTTCCGTGACGAGAGCGGCGACCTCGTGATGATGGACGATCCGGGCTTCGACCCGATCTTCGCCCACCTCGTGGAGAAGGGGATCCCGGTGATCGGCCACCTGGGCGAGCCCCGGGAGTGCTGGCTGCCCGTCGAGGAGATGGTGATACACAAGGGCTACTTCTCGACCCACCCCGAGTACCACATGTACCTGCACCCGGAGATGCCGTCCTACGAGGACCAGCTGGCCGCCCGGGACGGGTTGCTGAAGAGAAACCCGGAGCTCCGCTTCGCCGGGGCCCACCTGGCGAGCCTGGAGTGGAGCGTGGACGAGCTCGCGGCCTTCCTCGACCGGTTCCCCGGCGTGATGGTGGAGACCGCGGCCCGGGTGCCGGACCTCCAGTACCAGTCGAGCCTCGACCGCGAGAAGGTGCGGGCCTTCATGATCGAGTACCAGGACCGCATCGCCTACGGGACCGACCTCACGGTGGGGCCCTCGGCGGCCACCGAGGAGGCGATCGCGGCCGCCAGGACCCGGTGGCGTTCGGACTGGAGGTACTTCGCCACCGACCTCCCGGTGGAGGTCGGAAGGCTCGAGGAGCCGGTCCAGGGTCTCAACCTCCCGAAGACGGTGGTGGACAAGCTCTACCGTCTGAACGCCGAGCGGTTCTTCCCCGACGCCTGGGGTCCGCCTGCCAGCTGACCGGAGTCGTGCCTCCGTCCCGGAGGTGAGACGCGCGACGGCGTCTCCCCGTCCCGCCGAAAGGGCTATACTCCCAGCCCAGCCCAGACATCATCATCCTCGGGAGGGCGGGTGCACATGGCGCTTTCGGCGGGGGACCGCCTCGGATCGTACGAGATCGTCGCGCCCCTCGGCGCGGGGGGGATGGGGGAGGTGTACCGCGCCACCGACCGGAAGCTCGGTCGCGACGTGGCCATCAAGGTCCTGCCCGCCGAGGTGGCCCAGGACCCCGAGAGGCTGGCCCGCTTCCAGCGCGAGGCCCACCTCCTCGCCTCCCTGAACCACCCGAGCATCGCGTCCATCTACGGGCTCGAGGAGGCGGAGGGGAAGCCGTTTCTCGCCCTCGAGCTCGTGGAGGGCGAGGACCTCAAGGAGCGACTCCAGAGGGGACCCCTCCCGGTGGACGAGGCCCTCGAGGTCGCCGAGCAGGTCGCCGAGGCCCTGGAAGAGGCCCACGGCAAGGGCATCGTCCACCGCGACCTCAAGCCCGCCAACGTCAAGCTCACGCCGGACGGGAAGGCCAAGGTCCTCGACTTCGGCCTGGCCAAGGCCTGGGCGGGCGACGCGCCCGAGGGGAGCTCGCCGTCGGCCGCCCTCTCGCAGTCGCCCACGCTCGCCCACACGGGGACGGTGGCCGGGGTGATCCTCGGCACCGCCGCCTACATGTCCCCCGAGCAGGCGCGGGGCAAGCCCGTGGACAAGCGGGCGGATGTGTGGTCGTTCGGCGTGCTCCTGTGGGAGATGCTGACCGGGCGGGCCCTCTTCACCGGCGAGACGGTCACCGACGTGATCGCCCAGGTCGTGACCCGGGAGCCGGACCTCGACGCCCTGCCCAGGGCGACGCCCTCGGCGGTGCGCCGGATGATCGCACGGTGTCTCCGCAGGGACCCGCGCACCCGTCTTCCCGACATGGGCGCGGCGCGTCTCGATCTGCAGGACGTGCGGGCGGGACGCGGGGACGCGGCCGACGCCGCCGAGGGCCTTCCAGAGGCCGCCGAGGCGCAGCGCGGGCGGAGGCGGGAGCGCTGGGGCTGGCTCGCCGTGGCCGCGGCCCTGGCCGCACTCGCTGGCGGTCTCGCGTTCGTCCATCTCCGCGAGGTGTCCCCGCCGCGGCCCCCCGCCGGCCAGTTCGTGGTCGAAGCCCCCGAGGGGTGGCGCTTCCACGCCTGGGGCTGGCCCGTGCCCTCGCCCGACGGCCGGCAGATCCTGTTCCGGGCCGTTCCCGAGGCCACGGGCCACAACTTTGAGGACGAGGACCGATCCACCGTCCTCTGGACACGCCCCCTGGAGTCGCTCACCGCGCGGCTGCTGGCCGGGACCGAGCACGTGGAGCACCCCTTCTGGTCCCCGGACGGCGAGTCCGTGGGCTTCTTCGCCGACGGCGAGCTCCGCAGGCTGGCGCTGGCCGGCGGAACGGTCCAGCGGATCTGCGCCCTGCCCCGGTCCGGGTTCCCCGCCGGTGCGGACTGGAACGCAGACGGCACCATCGCCTTCGCCATCGGTGGCGCCGGGGACGGCGAGATCTTCACGGTGGCGGCCGACGGCGGGGAGCCCGAGCCGTTCGCCCCGCCCGGCGCGTCGGCCGGGGGACCGGCCCGCGCCTTCCCCCAGTTCCTGTCCGGGGGCCGTCGGCTCGGCTTCCTGTCGGGCGGCGAGGGCCTCGCAGCCGGCTACTACGTGGCGACGCTCGATGACCCGGCGGACACCCGACGCCTGTCGGACGGCCTCGTTCGGGTCGCTCTCGTCGGCGGCTACGCCTTCTTCGTGCAGGGCGCCACGCTGGTCGCGCGGCCGTTCGATGCCGAGGAGGTGGCCCTGAGCGGGGCCCCCGTCGCCGTGGCCACATCGGTGGGTCGCCCGGACGGGGCGGCGGGCATCGGCTGGTTCGGCGTCTCTCCCGGGGGCACCCTCGCCTACCTGGCCGAGCAGGTCACGAGCGGGGAGGTCCAGCTCACGTGGGTCGACCGGAAGGGGGGAGCCCTCGGGACGATCGGCGCGCCAGGCGACTACGGGCAGATCGTCCTCTCCCCCGACGAGCGGAAGGTGGCGGTCGAGATCCGGGACGACGAGAGCGGGTACGACCTCTGGGTCGTGGACGTCGCTCGGGGCGTGCCGAGCCGCGTGACCGCCGCGCCCGGCGACGAGCGGAACCCCGTGTGGTCTCCGGACGGCCGGTCGCTGGTCTTCAGCTCGCTGCAGGACGGCGAGATCGACCTGCGGCGCAAGGAGCCGCGGGCCACCGCGGCCGAGACGGTGCTGGAGGACTCCCCGGGGGGAGACTACCCGGAGAGCTGGTCTCCCGACGGCCGGACCCTGCTCTTCATCCGCCAGCCCGCCGGGGGCGAGCAGAGCGTCTGGGCGTTGTCGCCCGAAGGGGGCGCCGCGGCCGAGGCGATCCTGGACACCGATTTCTTCGTCGACGAGCCCCAGATCTCCCCGGACGGGCGCTGGCTCGCCTACGCGTCGAACGAGTCGGGCCGCTCCGAGGTGTACGTGGAGCCGTTTCGCCGCCAGGGCGAGCGGGTGCGCGTCTCCGTCGAGGGAGGGGGACAGCCCAAGTGGCGAGGGGATGGTCGGGAGCTGTTCTTCGCTCGCCTGGACGGCCGCCTCATGAGCGTGGACTTCCGGGCCGTCACCGACTCCCCCCAGGTCGGCCTGCCCGTCGAGCTCTTCGAGATCGCCGCCTTCTCCGGACCCAACTACGACGACTACGCCCCCGGCGCCGACGGCCAGCGCTTCCTGGTCAAGAGGCCCGTGGACGAGGCCCGACCGCGCCGGATGCACGTGGTGACCAACTGGCCGTCACTGCTGGAGTGACCCGTGCTCCGCCCAGCGCCAAAGGGGGGCGCCACCCACCTGCGTTTGACGAGGCCCCGGAGCCTGTGCGAAGAGTTCTAGGCAGGGAGAAGAGAGACCCTGAGTTCTTCGAAGCGCCCGCACGTGACTCGACGCGGCTTCATCCGCTCGGCGAGCTACGCCGCCGCCGTGGCCGGCCTGGGCCGGATGCCCTCGCTCAAGGCCATGGGATACCGGTCGCCCAACGAGAAGCTGAACATCGCCGGCATCGGCGCCGGCGGCCAGGCCTTCGAGGACCTGGTCAAGGCCCACGCGGGCGTCGAGAACGTGGTGGCCCTGGCCGACTGCGACTGGGACCGGGGCCAGAAGGGCTTCGAGGAGTGGCCGAAGGCGGCGCGGTACAAGGACTACCGGGAGATGCTCGACAAGTCGG
>JAJDNS010000141.1 GCA_022340585.1 Acidobacteriota bacterium
CCGCCCGTTCAGGACGCAGAACGACATCCCGTTGGCCGAAAACGACAGCTCATTTGCCTTCGACAACAGCTCGTGGCAAGAAAGCAGGCCATGAAGCTCCCGAACGACCGCCTGCTGCTGCACCTGGCGCGGGATCGGCGCCGGGCGGTCGACCCCGACGACGTCTATTTCCTCGAGGCCACCGGCCAGACAACGCTGGTGCGGCTGCGCTCTTCGCGCCGCCTGCGTGACACGCGGACCCTGGGCGACCTGGTCCCGCTGCTTTCGCCCTTCGGGGTCGTGCGCGTCCACCGCAACCACGCGGTGAACGTGCGCCACGTCCTCGACGTGCGGCGGCGCGGGGGCGAGGCCGACTGGGAGGTCAAGCTCGAGCCGCCTGTCAACCGCGTCCTCCCGGTCAGCCGCATGTACCTCAAGAAGCTGTGGGCGGCCTTCGGGGAGAGCTAGGCCGCGCTCACTCGGGGGGCAGGCGCCCTTCGATGACCTTGACTCGCCCTTCCAGGTCGGCGAGGCGCCGGCGGAACTCGACAGCCTGCTCGCGCAGGTCTTGGCGCTCAGGGCGATCGCGCTTCATCTGGGCTTCGAGCCGCTCGAGAGTGCTCTTGACGTCGGCCATCTCCATCTCGAGCCGAGCGACGGCAGCCTTCAGGGTGCCGACATCGGCCTTGAGCGTCCCGACGTCCGCCTTGAGGGTACCGACATCCGCCTCGAGACGGGCCATGCCCGCCTTGAGCATCTCGTACTCCTGCTCGAGGCGGTCGAGACGATGGTGGACGGCATCGAAGCTGCCGTCGAGATCCCGCTTGAGCTCCCGTATGCGATCGTCGATTCGCGCGGACAGACGCTCTTCCATCCGGGTCAGTGCGGTCAGGATCGGGTCCGCTGCAGGCATGTTCGTCCTCCCATGGTACCCAACGCGGGAGAGAACGAGGGTGATTGAGGAGAGTCTACACTCGAGGCCGGCGTCTCAGGCCCAACGGATCACTCCTCCCGGGATCAGGCCTCGTGGCTTTCACCAGGCCCTGTGGAAGCCCAGGATTCCCCGTCCCCACCGCCGCATCGTTGTAGAATCCACGAAAGCTCACTCCAACCAGTCGTCCAGGGCGGGGGCTCGATGTCCGCATGATCGGCCAGGCGCTCCTTCGTTACCGCATCACCGACCGGCTGGGGGCCGGGGGGACGGGGGAGGTGATTGCGCGACCGCACGGGGCATCGGGTCTAGCGACACCGGGCGTCCACACGTCGCGTGATCTCGATGCTGGTCGGTGGGTTCTCTCCGAGGCCGAGGGTGTGGAGCAGCTCGTGGATCACCATGCTCTCGGCCACGCCGGGCTCGCGGAGCTGCTCGGCCGAGAACACCCTGCCGCAGACGTAGATGCGTCGGACACCAACGTCGGTCACGAGGGCGACGTTGCCCTTCCTGCAAAGGGGGTGCCGCGAGCCGTCGAGAAACGGGATGAGCCGGAGGTAGTCCGCGGGGGGCATGTTCCACTCGTCGAGCGTGGAGCGGAGAGGCTGGCCATCGCCGTCCTCGAACTCGTCGAAGACATTCTGGCATCTCTCGTCGGCCAGACGCCGGGCGGCCCCGGACACCGCCCGCTCGACCGCCGCGGCGTCCCAGCTCGTGAGCTTCAGGGCCTGGGCCGCCTGGGAGGGTGCGGGTGCGGCTGCGAAGACGACGGCGAGGGCGGCAGAGACAGCAAGGCCGGCGGACGTGGGGGACATGGGCGACTCCTTTCGCGTGTGCAGCGGGAGCCGCCTGGCCAGGCGCTACCGTCTTGTCGTCAGTGGGATACGGGCGCTCGCATCAAGTCCGTGTCAGCAGGTCCCAAGGAAGTCCCCAGAATCGGGAGGCCGAGCGGAGGGGTCCTCCGACCATGAGGGTCCGTTTCGCGAGCTTCGTGTTCGACTCGGACACACGTGAGCTGCGGGACGGCGATGAGCAGGTCCACCTGGCCCCGAAGGCCTTCGATTTGCTGGAGTTACTTCTTCAGTCCCGCCCGCGGGCCCTCTCCAAGGGAGAGATCCGCAGGCGGGTGTGGCGGGACACCCACGCCGGGGACCGCAACCTCAACGTCCTCGTCGCCGAGCTGAGGAAGGCCCTGGGCGAGGACGCCCGGGAGCCCCGGTTCGTCCGGACAGTCTTCGGGTTCGGCTATGCCTTCGCAGGGGACGCCGCGGCCGACGAGCCCGAGACCGGCGACGTGGTCGGTCTCGCGATACGATCCCGCGTCCTCTGGGAGCGCAAGGTCATCCCGTTGGCCGAGGGCGAGAACATCCTGGGGAGAGACGACAAGGCCGTCGTCCAGGTCGACGTGCCGGGTGTCTCGCGGCGCCACGCCCGGATCCGCATCGAGAGAGATCGGGCGATCCTCGAGGACCTCGGGAGTAAGAACGGCACGTATCTGAAGGACGAGCGCGTGCTCGTTCCCACGCCCCTCTGGGACGGCGCCGTGTTTCGCCTCGGCCGGAATGTCCTCGTCTATCGGAGCGCCCCGGAGAAGGGCTCGACGGTGACCGAGGCCCCCTCGCCCGACGATCGCCCCCGGGAGCCGACCGGATGACGGGCCACGTCCTCGGTCATTACAGGCTGGAGGAGAAGCTGGGCGCCGGCGCCATGGGCGAGGTCTACCGCGCCCGGGACGAGAAGCTGGACCGGGACGTGGCGGTGAAGGTCCTCCCCGCGGGCGCCCTCTCGGACGAAGCGGCGCGGCGGCGCTTCCGGAAGGAAGCGGACGCCCTCTCGCGAGTCTCCCATCCCCACATCGCGACGATCCACGACTTTGACAGCGCCGACGGGATCGACTTCCTGGTCATGGAGCTCGTCCCCGGGCCATCGATCGACGAGGAGCTGCGGAGGGGTCCCTTGCCGGAGAAGGACGTGGTGCGCCTGGGTGGGCAGATGGCCCGGGGCCTCCAGGCGGCCCACGAGCAGGGCGTGATTCACCGGGACCTCAAGCCGTCGAACCTCCGACTCACGGAGGACGGGATGCTCAAGATCCTGGACTTCGGCGTGGCGCGGCTGGAGCAGAACGCTCGACGCGCCGCCGGCGACGCGACGGCGACGGAGACCGCGGACGGTCAGGTGGTCGGCACCCTGCCCTACATGGCGCCCGAGCAGCTCCGGGGGCGCGGAGTCGACACCCGAACCGACCTCTACGCGGCGGGGGCGGTGCTCTACGAGATGGCCACGGGGAGGAAGCTGTTCCCGAAGCCGAGCGCGGCGGAGCTGACGGAGGCGATCCTCAACGAGAATCCGGTGCCTCCGCGTGAGGTGAACGAGCGGATCTCACCGGGGCTCGAATCGGTAATCCTCAAGGCCCTCGACAAGGATCCCGAGCTTCGCCACCAGACCGCGAAGGACCTCCGAGCCGATCTGGAGCGCCTCCAGCAGCGGTCGGGCGCACCGTCGGGGACCGCCTCGATCGCGGCAGGACTCGAGGGGGCCTGGGCGGCTGGTTCTTCCCAGGAGCGCCGCCGGACCACCCGGGAGCGACTGGCCTGGGCGGCGTTGGTCTTGTTGGTCGGCGGAGTCGCCGCCCTCTCCGCCTGGCACCTTGCTCGGCCGGTGGAGGTCCCGCGGATCGTCCGCTTCGGCATCGACATCCCCGATCTGCTGGCGCACGACACCATTGACCTGGCCGTGTCTCCCGCCGGGCGCCACGTCGCCTTCGCGCCGTGGAGCAGCGAAGGGAGCCTCTGGCTGAGGTCGCTCGACACGCGGGAGACTCGCCGACTCCCCGGAACCGACGGGGCGAGCGCTCCCTTCTGGTCCCCCGACGGGAACTCGATCGCGTTCTTCGGCTATGGCGGCCGAGGCGAGCTGGTGCTCCGCCGGATCACCCTGGACACCGGCGACGTCCAGACGATCTGCGGGTTCTCCGGTGGGTTCTGGGGCGGAGGGACCTGGAACGACGAGGGCCGCATCCTCTTCGGAGGCGGCGATGAGGACGAACGCTTCCGAATCCACACAGTCTCTGCCGCCGGGGGAGAGCCCGCGGTCCTCTTCGGTCTGGACCCGGCGCGCAACGAGCGAGGCCACTCCAACCCCCAGTTCCTTCCGGACGGGCGCAGCTTTCTCTATCAGGTCGACTCGGGCGATCCCGAGGCCTCCGGCATCTGGCGGTCTTCTCTCGACAGTCCCCAGTCGAGGGAGATTGTCCTGCCTGGCGCGCTCGGCGAGTACGCGGCCTCCGGGCACCTCCTCTACTACCTCCTGGACCGGCCCGACGGGCTGATCGTCCGGCCCTTCGACGCGGGGCGCTCGAAACCGAGGGGCGAGGCGACCACGGTGCTTCAAATGCCGATGGCTCCGGGCACCTGGTCGGCCGGAGGGAACGTGCTCGTCTATCTCGAGAGAGGGCTGCCTGCCTTCAACCTGACGTGGTTCGACCGGGCGGGCCTCAGGCTGGGGACGGTGGGTGCGCCGGCCTCCTATGGCCGGGTGCAGCTGTCGGCGGACGGGAGTCGGGCGGCGGTGGCCTTCGGCACCCAGGGCAACTGGGACGTCTGGACCATCGACCTCGAGCGCGGTCTGCCCACTCGCGTGACGTCCCACCCGGGCACCGACGGGAACGGGGTCTGGTCCCGGGACGGCCGCGAGGTGTTCTTCTCCTCGGACCGCGGGGGCGGCGGGGTGTGGCGTCTGTACCGAAAGAGACAGGACGGCACCGGCCCGGCCACGTTGCTGCACGAAACCGCGCGGAATGAGTTCCCGAAGGCGGTGACCCCCGACGGGACAGCCCTCCTCTTCGTCACCGGTGGGCCGCCGTCCAACGACAGCGTGTGGGCCTTGCCCCTGCTCGGCGAGGGCGACCCCGAGCTCGTCCTGAAGGTGCCGTACTCCCTCGACGACCCGCAGGTCTCCCCGGACGGCCGCTGGCTGGCCTACTGCGCGAACGACACCGGTGGGTGGGAGGTGTACCTGATGCCTTACGGCCGGGAGGGGGAGAGGATCCCGGTCTCTCTCGGGGGCGGCCGTCAGCCTCGCTGGAGGGGCGATTCCCGGGAGCTGTTCTACGTGACTCCCCAGGGTGAGCTCATGGCCGTGCCCGTCCGGGAAACGGAAGACGGCCTCCAGCTCGGCCGGGGCAGCAGGCTCTTCAACGCCGGCGTGCGCTCCCGGACCCGCAGCCAATACGGAGTCACCGGCGATGGCCAGCGTTTCCTCGTGATCACCCCGGCGGACGGCAACCGCCGGTCCCTCGAGGTCGTCCTCAACTGGACGGCGCTCCTCGAGTGAAGCCAGGCTCTCCTTCATTGCCGAATCACTCGCCGGCGCATCACCCGATCGTGAGATAGACTTGGGCTCCATGGACCCCATCCTGATCGTTCTCCGCATCGTCCACATCGTCGGCGGCGTCTTCTGGGCCGGTGCCATCCTCTTCGTCGTCCACTTCCTCGAGCCCGCGGTGCGAGACACGGGGCCGGAGGGGGCGAAGATCATGCGGGCTCTGCAGAAGCGGCGCTACCTCGAGGTCATCCCCGCCGTCGCCGCCCTGACCCTCCTCTCCGGATTCGCGCTCTACTGGAGGATCTTCGGACGCATCCACCCCGGTCCCGGGGCCTCGGGAACCGAGATCGCCCTCGGGCTCGGCGGACTCGTATCGCTCGTCGCCTTCGTGATCGGCGTGACGCTGCTCCGGCCGTCGGCCCTGCGCATCGGGACTCTCGGCGCCGAGCTGGCCGAGGCGCCGGACGAGCGGAAGGCGGCGCTTCAGGAGGAGATCGGCCGCTTGCGTCTCCGCATGCGGAGGAGCGGGCGCGGGGTGGCGATCCTGCTCTCGGTGGCCATCCTCACCATGGCGGTGGGACGGTACCTCTAGTCCGACGCCAGACCGCCCCGTTCGCCAATGCAGTACAGGGCCGTCCCCGTCCTCAGGAACAGCTGCCCGTGGGCGGCCACGGGCGATGCCAGGGTGAATCCCTCGAGGGCGTTCTCGGCCAGGAGCTCGAACTCCCGTCCGGCCTTGATGACGCTGGTGATGGCGTCTTCGTTCGTGACGTAGAGCTTTCCGTCGGCGAGGAGCGGCGAGGAGCTGTAGGTCCCGACCGCGAGGCGCTCGGGACCGTAGACCGTCTCGCCGGTCCGGAGCTCGAGACACCACAAGATCCCCTTGTCGGTGACGACGTAGAGGAGCGTCCCGTCGGTCGTGGGGGTGGGGACGTCGGGTCCGCGGTCGAAGGTCCAGAGACGGTGAGTGTCGGTCACGTCCCCCCGGCCGAAAGCGCGCAGGACCACCATGGGCTTGATCCGGGTCGGCGCCACCACGATGTCGCCCACGGTGACGGGAGAGGCGATGATGCGGTAGTTGCCCTCGTCGTCGGGGTTCAACCCGGTGTCCCGCCACAGCTCCTTCCCGGTCACGGGGTCGTGGCCGGTCACCACGTCGCCCCCGGTCAGGACGATCTCGGTGGCCCCGTCGCGTCGCGCCACCGCCGGCGTCGTGTAGGCGTCGGGTGATTCCCGCCGGGCCGGGCTCGGCCGCTCCACCCGGAACCGGGTCTTCCCGGTGGCGGGATCCACGCCGAGGAGGTACGACGGGTCGTCGGTCTTCATGCCGTGGATGACCGGGACGTACAGGGTTCCGTCGTGGAGGAGCGGCGAGCTGCCGTAGCCCCAGTTGGTCCCGAAGGGACCGTACTCTGCCTGCAGGTCTCGCGCCCAGAGCTCCTCGCCTTCGAGGGTAAAGCCCTTGAGGGCGCCGTTGCCGGTCATGACGAAGACGCGCCCCTCGCCGACCACCGGCGAGGGCGTCGCCATGTTGTGCTTCCGGTGCGCGTGCCCCTCGGCCGAGCCCACCGGCCGCTTCCAGGTGACGGTGCCATCCCGGCGGTCGACGCACCACAGGAGCACCCGGTCGCCGTCGACCACGTTGAGGAAGATCCGGTCACCGCTCACGACGCTCGTGGCGCCGCCGCCGCTCGGCAGGGGCAGCGTCCAGGCGACGTTCTCGCTGGCGTTCCATCGCACCTCAAGGCCCGTCTCCGGGCTGGCGCCCGTGCGCTCCGGACCGCGCCAGTTGGGCCAGTCGGCTCCCGCCAGAAGCCCCGGCGTCCCCGCGGCCGCCGCGAGCAGAGACACCACCACCGCTCGACGCCCCGTTTCCAGCATGCTCATCCCCCTGGGGAGCAGCTTAGCGACGGCGAGGCCCGGAGGCCAGAGGTGCCGCGGGTCTTTGCATCTCTTGACAGCTCGGGTTCGAAGGGGGCCCGATCCGGGCCGGCACGAGACGTTATAGTGGCAACACATGCCTCAGAACAGAGGGACAGCTGCCGACCAGACGGAGGTCGGCAGCGACTCCGTGGCCAACGCCCCCCGTTCTCCGTCTGGAGCCGACCCTGACCCACGAGTGGGAGCTACGCAGCGAGGCCTGGGCGCCCGGGGGGCGTAGAATCGACCCAAGGACAAACCCAGGGAGTTCCACATGAGGAAGTTGATCGGTCTCGGTGTGCTCGCCTTTGCCCCCTGTGTCGCCTGGTCTCAGTCCACGACCAGTCCCATCGTGGGCGAGGTAAAGGGCCCCGGCGGTAACCCCTTGCCCGGCGTCACGGTGACGGCGCGGCACCTGGACAGCGGCCTCGTCCGCGAGACTGTCGCGGGGGCGGACGGGGCGTTCACCCTCGCCGCCCTGCCCCTGGGCATCTACGAGGTCCGGGCGGCGCTCGACGGCTTCCGCCCCGTGGTCCAGAGTGGCATCCACCTCGAGCTGGGCGCCACCGTCGAGCTGCGCCTGACCCTCGACGTGGGGGCGGCCGAGGACGAGATCACCGTGACCGCGGACGTCTCGGGGGTGCAGACCCGCTCGGGGGAGCTGAGCTTCCTGGTCCACGAGGAGCAGATCCGCGACCTCCCCCTGAACGGGCGCAACTACACCGACCTCGTCTTCCTGCAGCCCGGGGTCATCGCCTTCCCCTACCGGGACGGGGGATCGGTGGTCGCCCACGGCCTGGGCGCGAGCATCAACGGCCAGGACCCGCGGTCCAACGTCTACCTGCTGGACGGCACCCTCATGAACGACTTCACCAACAGCCCGGCCGGCAGCGCCGCGAGTACCGCCCTGGGGACGGAGATGGTGCACGAGTTTCGGGTCGAGACGAACGCCTACTCCGCCGAGTACGGGCGGAACTACGGGGGCCAGATCAACGTCATCACGAAGTCGGGCTCGAATGATCTCCACGGCAGTGCCTTCGAGTACCACCGCAACGACGCGCTGGACGCCCGCAACTACTTCGACGGGGACGAGAAGCCCGATTTCCGCCGCAACCAGTTCGGCTTCACCCTCGGCGGGCCGGTCAAGAAGGACCGCACCTTCTTCTTCGTGGGCTACGAGGGGCTCCGGGAGAGCCTGGGGCGGAACATCCAGACGGTGGTGCCCAACCAAACGGCCCGCCTCGGCATCCTTCCCGCCCCGGGCCAACCCGGCGGCACCATCCAGGTCCCGGTGGACCCCGGCGTTCGCCCGTATCTCGACGAGTACCCCCTGCCGAACGGGGCCGATCTCGGGGGCGGGCTCGCGGCCTACAGCTTCCCGTTCTCCCAGGACATCGACCAGGACTACTTCCAGGTGCGCCTCGACCAGAACCTGAGGCGGAGCGACCAGCTCTTCGTCCGCTACACCTACGACAACGCGGAGCAGCTTCTCCCCACGGAGTTTCCCCAGTTCCCGCGGACCTTTCTCTCGAAGAACCAGTTCCTGACCGCCGAGTACCGGAGCAGCCTCTCGAGCCACACGCTGGCCACGTTCCGCTTCGGATACTCGCGGACCCGGATCGGGCAGCACGTGCAGGCCAATACCTCCCAGCCTCTCCCGTCCTTCGTGCCCGGGCGCGAGTCGATGGGGGACATCGACGTCGGGGGCATCCCCCGGTTCGGCCCCCAGATCTCCGCCGACGTCTCCCTGCGCCAGGACGTCTTCTCCCTCCAGGGCGACGTCCTCCTGAGCCGGGGGAGGCACACCGTCACCACCGGGGCCCTCGTGGAGTGGTACCGCAACGACGAGTTCAACCCCACGTTCAGCCGGGGGCTCTTCGCCTTCGGGAACCTGGAAGGGTTCCTGCGCAACTCTCCCTTGCGCTTCATCGGTCTCACCCCGGAGGGCGACCTGGAGCGCAACTGGCGCTCCACTCTTCTCGGGGCCTACGTGCAGGATCAGGTTCGCCTGGGAAGCAACGTCACCCTGAACGCCGGACTGCGCCTCGAGTACGCGACCCTCCCGGAGGAGCAGGGGGGCCGCGACATCAACATGCCCGACCTCCTTGCCCCCGAGACCACGGTGGGCCCGCTCTACGAGAACCCCGGTCCGAACCTCTCACCCCGGCTGAGCCTCGCCTGGGACGTCTTCGGTGACGGCCGCACCGCGGTGCGCGGCGGCTACGGTCTCTACTTCAACAACAACGTCCAGCAGAACCTCATCGTCACCATCACCAATCCGCCCTTCACGCCCCGGCCGGTGATCCCGCGACCGGACTTCCCGACCCCGGACTTCGCCCGCGGCGTGCCCCTCTCCATTCGCCCCATCCAGTGGGACATCCAGACCCCGCGCCTCCACACGTGGAACGTGAACGTCCAGCAGGCGCTTCCGGCCAGGATGATGCTGACGGTGGGCTACGCGGGCTCCCGGGGCCGGAACCTGCTCCGCAACAGCGACGTCAACGTCCCGGTCCCGGAGACGCTTCCCGATGGCACGGCCTTCTACCCGCCCACCGCGGCCCGGCCCAACTCCGGCTTCTCCGCCATCGAGCTCAAGAGCAGCGACGGGGAGTCCTGGTACGACGCCCTCGTCGTTGAGCTGCGCCGCACGTCGGTGGGTGGCCTGAGCTTCCAGTCCTCCTACACGTTCTCCCGGAACATCGACACCACCCAGGCCTCCACCTTCTTCTCCGACGCGACGAACGGGACGGTGTCCTGGATGCCCGAGTTCGCCAACCCCAACTACAACCGGGGTCTGGCCGACTACCACGCCAAGCACAACTGGGTGGTCAACTTCACCTGGGACCTGCCCTTGGCTCGGGAGTCGAGCGGTGTGGTCCACGCCCTCCTTGCCGACTGGCAGCTCGCGGGGATCGGCCGCTACCGGAGCGGTCCCCCGCTGACCGTGTTCGTCCAGGCCAACCGCTCGCGCTCGCGCTGGTTCCCGTCCCTCGGACCCGGTCTCGGACCGGACCGTCCCAGCCTCGTCCCCGGCCGGACGACCGAGGACGCGGTCCTGGGCACACCCGAGCAGTGGTTCGACCCCACCGCCTTCGTCCTGCCGCCGGCGGGGACCGTCGGCGACACCGGCCGAGGGGCATTCGAGGGGCCGGACCTCCGGGTTCTCGACCTGGCCCTGGTGAAGCGGATCCGGTGGAGCACGCTCGGCCCCGCCGGGCTCGTCGAGCTGCGCCTCGAGGCCTTCAACGTCTTCAACCGCGCGAACTTCAGCACCCCGAGCCTGCTGGCCTTCGCCGGGACCAGCGACGACGAGGCGCCCCTGCCCACCTTCGGTCGCATCCGGCAGACCGCCACCTCGGCTCGCCAGGTCCAGCTCGGCGTCCGGGTCCAGTTCTGACCGGGCCGCGGGAGCACTCCACACGGCTCTGCCCCGAAGGGATCGAGTCGTGCAGGGCGTCCCCGTGATTCAGCGGAATGCCTCCCGGGCTACTCCTTGCGCTCGTAGTCGGCGGGGGGGTCGTAGAGGCCCGCGGGGGGCGTCTCCTCGGCGATGGACACGAGCTGGGTGGTGACTCGGACCGGCCCCACCGTCATCTCCTGGAGCACCGGGTAGCCCTCGAGGGCCGCCAGGCTCTGGAGCCAGCTCATGTTCATGGCCCTGGCCACGCTCCTCGCGTAGGCACGGTACACGTCGAGATCGACGTCCACGTCCGTGCTCATCCACAGCACGGCGTGTCCGGTCTCCCCCGGGGCGACCTCGAAGTCGAGATCGTACCTTTCGGCCGACCACGAGCCGATCTGCCGAGTCTCCCCCGACCTCTTCACGCTCGGGGGCGACGTGGGGGGCGGGCCGCCTCGCTCGAGCTTGATCACGGTGTAGCTCTCCTGGGCGTCGTTGATCAGGTAGGCCTCACCGACGTCCAGGCGGCTGATCATGCGTCCGTCGGTGGTCACGCGAACCGCGCGGTCTTCGCCGAACCAGAGCGTGGCCTCGGTCGTCGTGTCGCGTTCCTGGTCCCCCATCGTGAGCTGAGTCCGCTCCTCGCTGGTGATCCGCGTGTCGGCGGTCGCGAGACCAACACTGGACAGGAGGAGGGACAAAGAGACAACGAGAGCCGACGGTAGGCGCATGGAACACTCCTTCTTGCCGAGGATTTTGCGCGGCAGTATACCCCTCCATCGACTCGGGTTCGCTCCGGTGAGGGGGTCGACCGGCCTCGGGCCCACCGACTCGGCACTCGTCCCTTGAGTCCGGAGGTGACCATGGTGTCCCCGGGACTATGAACCGGCGCCGATGACGGGATCGTTCCGGACCGAGTGGAGTAGCGCGGCCGCGGTCAGGAACAGGAGCGAGAGGGCGCTCACGCTGGGGCCCACTTCGGCGTGGTCGCTGACCCAGCCCAGCCAGGCCGCGGCGGGAGCGGCGAGGGCATTCGAGATCACCAGGACCACCGCCGCCGCGGAGGAGCGGAAGCGAGGCTCCACGTACTCGTAGAGGGTCACCGCGATCGTTCCCACGTAGACACCCTGGAAGAAGCTGGTCGCCCCGAGGGCGAAGAGCGCCAGCCCCAGCGTCCCCGCCCCTCCCAGCAGCCACAGGAACGGGGCGCCGCAGACCAGGGCGAAGGATTGCAGGTCCACCCGCGGTCGCCCGGCCGCCGCCCGGCGGTCGGACAGAGCCCCTCCGGCGAGGGCCCCGACCATCGCCGGGAGGCTGCTCCAGAGAGCGATCTGGAGGCCGGCCTGCGACAGGCTGAGGCCGAACTGCCACCGGAAGATGCTGGGCGCCCAGGTGCCGTAGCCGATGGCCACGAAGAGGACCGCGGCGAAGGCGAGTCCGAGGCGGCGGACCGCCCGGCTTCGGAGACTCGACACGAACCCGGCCAGGAGCGGGACCCGGGGAGGGGGGGCATCGACGGTGGCCGGGCGCAGGCGCACGACCATCCACGCCGCGAGGGCGAGGCCCGCGGCGCCGAACGCCACGAACCCGAGGCGCCACCCGTAGTGCTCGGCGATCCAGCCGGCCAGGAAGCCGCTGCCGATGGGGCCGGCGTACTGCGCGGTCTGGTGGATCGAGATCGCCCGGGCCCGTGTCCGGGTGTGGTGGTCGGCGAGAAGTGCGTGAGAGACCGGGGGGTAGAAGGCCTCCGCGCCCCCGGTGAGGACCGACCGGGCGAGCAGCATGACGGCGAGGGTCCCGGCCAGGCCCGTGAACACCGTGCCCGCGCTCCAGATGGCCACCGCCAGAATGAGGATGCGGTGCTTCGGGAACCGGTCGCCGAGCGCGCCGGCGACCGGGGACAGCACCGCGACCACGACCGAGAACGCCCCGGTGACGAGACCGGCCTGGTAGCCCGAGAGCCCGAGGTCGGCGCGCAGGGGCTCGAGCACCACGCTGTAGATCTGCCGATCCGCCTGGTGGAGGAAGTAGGCCGCCCAGAGCATGGCGACGACCTCCCACCGGTACCGGCCCCGGGGGTCACGACCGGACACGCGGGTCACCGGTCCCCCGACTCGAGCGGGAGGCGCGCATCGGCGGCCCACTCCCACATCGACCCGTCGTAGTTCCTGGCCCGCAGACCGAGGCGGGCCTCGAGGAGCACCGCCAGGAGTGCGGAGCGGACACCGCCCGTGCAGTAGGCAACCGGGGCCGACGCCCCGGCCGGGAGCAGGCGCCGCAGCTCTTCGGCGTCGACGTAGCCGCCGTCGGGCCGGTAGAGCGAGCGGGCGGGGACCAGGTGGGCGCCGGGAATGTGGCCGCCGCGCCTCTCCCGGTACCGGCGCGCGCCCCCGTACTCCTCGGGCGTGCGCGCGTCCAGCACCAGGCCTTCGTCCGCTCGGCTCACGATCTCCTCGAGCGCGGCGGTCTCCACGCGGCGTTCGGGACGAAGGCGCACGGCGAAGTCGCCGTCGGTCCGGGGGCGGGCCCCCCCGGCTTCCACGAGACGGTCGGGGTCGTCGCGCCAGGCGGGGAAGCCCCCGTCGAGGAGCGCCACTCGCCCGGCGCCCCAGTAGAGGAGGCTCCAGGCGAGCCGTCCCTCCTCGCCCCAGCCGGAGGGGTCGCCGACGAGCACCGTCTCGCGAGTGGCCGACAGGCCGAGGCGGCGCAGCCGCTCCTCGACTCCGGGGCCGCTGGCGACGCGCCCCCACCGCGAGGGATCACCGAGGGCCTTCCCGAGGAGTCCCGGCCGCTGCTCCGCCCAGTCCCGCCAATCGACCTGGGCCGCGCCGGGCACGTGGCCGCGCCGAAAGGGGTTGGCGTCCCGCGCGTCGAGGACGTCCACCTCGCCGATCCGGGCGGCCAGCTCCGCCGGGCTCACCACTCGCACCGTCCCCGGGGATTCGGCGGCGAGGGGGCCCGTGGCGAGGGTCGGGACGCTCGGCATGCCGCGATCATCGTATCCCGCGGCGGGCCGGGGGAGCGTCACCGGCTGAGGATCGCCGTGGTCATGCGGTCGGCCAGGGCTTCGAGGTCGATGCCCAGGCCGCGGTTTCTCTCGAGGCTCTGCCCCACCCACTTCCGGGGCAGCTTCTCCGCGCCGACAAAGGCGCCCAGGAGAGCGCCGGTCACCGCCGCGGTGGTGTCGTTGTCGCGGCCCCAGTTGACGACGAAGGTCAGGGCCGTGGGGAAGTCGAAGTCGCTGTAGAGGAGCGCGGTGAGGTTCACGAGGTGGATCTCCCCGGCGTGGAACGGCATCCGCTGCCGCCTGGCGTCCAGCATGCGGTAGGCCGCCTCGAGCCGGCTCCGCTCCCGGGGCGACAGACCGCTGCTGGCCCAGGGGTGGTCCTGACCGGCGGACTCGAGCGTCCCGGGCGTCTCGGCCGGGGCACCCTCGACCTTCCGCGCCGCGTGGACGATGCTCCGGGCGTCGCGGAGCATCTCGTGGGCCAGCCGGCCGACGAGGCGTGTCTCGAAGTATCCGTGGGGGTCCACGTCGGCCACCACCGCGAGGACCGAGTCCGGGGTCGCGTCGGGGGCCATGGCCGCCGCGACCATGGCCGCGGTGACCGCGGAGACGTCGCGAGCGTAGCCGAGGTCGTAGATGTCCACGGCAAAGGCGTTGAGGTACGCGGCCTCGGGATCCCCCGGGTAGAAGGCCCCCAGGGTGGGCGAGAACAGCAGGCCCGCGCACACCATCTCGCCGCCGTAGAACTGGTCCAGGGCGCGCCGGTGCTCGTCTTCGCCCCCGGCGAGATAGGCCCGGGCCACCCGCTCCCATTCCTGGAGCCACTGTACCCGCATGAGGCCGTTGGCCAGCTGGGTGGCGGGGTCGTCGGCGCTCAGCGTGCGGAGCCGCTCGATCTCGTCCGAGAAGCGGGCGCTGATGAGCCTGGCCAGCTCCTTCGGCTTCAGCGTCTGGTCCGCGGCCTCGATGCGGGTTCCGGTCCCGGTGAGGTAGTCGACCATCAACGCCTTCCAGCGCGTGTCGTCGGTGGTGGCGCCGGCGGGGACGTTCATCGTCCAGGTCCCCTCGGGCGACGGCGGCCTCACCGCGGTGTGCAGGTCGCGAACGAAGCCGTACTCGGCCTGGATCTGGTCACGGGACCACATCTCGGTCGGTGCGCCCATGGCGTCACCGATGGCCGATCCCACCAGGGACCCGAGGACCTTGTCGTGGAGGAGCGTCCGTGGGGTCTCGGGCTGGGCCCGAGCGCCGCCCGGCTTCGCAGATCGCGTCATCAGGAACTCCTCTTCTCTCCCCGAAACCGTCGCCCTCCGTGGTGCCGCGAGAGGCCGAGGGCATGGCTTGCCCGCCCGCACGACCTCCCCCATGATGGCAGGTCATGAAGCTTCTTTCGATCCTGCGTCACGCCAAGTCGAGCTGGAACGACTCCTCTCTCGACGATCACGACCGGCCGCTGAACAAGCGCGGTCTCCGCGACGCGCCGCGGATGGGGGAGCTGATCCGGGAGAAGGGGCTGGCCCCCGACGCCATTCTCAGCTCCACGGCTCTTCGCGCCCGGGACACCGCCCTCACGGTGGCCGCGGCCACGGGGTTCCCGGACGAGGTCCGCTTCACCCGGAGCCTCTACGGGGCGGGACCGGATGCCTACCTCGAGGCGTTGAGCGCGCTCCCTGACGACCTCGAGCACGCCCTGGTCGTGGGACACAACCCCGGCCTCGAGGAGCTCGTCGCCCGGGTGGTCGGGGCGCCCCACACCATGCCCACCGCCTCTCTCGCCGTCGTCGAGCTTCCCATCGAGAGCTGGAGAGAGCTGGACTCGCTTCAGCAGGGAAAGCTCCGGGCGCTCTGGAGGCCGCGGGAGCTGGGCGAGTAGGCCGTCACCCGGAGGACCGAACCGCCCTGCGGTGGGCGGCCCGAGGGGGTGTGGCCAGGGACAGCGCCTCCTCCGGACACTGGGTCACGCACGCGTGGCAGGAGAAGCAGGCGTCCCGGTCGCGGAACGTGGTCTTCCGGTCCGGACCGAGCTCCCCGAACACTCCCACCGGGCAGATCTCGAAGCAGCTCCTGCAGCCCCGACACCGGTCCTCGTCGAGGGTGATCGTCCCCAGGTCCCTCTCGGCGAACAGGCCCCCGAAGCCTCCCAGGCCGAGCCGGTCGATCCACACCTCCGAGTCCGACCTCCGGGGCGAGACCGTCCCGGCGAGGTCGAGCCCGGCCGCGAGGAAGATGACGAACGTGGCCACGAGCCAGCCTCGGTGGGCGAGGGGGTTGCCCCGGACCAGGGCGTCCGCCCCCGCCCACGCCCCCGCGACCAGCATCGCCGAGAAGAGCGCCTGACCCCAACCGGTCCTTCCCGGGATCACGTCGACGAAGGCGTAGAGGACGGCCACCGCCGACCAGAAGAGGACCGTGAACCCCAGGAGGTGCTGCGGCCAGAACACCCCGAGCACCAGAGCCACGAGCGCGTAGACCGGCAGGTTCATGGGCAGGAGCATGTCGGCCCGATGGGCGAGGCCGAAATCGAAGCGCCGCATGGCCTCCGTCTTCCTCTCTCCGCCGTCCAGGTAGGCCGGGAGATCCCGGGCGGAAACCGGGCCGAACCGGGCTCGGAAACCCGTGGCCTCCCGGATGGGCTCGACCTCGACGCCCGGCGCCGACAGGGCGGGGAGAATGAGGCGCCGGTGGCCAACCCGCTCGGCCAGGCCCGACGTCTTGACCGCATCGATGACCCGGTGGTGCGTGAGGAGGCCCCCGGCCGCCGCGCACCACACGTTGATGCCGCTGGAGTTCGCGACCAGCAGCCAGACGCTCCGACCCCGGAGGGCCCGCCTCACCCGGGCGACGGTGAGTGAGAAGTTGGCGGTCACGAGGACCGGCGCGCCCTCGTCGGGATATCCGATGGGCACGAGCCCCGTCGGGGCGGCGCGGGGGAGCCAGCGGCAGAGGTACGCGACGATCCAGTCGAGGAGGGCGCTCACTCTGTCGTCTCCTTCGCCGCCACCAGGTACAGCAGGCTCCCGAGGGCAGTGCGCTCCTCCGTCTCGACTCGGAAGCCCGCCTCGGCGACGAGCCGGGAGAGTCCGTCCACCGGCTGGGTGGTGGTCTGGGTCAGCGCGAAGGTCACGAGGAGAAGGGGCAGGCGCACCGCGCCGTGGACGAGCTTCTCGCCGAGGCTCTCGGGGGTCACCTCGTCGACCAGCCCCAGGCGGCCTGCGGGGCGCAGGACGCGGCAGGAGTGCCGGAGGGCCCAGACCCTTTCGTCGCTCGAAAGCTCCGAGAAGACGAGCGTGGCCGCGACCAGATCGAAGGACTCGTCCTCGAAGGCGTCCATGCCCGACACCCCTTCGTGCTCGAGGTGGACCCGGTCGGAGACCCCGGCATCCACCACCTTCCGGCGCGCCATGGCCAGCATGGGGTCCGAGACATCGAAGGCGACGACCTCCGCGCCCCTCCTCGCAGCGAGGACGGTCAACGCCCCGGTGCCGCACCCGATCTCCAGCACTCGCATCCCCGGCTCCACGAGGTCGTCGACCAGGCGCCGCCGCGCGCGATCCGCGGCGCCCAGCGAGAGGAGCGTGATGCCCCGATCGTAGCGCTCCGGCTGCGACTCCAGGACCTTCATGTAGATGGAGCTGGACATGGCTCTTCCCCGGCAGGGAACACCACCATACCGAAATCCCGAGCAATGTGCCGCCTCGGGCGCGCGGTCGTCGGAGGGATGCGACTCCCATGCTCCCGGTGAGGGTCCAGTGGCCGCGGCAACGGGGAACGGGCCTCGAGAGCGCGCAGTCTATACTGCGCCCGGAGGCCTCGATGAGCCGATCACGCCTGGAAACCCTGGGAGCAACGATCACCTGCGCGCTGGCCGCCGGCATGATCGGCGCGGCCCCGCCCGAGGAGGCGCCCCCGTCGTTTCAGCACTTCGTGACCGCCCGGGACGGCCGGCTCTACGAGGGTGACCGGGAGCTGCGGTTCATCTCCTTCAACATCCCCAACCTCAACTACGTCGAGGACGAGTTCGCGTTCGACCGCACCCAGCCCTACCGGCTCCCCGACGAGTACGAGATCCGCGACGCCCTCGAGAGCGTCCGCCAGATCGGCGGGCAGGTCGTCCGCATGTACACCATCCCGGTGCGGCGCATGCAGGATCCCGAGGGGGTCCCCACGTTCCTCCTCGCCCCCGGGGAGCTCGACGAGACCTCGATGCAGGCCATGGACCGGGTCCTGGCGGTGGCGGGCGAGGTGGGTGTGCGGCTCATCTTCCCTCTCCTCAACAACTGGCAGTGGATGGGAGGGCGCCCCCAGTACGCGGAGTTTCGCGGGAAGACGGAGGCGGACTTCTGGACCGACCGCCAGCTCATCGCCGACTTCAAGCGGACGATCGAGCTGGTTGTCACCCGCACCAACACGATCACCGGCGTCGCCTACCGTGACGACAAGGCCATCCTCTGCTGGGAGACGGGGAACGAGCTGCAGGCCCCCCACGCCTGGACCCACGAGATCGCCGCGTACCTCAAGGAGCTCGACCCCCACCACCTGGTCATGGACGGCTACCACGCCATCGACCCCATCCCCGTCCGCGAGGAGGCCGTGGCCGACCCGATGATCGACATCGTGTCCTCCCACCACTACGTGGCCGATCCCGAGCTGCTCCGGGCCTTCATCCGCACCAACCAGGAGATCATCGCCGGTCGCAAGCCGTACGTCGTCGGGGAGTTCGGCTTCGTGGGGACCTCGGCGGTGGAGCGCATCCTCGACGACCTGATGGCGAGCGATGTCTCCGGGGCCCTCATCTGGAGCCTCCGCTTCCACCGGCGCGAGGGAGGCTTCTACTGGCACTCCGAGCCGCTGGGCAGCGGTCTCTTCAAGGCCTACCACTGGCCGGGCTTCCCCTCGGGGGCCGACTACGACGAGCGCCACCTCCTTGCCCTGATGCGGGCCCGGGCTTTCGCGATCCAGGACCGGGTGGCTCCACCCCTGGAGGCCCCGGAGGCGCCGCGTCTCCTTCCCATCGAGGACGTCTCCCGCATCTCCTGGCAGGGATCGGCCGGGGCCTCGGCGTATGTCGTCGAGAGGTCGGCGAGGGAGAGGGGGCCGTGGACGGTGGTGGCCGACGACGTGTCGGACGCTTCGGTGCCCTACGAGCCGCTGTTCCACGACACCTCCGCCGCGGTGGGCGGGAGCTACCACTACCGTGTGCGGGCCCGGAACGTCGCCGGAACCTCACCGCCCTCCAACGCGGTGGGGCCGGTCGCGGTTCCCCACGCGACGCTCATCGACACCATGCGGAGCCGGGCCATCCCCTACAGCGCCCGGGGAGACGTCACCGTGGCCACCGGGGAGGACCGGCGCTTTCGCGAGCGGCTCCACCGGAGGCGGGCCTCCAACGGCGGCGAGCTCCTCTACGCGGTCCCCGGTCCCCTCGAGGCGTTCCGGGTCCAGGTGTTCGCCCGGGAAACCGACGATCCCGTGGTGATCCTCGGCTCACCCGACGGCCGCGTGTTCGGCCCCCTGTCCGCGAGGCGCGAGAGCTTCGCCTTCGCCGACGCGGACTACGGCTACTGGCTCCCCATCCTGTACTCGGGAGAGGGGCGGGACGACGACCGGTATCTCAAGATCGTCTTCCGCAACCCGGCCCAGCTCTCGCGCGTGGAGATCGACTACGTTCCCTGAGCCAGGGCGGACGGACCGTTCACGTCAGGCGGAACAGCCACACCACCGCGGCGACCGTCCCGAGCAGGATGAGCGCCACGACGAGGACGCCCACGACGGCCGCGAGAAGCTGCAGAGGGCCGGCGAGGGCCGGTCGCGGCGGCTCCCAGGAGTCCTCCAGCTCCTCGCCCTCGAACGGGTCGAAGTCGTCGGGCTCGCTCGAGCCCGCCGATGGCGGCGGCTGGTGACGGTCGCTCAGGCTGGCCCCCCGGGCAGGCCCGGAGCCCCGGGGCTCTGGGGGTGCAGCACGAAGGCTTCGGCGTAGTCGCACAGGGCTTCCATCCCGCGGAAGACCTCCATGCGTCCATGGTCGTTCCCGTAGGTCTCCTCGATCCTCTGGCTGCGGTGGACGAAGCAGGCCTCGTGCTTTCGCTGCACGGTCGTGCCGATGTCGACGAAGTGGGAGGGGTGGAAGACCTGGGTCTGGTGCCCGCTCATGACCTCGTAGTAGTAGAGGGCGAAGGGACGGCCCAGCGACTGCCAGGCGTCGTAGGTCAGGAGCGCCGCCGCCCGGTGGTCGCGGTGGGTGTCGACCGGCCAGTGGCACAAGACGACGTCGGGCTTCTCTTCCGAGAGGACGTCCCGGACCTCCTGGTAGCGCTGCGCGTTGACCTCGGTGGCGCCGTCGACCTGCCCGAGGAAGAGGGGGCGCGCTCCGAGGATGGCGCACGCCCGCTCGGCTTCGCCGGTGCGGATGCGCGCGGCGTCCTCGGCCGGTGTGCCCGGAATGCCGGCTTCCCCGCGCGTCAGGTAGGCCGAGACGACCTCGTGCCCGAGGTCGGCGAGGCGAGCCATCGTCCCTCCGCACCCGGTCTCGGGGTCGTCGGGATGGGCCCCCACGACCATGAACTCCAGATGCCGGGACTTCTCTTCGGCCTGGGCGGCCGCGCCGGCGCTGGCCAGGACCGCCCCTGACGCAAGCAGCAGGTCACGCCGGCCGAGGGTCGTTGCGCTCATCCTCCACCTCCGGGTTGGGGATACGATACCAGTCCCGCGCGTCTCCTCGCGGCGTCGGCCCGCCCCGGCGGGCCGGGTGGTCCCGAAGACCGGGCAGGAGGCGGCAGACCCTGGAAAGCGTCATCAGCATCGTCGCTCCCGTATTCGCCCTGGGGCTCCTCGGCTACCTCTCGACACGTCTCGGGTGGTTCTCGGACGAGGCGGCGGGGGGGCTGGCCCGCTTCGTGTTCGACTTCGCGGTGCCGCTCATGCTCGTTCGGGTCTTCGTCCACGCCCAGCTGCCGAGCACCTTCCCCTGGCCGCTCCTGGCCAGCTTCTACCTGCCGGCCGCGGTGCTGTATGCCGCGGGGATCCTGGTCTCCGGCCGCCTCTTCGGGCGGGACCGCATGGACCGGACCATCGGGGGCTTCAGCTGCTCCTTCGGCAACGCCGTCCTCCTCGGCCTGCCCCTCGCCCTGTCGGCGCTCGACGATGCGGAGATGGTGCCCTTCCTCATCCTGCTGTCGGTGCACGGGCTCGGGTACCTCACCGTGACCACGGGGCTGCTGGAGTACGGCCGGCAGCAGGGCCAGCCCTGGTCGCGCCTGCCGCTGGCGGTGGGCCGGGGGATGGTGTCGAATCCCATCATCCTGGGGCTGGCCGTGGGCGTGACGATGAACATGATGGGTCTCACCCTTCCCGGGCCCGTCGACCGCACCCTGGAGTACATGCAGGGGGCGGTCACGCCCTGCGCGCTCTTCTCGCTGGGCGCGTCGCTCACCCGCTGCCGGATCGCGGGCGGCCTGGCGGAGCCTGTCGTCGCCGTCGCGCTCAAGACCGTGCTGATGCCGGTGATGGTCTGGATCCTGGCCGTCCAGCTCTTCGAGTTGCCCACTCAGTGGAGCCGGGCCGCGATCCTGCTCGCCGCCCAGCCCACCGGCGTGAACGTGTATCTGTTCGCCGTCCGCTATGCGGCGGCGAGGGAGCTGGCCACGACCACGGTCTTCCTGGCCACGTCCTTCTCCCTGATCTCGCTGTCCCTGGTGCTCTATCTGCTTCCGTTGATGACCTGAGCGGGCTCCCGGGGCCGCGGTCAGTGCCCCCACTGGGCGCGAGCCTGGAGGAATCCGAAAAAGAGGAAGAGCGCCACGGTGCCGCTCAGAAGCGCGGTGGTCGCGGGTCCGTTCCGGAGCCGGGGGCCGACCCACTCGGAGCGGCCGTTCAGGAGGAGCAGTGTCAGGGCCAGCAGCGGCATGAACAAGGCCCCGAAGACCGCGTAGACCTTCTGGACCTCACGGAAGCTGAAGAGAAGACCCAGCATGGGGACCAGCGCGAGGGCCCAGAGGTAGCCGCGATAGGGCCGGCTGCGAGCGTCGACCCCGGAGCCCGTCGTGTCCGTGCGCCCAGCGCGCCCAGGGCCGACGAGCCTCCAGTAGTCCGCGAAGATGTAGGGCACCGCCTGCCAGACCCCGAGGAGGCTGGAGAAGAACGCCCCGAACGCCCCGAGGAGAAAGGCCCACCGTCCGGCACGGCCCAGCGGGGCCTCGAGTGCGTCGGCGAGGCTGACCACGAGCCCCGCCCCTCGACCCTCCACCTCGATGGTGCTCCCGATCACGACCATGGCGAGCCCAAACAGGGCCGTCATCAGGTAGGCGCCGGCGAGATCGATTCGGCAGGACCGCAGATCTCCGGGCCCCGAGCGGCCTTTCTCGCGGATCCAGTATCCATAGCAGAGCATGGTCAGCGTGCCCCCGACGCCGCCCATGAGGGCCACCGTCCAGCCGAGTCCTTCGCCGCCCGCGGGGGGGATGCGCGGGAGGGCCATGCCCCCGAGGACGGCGACCCAGTCGTCGCACAGGAGGATCGCGGTGAGGATCACGGTGACGAACATCACCCCGATGCAGAGGCCCATCACCTTCTCGAAGAGAGGGAAACCTCCGGCGAGGACGAGGGCCACCCCGAGGAGGCTCGACGCGACTCCGAACACGACCTTTCCCGTCGCGGCGTCCGAGAAGACCGGGACGATGGCGTGAGCCGCGACCCCGCACGCGCTCATGAGGGCGGAACCCACGAAGAAGCTCCAGAGCAGGAAGTACGCCCCGAAGACGAGATGGGCGGGGCGGCCGAACCGCCGCAGCGCTCCCTCGAGGAGCGTCTCGCCGGTGGCGAGCTGCCAGCGGGCCAGCCCCTCGTTCATGACGAGCTTGAGAAAGGCCCCGAGGAGAACGGCCCAGAGCACCACCACGCCCAGCCGGCTGCCGGTGAAGGCGGCCGTCGCCAGGTCGCCGGCCCCGACCCCGGTGGCGGCGACCAGCAAGCCGGGACCGACGAGGGCGAGGAGCCGGGCGAGGCCCTCCGTCCGCCGGGGGGGGCTGCCACTCGCGTCCGCGCCGGTGCTCAGGGCTCCCGTCCGGTGGCCGGCACGCGGGTGTAGACGAACGTCTCCTCCCGCGTCGTCCCGTCCTTCCCGTGCATGGCCAGGTGGACCCGCAAGTGGTCTTCGCCGTCGGGGCGGAACGAGAGTCCGTCGAAGTGAAACGCTCCGTCGGCGACGGCGACCAGGGGGAAGTCGACGGTCTTCTCCTTCTCTTCCCAGCCCGTGAGATCGGCGTTGAAGTGCTTGAGGCGGAGGACGAGGCTGCCGTCCTCCGGCACGATCGTCATGAGCTCGTAGAAGACCGTCTCACCGTCCTTCACCAGGCGGAACATCCCCATCATGGCGCCGCCCCGAGGAGGGCTCCAGATCTCTTCGGCGGTCCCTCCCAGCGCCTCGCCCATCCAGTGCCCCGCCATCCAGGCCATGTCCTCGACCGCCGCGCTCGGCGCCGGGGCGCCGGCCGAGCGTGCAAACGTGTGCTCGGTCAGCGCCTCCTGGCCGCTGGCGCCGGCGACCCCGACGAGGACGCACAGCGCGGCCAGCACCGCCACCCGCCCACGTGTCCGGCCTCCGCGCCCGTGCCCGGCCTCGCTCATGGTTCACCTCCAAGTGGGAAGTGACGATGGTAACCCAGGCGAACACGCTAGTATCTGGATTCGCAGGGAGGAGGTTGTATGAAGCGTCGCTCATTCGTCCAGGGCGCCGCCGCCGCCGTTGCGGCGCCGGTCAGCGCCACGCTGGCGTCGCCGCCGCTCCCCGATGTCGAGATGCTCACCCGGGTGAAGCGCGCGATGCTCTCGATGCAGAGGGCGTCCTGGGAGCAGGGTGTCGCCGCCCAGGCCTTCCTCGAGCTGGGCGACGACGAGCAGGTCGTCCTGATGGCGAAGGAAGCCGCGCTGCGCCAGACAAAGGAGGGCCGCCTGTCGGTCCTGTACACCGACAACGGCGTCACGGACCCGGCGGCCTCCGGCGAGGCGGTGCTACGGGCCGCCCGCAGCACCGGAGACGACGACCTGAAGCAGGCCGCGGAGAGGATGGCTGCCTACCTCCTCGAGACGGCCCCGCGGGCCGCCGACGGGACGCTCTACCACACCCTGAACGCGCCGGAGATCTGGGTCGACTCGATGTACATGGCGCCCCCGTTCCTCGCCGCGGCCGGCCACCACGAAGAGGCCGTTCGCCAGCTCGACGGCATGGGCCAGCGCCTCTGGAACGCCGAGAGGCGGCTCCACTCACACCGCTGGCACGAGGGCCGACAGCAGTTCGTCACTGCAAAGGCCTGGGGGGTGGGCAACGGCTGGGCGATGGCGGGTCTCGCCCGGGTGGTCGACGCGGTGCCGGAGTGTCTGGCCCCCGATCGGGAGCGCCTCGCGCGGCGCGCGAAGGAGACCCTCGACGGCTGCCTCGCCCACCTGAGGCCGGACGGCCTGTTCCACAATGTGATCGACGATCCGGACACCTTCGTCGAGACGAACCTGTCGCAGATGGCGGCCTACACCGTCTTCAGGGGGGTCCGGTCGGGGTGGCTGCCCCGCAGCTACCTGCCGCGGGCCCTCGAGATGAGAGAGGCGGCGCACGGCAAGGTCGACGCGCGAGGGTATGTCCAGGGCGTGTGCGGCGCTCCCTTCTTTGACGCGCCGGGTCGCGCCACCGAGGGCCAGGCCTTCTTCCTGCTCATGGAAGCGGCCCACGCCCGGCTGAGCTGACCGTCGGTACGGGGCGAGATCAACCCTGCGGCTTGTAGTGGAGCACCATGTAGGCCCCGGCCGCGGCCATCAGGAAGCCCACGTAGAGCATGGGGCTGGGCGCGGCCTTCGGGGGGTGTTGCCACATCGAGTAGAGGACGTTCACGATGGGCGCCCCCGCGAAGACGAGGGGCATGACCCAGAGCGGCGCCCCGCCCGCGCGGAACGCGTAGATGACGCACACCGCGCCGAGGGCGCCGAGGACGCCGGCCCAGGTCGAGGTCATCATGCCGGCGGTGGTGAAGCCCTTGAGCTGGCCCTGGGAGGCGAGGCTCGCCAGGGGCACGAGGACGCCGACCAGGAAGTACGCGAAGCCCACGAAGAGGAACGCCTTCAGCGGGTTGCCGAGGGCCATCTGCCCCTTGTGCAGCACCGGTCCGTACAGGCCCCAGGACAGCACCGCTCCCACGACAAACCAGATCCAGCTCATCTCAGCCCCTTTCTCGGGGGACCGCGCCACTGCGCCGGTCGTCTCCCTCTCGCCCGCGGGGGCCGGCGCCACTGCGTCGGCCGCCCCCGTCTCGCCCGCGGGGGACCGCGCCACTGCGCCGGTCGTCTCCCTCTCGCCCGCGGGGGGCGGCGCCACGATGCCGGCCGCCCCCGTCCCGCCCTCGAACCGCAACAGCGCCAACGTCTCGACGTCCTTGACCAGCACGCCCTCGTCCAGCACGACGGGGTGCGCCCAGGTGGGGCTCCCCGCAACCGGCCACGTCCGCTTCGGAGCGAAGGCTTCACCCGCCTGCGGCGCCACGATCAGCGTGGCCTCGTTCGTGAGCAGGAACAGCACCCCGCCCCCGGCCAGCACTGCGGCGTTGTCGCCCTGCCGCCCCCCGGAGAGCCAGACGGTCTCGCCCGAGGCGGCGTCGAGAGCGAAGAACTGGCCGTGCTTGCGCTGTGAGAAGCCGAAGATTCGCCCGTCGGCCAGCACCGGCGTGCTCATGTAGCACGCCACCGCGTCGTTCTCCCAGGCCGGTGTGGTGGTCCAGCGGCCGTCCTTCGTCGTGACCTTGACCGCCTGCACGGGGTGGTCGAGACCCGAGTAGATGACGGTGTCGCCCTGCACGATGGGCGTCACCGCGTTCTGCACCCACGAGGTGGTGAACGGAAGCTGCCAGAGCAGGGTGCCGTCGTCGGCGGACACCCCCACGAGGAACGACTCGCTGAAGGTCACGACCTGGCGCGCGCCCCCGATCTCCGCGACGACCGGAGACGCGTAGCCCGGCCCGTCGCCCGTCCAGGACCAGGCGACCTCCCCGGTGGCGGCATCGAAGGCGGTGAGCGCCCCGTCACCGGGCCCCCCCACGTGGGCGATCACCCGCCCGCCGTCGACCACCGGGGACATCGCGGTGCCGTACAGGGGCGAGGTGGCGGAGAACTGTGAGGCGAACTCCTTCCGCCAGAGCGGTCGACCGTCGCCCGCGTCCCAGCAGGACAGGATCCCGCTGATGCCCAGCGTGCAGACCCGCCCGTCGGCCACCACCGGGGTCCCCTTGGGCCCCTTGCCGTGCGCGTGGGCGGCGGGGTTCATCTCGTAGGGCGCCGGGTAGGCCTGCCGCCAGATCGTCTGGCCGGAGGCGAGCTCCAGGGCCCGGACCACCTCGTCCTCACCCTCGCGGGAGAAGACGTACACGTGGTCGCCGGCCACGACCGGTGAGGCGTGTCCCTCGCCGACCGTGACCTTCCAGGCGGGCGCGAGCGCCTCCGGCCACGCGGCCCGGGTCTGCAGGTCGGTGATGCGCCCGTCGCGAGCCGGGCCCCGCCACTGGGGCCAGTCGGCTGCTCCCCCCCCCGAGGCCAGCAGCAGGGCCAGGACGACGAGTGGGCCTTTCACGAGCGTCCTCCTATTCCGCACGAAGAGACTCCACCAGCGGAAGTCGCTGGATGAACGAGACGGCCAGCCAGGACACGATGACTCCGGTCACGATCAGTGCGAGCAGGAGCAGGCCCACGAGGCCCAGGGGCAGCCCGCCTCCGCGCTCGAGCAGCACCGGGGCGATGGCCACCAGCGCGGGGACGGCCCCGGCCAGGAATCCCAGGCCGACGAGGACGGCGTTCTCGGCCAGGACCATGCGCGTCACGTGGTCGCGACCGTAGCCCACCGCGCGCAGCAGGGCGAGCTCGCCCCGCTGCTCCAGCGCGTTCCGTACGAGGACGGTGGCCAGGCCCACGATGCCGAGGAGGAGCCCGAGGGCCCCCAGGGCCTGGAAGGTGGCGATGTAGGTGTTCTCCACGCTGTGGTAGTCGCGGAGGCGCTGGGCGGTCCTGCTCACGTCGAACCCGAAGTCCGACAGCCGGGACTCGAGGGCCTCGCTCACCGAGGCCTCTCGGGTCGCCGGCAGGTCGACCAGGAAGAAGGCGTAGCCGCTCTCCGCCGGGAAGGCCTCGACGAAGTGGCGCTCGCCCATGAGGATCTCGCTCTGGAACAGGCCGGGGGCCAGGGTCCCCACGAACCGCACCCGGACCCCGGTGTCGCCCAGGGTCATCACGTCGCCCAGCTTGTGGTGGAGGATGTAGGTGAGTGAGCCGGCGTCCGCGATCACCGGGACCGCGCCGTCGGCGTCACGCTCCCGCTCGAGCAGCGTCCAGGGATTGGCACGCTCCTCCGGGGTTTCGGCCTGCGTCGACTGGAAGCGGAAGCGCTCCTCCTCGAGGAAGGTCGCGCTCGGAGCGAGGACCGTCGGCTCGCGAGGCTGGTAGAGATTCAGGCAGCTCGCGTCCTCGCCCCGGCGGGCGCGGAACCGGGCGACGTCCACCTCGTCGAGGTCGACGTCCTCGAGGCCGAGGGCGGCGCGGCCCTCTTCTGTCGTCAGGTCGTGGTGCAGCGGCACCAGCGACCAGGCCATCAGGCGATAGCCACCGCTCTCGCCCTTAGGGTTGGCCACGTCGCTGGCCCCGTCCTTGCGGAAGGACCCGACCGACACGATCACGAAGGTGGCGAAGGCGACGAGGGCGATGCACAGGACGCTCCGCCCCGGGCGGAACGTGAGCCCGCGCACCCCGAGCGCCCGCACGCTCCGGATGGCCGAGGCGGCTCGGGGGCGCCCGGCCAGAGCGCGCCGCGTCAGGAGCAGAGCCGCGATGAGCAGGAGGCCGCCAGCGCCGAAGAAGCCGGCGGTCTGGGAGAGCGCACCGACCGCCGACGCGGCGATCAGACCCAGGGCCAGACCCACCAGCCCCCACGCCACCAGGGCACGACCCCGGGCCTTCGTGGCCGACCAGGGCTCGAGGGCCCCGGCCAGCAGGTTGCGGGGCGAGAGACGGCGCAGGTCTCGGAGCGTCCAGGCCACCGCGCCCACCGCGGCCAGGGTGGCACCGATGGCGCCCACGAGCGGAGACACGAACCCGAGGTGGAGCGTGAGGTCGCGGGTGCCCAGGTCGACGGTCCACAGGTTCCTGAGACCCCACAGCACCAGGGCCGCGTAGGCGGCGGCCCCGGCCATGCCGATGACGCCCCCGAGGGTGGAGAGCACCAGGCCTTCGCCCAGGTACAACCGCCGCAGGCGCGACGCCGAGAAGCCGAGGGCCTCGAGGAGCCCGATCTCGCGCAGACGCTGCTCGAGTCCCAGACGGAAGAAGAGACCGGCCAGGAGCAGGGCCGCGACGACCAGGAAGAAGCTGAAGTAGAAGAAGTACTCGCCGAAGTCCGTCGAGCCACGGGCGGACTCGAGGGCGGCGGCCCGCACCGGGGTCACGACGAACCGGCCCGAGACGCCCACGTTCCGGCGCAGGGCGGCGGCGTAACGTTCCCGCGCTTCGCCCAGGGAGACCACGGACTCCGGGGTCAGGCGGAGCGAGGTCAGGCGGCCCAGGCGGTGGCCCCAGAGCCGCTGGCCGACGTCGAGGGGGACGAAGGCCTTGGGAGTCGTGCGGTGATCGTCCCAATAGGCCTCGTCTCTCGGGCGGATGCGGTCCAGGTCCACCGGGAAGGGGGGATCCCAGTCGGACACGTGCGTCGACTCGGTGATGCCAGGGTACTCCGGGACCAGGTTCCGGTCGGCGGCTATGCCGGCCATGGGCGTCACCGCGATCAGCTCGAAGTCCGCGCTCGCGGTCGTGAGCTGCCCTTCCTCCTCCCAGAGGAAATAGTCGAGAGTGACCGTGTCCCCGGGCTTCGCGTGGAGATCGGCGGCGGCCCAGTCGTTCAGGACGATTGGCGGGCGTTCGCCGCCCGACGGGACCTCGCCCCGAGTCAATCCGCCGAGAGTCTCCGGGTCGAGGGCCGCGACCAGCGAGTAGGGCACCTCCCGCTCACCGACGCGGAGGGTATTGGCCAGGTAGACGAAGATCTCGCTCACCTTCAGCCCCTGCCGGGCGGCCACCGTCCGGGCGGTCTCGGCCAGCGCGTCGTCCACCAGCGCGTTCGTGGTCTCGAGCTGGAGCGCCCCCGCCTCGGGCCGCGCGCGCACGCGCACGCCCAGGTCGTCGAGGGCGACCGCCCTGGAGAGCGCGGCCTCCAGGTCGGCCGGGGCCGCGTCCTCGGCCTTCGCGGAGACGAGGAGGACGTTGGCGCGGCCCGCCTGGTCCACCGCTCGCTGCAGGGTCCCGAGGGGCACGTACACCGCGCGCACTCCGCCGGCACGGGGTCGCAGGGCCAGCTCGCCGAGCTCCTCCCGGGTCCGCACACCCTTCACGGTGAGGCGCATTCCCAGGGCGGGGTCGTCGCGCCGTCCGAAGAGCGTGCTCCCCGACACGTCGGAGGCGGCGTGCAGACGCACGAGGACGGCGTCGCCTTCACCGGCACCGAGCTCCTCGGCGAGGGGGGCACTCACCAGTGCGTCGCGTGTGTCGAGCTCCGGGGGCTCGAGGCCGTGGAAGGTCCAGAAGCGCTCGTCGACGCCGTAGACCAGGACGTCTCCGGCCCGGCGCCGGCTCGTGGCGTGGGTGGCCACGCCCCGCAGGACCACGACCGGGCTGACGGCGTCGAAGGCCGCGGCGAAGTCGGGCTGGGCGTCGAGATCGGCGGCCAGACGGTCGCGGAAGAACCCGGTCGACTCGACCGCGTGAGTGGTGCGCCCCAGGCGGGCCAGGGCGGTGTCCGCGAGGCTGCCCCGGACCGAGTCGCCCACCACCAGCGAGCCCCCGAGGACGGCGGCGGCTGCCGCCACCCCCAGCACCACGGCCAGGTTGGGACGCCAGTAGTGGCGGAGGCTGCGGGCCAGGAGGGTGCGGGTCTGCATCACTCGGCCTCGAGGCGCCCCTGGGCGAGGCGCCGTCGGTCCTCGAAGCGCTCGGCCAGGGCCGCGCTGTGGGTGACGACGATCAGGATGGCCTGCTCGGCGGCGTGCAGCTCGAGCAGCAGGTCGGCCACGGCTCCCGCGGCGGCCGCGTCGAGGTTGCCGGTGGGTTCGTCGCACAGGACGAGGCGCGGCTTCAGGACGAGGGCGCGGGCCAGGGCGGCCCGCTGCCTCTCGCCCCCCGAGAGCTCCGCCGGCCGGTGGTCGAGGCGCTCGCCCAGGCCCACCCGGTCGAGCAGCTCTCTTGCGCGGGTTTCGTGGGCGCCGCTGCCTTCGCCGACCAGGGTCGGGGTGAGCACGTTCTCCAGGACCGAGCACTGGGGCAGGAGGAAGTGCTCCTGGAAGACGAACCCGATCTCGTGATTGCGAAAGGTCGCGAGCTCCGGCTCCGGAAGCTGGAACGGGTCGCGCCCGTCGAGGGTCACCTCTCCGCTGGTGGGTGGTTCGAGCGTCCCCAGGATGTGGAGCAGCGTGCTCTTCCCGCTTCCCGAGGGCCCCATGATGCACAACGCCTCCCCCGGCCCCTTCGAGAACGAGACCCCGTCCAGTATCGGGAGCGTCCCCGCCCCCGTCTCGAACTGCTTCGACACCGTCTCAACCTTCAGCATCCCACCTCTCCGGATAAGGGGTCAGGTCCCGAATGTTGCATTGCAGCGGGAAAACGTCCCCTCCAGAGGACGGAATGCTACATTCAAGACCTGACCCCTTCGTAGACTGCGAGGGCGCGGGTGGCCATCTGGGCGATGGAGTGGTGCTCGCGGACGCCCTCGGCGCCGCGGAGGCCGAGGGCGCGGGTGGCCTCGCGGTCGGACGCGAGCTCGAGGAGGCGGTCGGCCAGGTCCGCGGGGTTGTTGGGCTCGAACAGCACGCCCCCGCCCGTCCGGTCGAGCACCTCCGGGAACGCCCCGTGGCGTGGCTGGACGCAGGGCACTCCATTGGCCAGGGCCTCGAGGACGTAGAGCCCCTTGGGCTCGGCGTACGGGCTCGGGGCCGACATGACGTCCAGGGTCTTCAGGAACGCGATTTTGTCCTCGCGATCGAGGGTCCCGTGATACCGGAACTCGCGGTCGAGGCCCCACCCTCGAAGACGGCCCCGGATCCCGTCGAGGTACCCCTGGTGCTCGGGGAGGAGATAGCCGGCCGCCTCGAGGCGCGCGTCCGTGAGGCCCCGCTCCTGGCGGAGGATGCGGTATGCGTCGACCAGGAGGTGCAGGCCCTTCTCGGGTGCGACCCGGGCGAAGTAGCCGATGGTGAAGGGCCCGCTCGCCTCGTCTCTCGGGCCTCCGTGTCCCTCGAGGTTGATGCCGATGGGGACGGTGTGGACCTTCGCGCGGTCGATCGCGAGGTAGCCGGCCATGAAATCGGCGTAATAGTCACTCGTCGCGACGAAGGCGTCCACCGCGTCGGCGTGCCGGCGAATGAGCGCCCTGGACTCCTCCCGGTGCTCGTCGGGCAGGCCCTCCAGGAAGAGGTCCTCGCCCTGGAGCGTGCAGACGATCGGCTGCTTCAGCTCCCGACGCAGGGCCGGGGCCAGGCTGATGAGGAGGGCATTGGGGACGATGGCGAGGTCGAAGGACGGCAGGTGGTCCAGGTACCCGAGCAGCTTCTTGAACTCCTTGGCCTGGTTCCCCTCCTCGCCCTGGAGCGTGGAGACGGTCAGCTCCCCGAGGGACTCGGGGCAGACCTTGATCCCCCGGGACGTGGCGGCCCGGATCACGGGCACGGCGTCCCAGAGCCGGTCGAGAAACGCCGGAGTCTTCCGAAAGAGCGGCACGTTCTGCTCGAGATAGACGCTGATGCCCCCGAAGAACACGTGGCGGTCGCTGACGTTGACCTCGTCCGTGAGCGTCGGCGTGTACACCGGGAGCAGAAGCACGTCCTCACCCCTGGCTCGGAGCTCCGCCGCGAGAGCGTTGTCCATCAGACAGCTGCCGCAGTACATGCCGGCCGCGCCCGCGGTGATCTGAAGGATTCGCATCCGGCTAGGCGCCCTTCTCGGTGGGCAGGCGGAAGCAGGCGGCCTCGGCCTCGCTGCGGACGATCAGGAGATCCCCGGCCAGGGCCGGCGTCGCCCAGGTCTTGCCCGAGACCGCCGAGTGGCGCGCGATCTCGGTGAGCCCCTCGGGGCTGGGGTCGATCAGGACCAGCTCGCCGTTCTCGGCCACGAGGAGCAGAAGGTCGTCCACGAGGAGGACCTGGCCGTGCCCGTAGCGACCCTTCTTCCAGCGGCGCTCGCCGTCCGCAGGATCGAGGCACACCAGGACGCCCTCGTCGAGACCGTAGAGGAAGCCCCCGTGCTCGACCACCTGGGTGAACTTCGCCTTGAGCCGTGGAGTGGCCCAGAGGACGTTGGCCTCGAGGCCGCCGTCCTCCCCGCGGACGACCTGCACCAGCCGCCCGCCGATCCCGTAGCCCATGGACGCGAACACGCGGTCGTCCCCGAGGACCACCGGCTGGGCCACCTTCTCCGGGCGATCCGGCCAGGGGTCGGTCCAGAGCACCTCTCCCGTCCCGACATCGTGGCCGACCAGGCCCGCCAGGTTGAACACCACGATCTGCCGCACCCCGGCCAGCGTTGCCACCAGCGGCGAGCTGTACCCGGCCCCGGCGTCCCCGCCGGACCAGCGGGGCTCGCCGGTGAGGGCGTCGTAGGCCACCAGGGACCGCCCGTGGGGTCCGCCGGCGACCACGACCACCATGCCGTCGGTCACCAGCGGCGACGACGCGATGCCGTGCTGCGGCGCGCTCCCGTTGTTCTCCCCCAGCACGTCCCGCTCGAAGAGCAGCCGGCCGGTGGCCAGGTCGAGGGCGCGCAGCCACCCGTCCACGCCGTAGGCGTAGACGCGGCCCTCGTGAAGGGTGGGTGTGGCGCGCGGCCCGTCTCCGGCCAGGGTGCTCCGGAAGCCGACACCCCCCGGGTGGCTCCACCGGAGCACCCCCGTCTCCAGGTCGTAGGCGACGACGATCCCTCGACCATCGCGCTGCTCCTGCGTGACCGCGAGCCCGTCGGCCACGGCGAAGCCGGCCCAGCCCGTCCCCATGGGGCGACGCCAGACCTCGACCGGAGGGTGGGCGTCCCATCCGCGGGCGAGGTGGACCCCGGTGAGAGTGGCGTCCCGGTTCGGCCCCAGGAACTGGGGAAAGGAGGGGCCGGCGCTGGCCCCGGCGGCAGAAGCCGGCGCCGTCGCCGCTTCACCCGGCGTGATCTCACCCTCGCTCCCGACCGACTCGGTGGACCCGAGGCCCACCGCTTCCGCCGTGGCCGCGGCGCCGGTCTCGAGGGGTGGCGCCGGCTCGCCCGCGCCGCGCCAGGCGACCTGGGGCACCAGGTCGCCCGAGAAGCCGCGCATCTCGACGAAACGACCGGCACTCCACCCCAGTACGGCGACGACCACGGCGGCCGCCAGCCGCGCCCACCAGGGGGCCCGGGAGAGGAGCAGCCACCAGACCAGCAGGAGCAGGGTCGTGAGGATCGCGGTCACGACGGTGACGGTGGGCTTCGTCATGGCCACCGGCGAGTCGGCCGAGGCCCACACCCAGGCGAGGACCGCCGCCGCCCCGACGAGAATCAGGGCGGCCGGCCACAGGCGCAGTCCCCTTGAGGTCGTCATTCTGAAGGGCCTCCTTCGCTCACGCGGCTCCCGGCAGTCCCTGGAGTGCCCGCCGCGTCCAGAGGTGCTCGAAGAGATTCCCTTCGTGGGGCTGGTCCCAGCTCACCTGCCAGGTGGGGAGCGGCCCGAGGTTGAGGCGCGACAGCAACGGCGAGGCGAGGATGCGACGCCGCAGGGCCGCGTCCTCGGTGAGGACGGTCACCGCCAGCGTCGGACCCAGGGCGTCGGGGATCTCCTCGGCGGCGACCTCCACCACCGACGCGAACGGGAAGAGGAACTCCCGGTTGGCGAGGGGGTGCTCGGGCGAGTCGCACCGGACCACGGTGGGCAACAGGTAGGTCGAGCCCTCCCACTCCACGACCCGGCCCCCGGCGCGGTGACGCGCGGTCACGTCCTCGGCTCCCGGAACCTGGAGGTCCTGGTCGATCATGGCCGAGATGCGGTGCGCGATTCGGGGATTGGCGAACGGGGCGAGCTCGGCCTCGGGGTCCTCTTCCCCGCGGGGCCGGATCGCGGCCATCTTCTCCGCGAGGCCCTCGGCGAGCGCCCGGCCCTGGCCGGTGGTCCAGACGCCGGAGGCGTTCACGCACGAGCGCCCGCCGTTGGCCGCGATCGACGCGACCATGACGTCGAGGTGCGTGCGCCAGTCGTCCTCCGAGTCCGGCCCCAGGAGCACCTTGCTGTAGCCCGGGCCGTGGACCTCGACCCGCGGATCACCCTGCCACGGCCGCGTCGAGGCCACGTCCCCGAACACCATCCCCCGCCCGCAGCGGCGGAGAATCTCCCCGCCCCCGGCGTGGTCGGTGGGGTAGAAGCCGAAGGCCTCGGGGGGCGCCCCGGCCTTCACGAACGCCTGGATCAACCGGTACGGCGTCCACGGCTCGGCGCTGCCCGGCTTGAGGACGAGGGCGGTCTTCAGGGCGATGGTGGGAGCCCACAGGGCGTGAACGCCAGGGGAGTTGTTCGGCAGCACCACGCCCAGCGTGGGGGAGCTCTGCACGAAGCTGAGGGCGTGGCCGTCCACGACGCCCTGACCGCGGTCCAGGACGCCGAGGTCGAGGCCCCGGGTGAGGCCGTCGATCACCGTTCTCGCGCCGGCCAGCACGCCCCGGATCTTCTCCATGTTCCGACGCACGAGGACGTGGGGGAGTCCGGTGGTTGCCGAGAGCTGGCGCACGTAGTCGTCGGGAGTCTGGGCCTCCTCGCCCACTGGCAGCGTGGTGCTCATGAAGGCGTCGGCGGCCCGGGCGCTGATCTCCACGAGCCGCGCGGTCGTGAAGCCGTCGAGGGAGGCCCGCATCGCGTCCTGCCCGGCGTCGAGGAGGTCGCGACGGACGAGGCCGGCGTTGGCCTCCGAGAGCTCGACGAAGGTCTCCTTCGTCCGGAAGTGCGGGACCCGGATCGACTGCACGCTCCGGTACGGGCGACCCGCCCGCAGGATGGGCAGGTGGAGCATCAGTACACCCCCTCGACCACCGTGGTCTGGAGCTGGGTGAAGGGCCGGACGTTGCGGACCCCGTCCCAGGGGTAGAGCTCGCAGGGGGGCTCGCGCTCCGCCTCGTCACGCTCGAGGAAGCGGGGCATGAAGAACTCCTTCGTGAGCGTGGTCAGGCGCCCGCGGCCCGTCTCCCCGTACTCCACCACCCGCTCGGGGTCGTCGGGATCCACGATCTCGATCATCGCCCTCGGGGCCGGCGGGTAGTAGACGACGTCCCACGGGTCCTCGGGCCCCCGGGGCCGGTGCACGGCCAACCCCATGAGCGTGTTGCCGTAGGTCGGGGCGAAGTAGGCGCCCTCCATCAGCTCCTCCACCGCGAAGCGGTGGAACTGCGGGGTCATCTCGGTTCCCCCGCAGAACACCCCGGTGATCCCGAGCTTCTTGAGCGAGGCCTTCTCGCACAGGGCCTCGAGGAGCTTGGGCGTGGCGAAGAGGCACCGGATGTTCTCGTGGGCCTTCAGCAGGGTCAGGGCCTGGTCGATCACGTGCTGCTTGTACCGCTCCATCTCCCGCATCTCGCCGGCCTTGACGAGCTTGATCACCCAGCGGGGGTCGAGGTCGACCTGGAAGCAGATGCCGCCGCGGAACTGGCAGAGGTGCTCCACGGCGAGGCGCAGGCGGCGGGGCCCGGTGGGCCCGAGCTGAAGCCAGTCGGCACCCTTCGGGAAGAACTCGTCGGGAAGGGTCGCGCTGAACTGCTCGTAGTCGATGCGGAAGTCGTCGATGCTGATGCGCGCCTTGGGCACCCCGGTGGAGCCCCCGGTCTCGAAGATCGAGACCGGCCGGCCGGCGTAGCCCAGCGGCACCCACTTCCGCACCGGCCCCCCGCGCAGCCACTCGTCCTGGAAGTTGCCGAACCGCGCGAGGTCGCCGTAGCCCTTCACCTCCTGGCGGGGGTCCCACCCCGCTCGCTTCGCGAAGTCGAGCCAGAAGGGCGTCCCCGTCGCCGGGTCGAAGTGCCAGCCCACCACCTCCTGCACCCAGGCATCGAGCTCCTCCCGTCTTGCCTGGATCCGGGCCCCGAGATCGACTTGACTGGTCGAGCCCACTTTCCCTCCCGCTCTCTGGTTGACCGATCTTCCTTTATACCGCATCGGGTGAGATGCCCGTCCCGAGGTACCCTTTTGGGCGCTATGACCCAGCCCCGCTGTCCTTCCGGAGAGCTGCTCCCCGGACGTACGACGACAGGCCTGCTGAGCGCCGTCCTCCTTCTGGCCCCCGGTGCCGGCGGCGTGACCACGGAGAGCAGGGGGGCTCCGTTCGACTACGTCGTCGTCGGGGCCGGGGCGGCCGGCAGCGTGCTGGCCCACCGCCTGACCGAGGATCCGGCGACGCGCGTGCTCGTGCTCGAGGCCGGCGGCCCGGACGACGATCCGAGAATCCACCGGCCCTCGGCTTTTCGCCAGCTCCTCGCCACGCCCTTCAACTGGGGCGACTCGACGGAGGCGGAGCCCCAGCTGAACGACCGGGAGATCGCCCTGCCGCGGGGCCGGGGGTGGGGCGGCGGCGGGACCATATCGGCCATGGTTTACGTCCGTGGCCACGCGTCGGACTTCGACCGCTGGGAGGGGCTCGGGAACCCGGGCTGGGGCTACGACGACGTCCTGCCGTACTTCAAGAGGGCCGAGAACCAGGAACGCGGCCCCTCGGAGTACCACGGTGTGGGCGGGCCTCAGAACGTGGCCGACCCCCGATGGGTCTCACCGATCTCCGAGGCGTTCCTCGAGGCCGCGCACCAGGCCGGCCTCCCGGCGAACGGGGACTTCAACGGCGCCCGGCAGGAAGGAGTGGGCCTGTATCAGCTCAACCAGAGGGACGGGCAGCGGCACTCGGCGGCCGACGCCTACCTGCGGCCCGCCCTCGACCGGGCCAACCTCACCGTCGAGAGCCACGCCCGCGCGACCCGCGTCCTCTTCGAGGGGCGTCGCGCGGTGGGAGTGGAGTACGTCCAGGGGGGCCGCACGCACGCGGTCCGCGTCGCGCGCGAGGTCGTCCTCTCCGCCGGCACCATCGGCTCGGCCCAGCTGCTCCTTCTGTCCGGCGTCGGTCCCGCCGATGCGCTCCGCGCGCTCGGACTCCCGGTCGTCCATGACCTGCCCGGGGTGGGGGAGAACCTCCAGGATCACCCGCGCGTCGCGGCGACCTGGGCCTCGCGCAAGCCCCTGGGTCTGTCCGATGCGCAGCGCGAGGAGGCGGAGCAGGAGTACGCGACGAGCCGGACGGGACCGCTGTCGAGCAACGGCATCGGGGCCGGGGCCTTCGTCCGTCTCGCCCCGGGCGACCCCGCGCCCGGGCTCCAGATCATGCCGACCACCGACCCCGCCGCCGACACCTTCAGCATCCACGTCGCGCTGATGCATCCAGCCAGCCGGGGCTCGGTCCGTCTGCGGTCCTCCGATCCGACCCAGGCGCCGGCGATCCTGGTCAACTACCTGGCCAGCGAGCAGGACCTGGACGGGCTCGTCCAGGGGCTCCGTGTCGTGCGCCGGATCGGGGCCGCCCAGGCGCTCGCAGAGTTCCGGGGCGAGGAGCTCGGCCCGGGACCCGAGGGCTGGGAACCCCACGCCCTGACCGACTACATCCGTGCCCACGTGGGCACGTTCTTCCATCCCGTCGGGACCTGTCGAATGGGGACCGACGCGCTCGCGGTCGTCGACCCGGAGCTGCGGGTGAGAGGCGTCGAGAGCCTGCGTGTCATCGACGCCTCGGTGATGCCCACCCTCTTGAGCGGGGCCACCCACGCTGCCACCGTCATGATCGCGGAGAAGGGCGCCGAGCTCCTGAAAGCTCGAGTCCGCCCTGTCCGTCGGTTTCCGGACTCGGGCTCGTCGCCTGAGTGACGTCCGCTGGCCCATCACTCAGGCGACCTTCCTGTGTATGATCCCGGTGTCATGCCGAAACCGATACGCAGCCCGGTTCAGGAGATCGTCGGGAGCCTGGTCGGACGCCTCAGGTACCCGTGGGTGTTCGTGCTGCTCGCCGCGGTCTTCATCGCCGACACGATCATTCCGGACCCGATCCCCTTCGTCGACGAGATCATGCTGGCGCTCCTCACCTTCCTGGTGGGAACCTGGCGGACGCGGCGGCAGGGCCCGCCCGAGGTCGTCGACGTGAGCCCCACCGCCGCCGGCAAGCCCCCGTCCGAGCCGCGCCAGTAGCGACCCGCCCCACCCCTTGCCGAGCCCCACGAGCCCGGCCGAGTCCCCCCACGGCCGGAATCCCCGGTTGGAGCGCGCCTTGCCCACGGGGTCGGCGGGCGGTAGTCTGTCGTCAGCTGATTCAGTAAAGAGAGGAGCAGCGCTGTGCGAAACCGCGGGCTGGTTGTCTTCCTCGTGACCCTGGCGGCCTCAGTGGCGATCCCGGGCTCGTCCGTGGGTGGCGAGGCCCTGGAGGCCGAGCACTACTGGCCCCGGTGGCGTGGGCCACTCATGACCGGGGTGGCGTCCCATGCGACACCCCCGGTCGAGTGGAGCGAGACGAAGAACGTTCGCTGGAAGGTGGAGATCCCGGGCAAGGGCTCGGCCACCCCGGTCGTCTGGGACGACCGCATCCTCGTGCTGACCGCGGTGCCGACGGGAGCGCGGGTCGAGGTGCCCGAGCCGGCCGAGCCCCGGCCCGACTGGCAACGGAACGCGGTCCAGAACGCCGACGAGGTCCAGCAGTACACGGTCCTCGCCCTCCGCCGCAGCGACGGGACGACGCTGTGGAAGCGCGTGGTGCGCGAGTCTCCGCCCCACGAGGGGACCCACGCGACCGGGAGCTGGGCCTCGGCGTCGGCGGTCACCGACGGTGAGGTCGTGATCGCCTCCTTCGGCTCCCAGGGCCTGTACGCGCTGAGCATGGACGGGGAGCTCCTCTGGGAGAACGACCTCGGGGACATGACGATCAAGATGGCGTTCGGGGAGGGCAGCTCCCCGGCCCTGGGAAAGGATCGCGTCTTCGTGCAGTGGGATCACGAGGGAGAGTCGTTCCTGGTGGCCCTCGACCGAAAGACCGGTGACGAGGTCTGGCGCCAGAGCCGTGACGAGGGCACCTCGTGGGCCAGCCCTCTCCTCGTGGAGCACGACGGCCGCACGCAGGTCATCACCAGCGCCACCAACAAGGTTCGCAGCTACGACGCGGAGACGGGTGACATCGTCTGGGAGACGCCCGGGATGACCCAGAACGCCATCCCCACGCCGGTGTACCAGGACGGCCTCGTCTTCCTGACCAGCGGCTTTCGCGGGAACGCGCTTCTGGCGATCAAGCTCGCGGAGGCGAAGGGCGACATCTCCGGCTCGCCGGCCATCGCCTGGTCGCACGACCGGGACACGCCCTACGTGCCCTCACCCCTGCTCTACGGGAACGAGCTCTACCTGCTCAAGGATCGCAAGGGCCTGCTCTCGTGCTTCGACGCGCGGACCGGCAAGCTGCTCTACGGCCCCGAGCGGATCACCGACGTGCCCAACGTCTACGCGTCGCCGATAGGGGCGGCCGGACGCATCTACGTCGCCGGGCGGGAAGGGACGACCGCGGTGATCCGGCGCGGCCCCGAGTTCGAGGTCCTGGCCACCAACGTCCTCGAGGACGGCTTCGACGCGTCCCCGGTGGCGGTGGACTCCGAGCTGTACCTGCGGGGCCAGCGCTACCTGTACCGCATCTCCGAGTAGTCGGCGTCCCCAGCCTCCCGCTCGACGTCGAGTCCAGCCCGTTGGACTTTTGGAGCGGTGGCCCGGAGAGCCGCCACGACAGGTCGACTCGCCGCGTTCGTCCACGTCGATGGACGTCGCGGCCGGTCACCAGGTCTTGTTGTCAGCGCGGCCGGCTCTTCTCGGCCCCGGGGCGGAACCCCGGGCGTCAAACGTCGTACTCCCCTGCGTGGGGTCCGGTGTGCACGCGGTGAACCGGGCGCCCGGACACGGGGGGTAACGTCATGGTCCGAAGCCTGGCTGCCGGCGCCACACTCGTCCTCTGTCTCGCGGTCCCTCCGCTCGCGGCGGCGGAGGACGCGCCGACCTCCGGCGTCAGTGCAAGATTCTGGATCGGCCGCTGGAGCGACTACGAGGACTGCCTGCGCACCGCTCCCATCGACCGGATCGAAGACGTGGGCCAGGGTGTCACCAAACCCCGGAGGGCCTTCTTCAGGCCGGGAGGCGTGGCCGCGAGCGCCATCGTCAAGGTCCTTCCCCGCAAACGCATGAAGGGGTTCTGGGAGAGCTACCAGGCGGAGGTCGCAGCCTACGTGCTCGACCGCATTCTCCGCCTCGACATGGTCCCGGTGACGGTGGAGCGCCGGATCGAGGGTGACCTGGCCTCGGTCCAGCTGTGGATCGACCGGACCCGCCTCCTGTCCGACGTCGGCGCCGAGGTTCCCCCCCGTCCCTACGAGTGGGCGCGGCAGGTGCGGCGCCAGCGGGTCTTCGACGCCCTCATCGCCAATATCGACCGCAACGCCGGGAACATGCTGGTGGACGAGGACTGGAACATGATCCTCATCGACCACTCGCGAGCCTTCATGAAGAACGAGACGCCGTTCCTGGACGAGATCAGTGCCGTCGATCGACCGCTCTATGAGGCCGTCAAGGCTCTCGACGAGGCGACCCTCGACGAGCAGCTGAAGCCGTGGCTCTTCGGCAAGGGCTCGGTCAAGGACCTGCTGAAGCGACGCGACAAGATCGTGGAGAAGCTGGAGAAGCTGGCCCGGGAGCGAGGAGAGGCCGCCGTCTTTACACCGTGACCGCGGGCCCGGCTGGCGGGCCGCGCTCCCGGAGAGCTGGAGCGCCCGGTCGCACCCGTACGGGGTGCGCGCGAACCTCATCGGGCGTCCGGTCCCCGACAGCGGAAGCTCGAGGCTAGCGACGGCGAACAGGCCGACCAGGGTGCGCCGGGCGTGGGTGGTCCCCGGTCTCATGGGCAGACTCCGATCCATGAGAGTCGTCAGGCAACTACGGGGAGCGGCGCGAAGCCAGCGTGGACCCCTCGGCCGGTCAGCGCCTCCCGAACCCGAGCTCGAGGCGTGCCCGGACCTCGAAGGGGCGGGCCGGAATGGCCGAGGCCGATCCGAAGCCCCGAGTCTCGTACTCCGTGTCGGTGAGGTTGCGGAAGTGGACGCGCAGACCCCAGCGCGCTCTGGTGTAGGACACCGCCGCGTCCAGCGTGGTGTAGGCGTCGATCCTGGCCCAGTTGTCCGGAGCGATGAGCTGCTCGCTCACGTGACGCAAGCCGAGGGCGAGCCCCAGCCCGAGGTCGAACCGCTTCGACACCCAGGCGCCGAGCAGGTGCCGCGGGGCAAAGGGGGCGGTGTTTCCCGAGTGGTCGACCACCATGAAGTCGGGTGGCTGAAGCTGGACGATCTCCGCGAAGCGGGTGAGCGTCGAGTCGGTGAAGGCGTAGGTGCCCTGGACGCTCCAGCCCCGGAACGGCTCGATGGTCAGGTCCACCTCGAGGCCCCGTGAGCGCTGGTCGCCGTCCTGCCGGGTGATCCCCGTGGAGTCGGGGATGGCGATGTTCTCCCGGCGGAGGTCGTACAGGGCCAGGCCGGCGAAGCCCCTGCCGTCGAGGAAGGTCAGCTTCGCTCCGACCTCGGCCTGCCAGCTCTCCTCCGGATCCCGCGCGCCCACGACCTGGGTCGAGGGAGGCGCCGAGGCCGTGCCCCAGCTCCCGTGCAGTGACAGGGCGCTGGTGGGGGAGAAGACGAGGCCGAGGAGCGGGTTGAGGCGGGTGCTCTCCCGCTCGGTGTCGTTGACGGCGTCCTCGTAGTCCAGCACGTCGAGCCGGGCCCCGACGAAGGCCTGCAGCTTCGGCGAGAAGCGGAGGCGGTCGACCACGTAGGGAGCGATCACCAGGCTGCGTGAGTCGCCGGCCTGCGCGTACGGGGGGACGGTGATGACGGGCGGCTGGGCGGTCTCCACCGGCTCGAGCAGGTCGATCGGGGGGAGCAAGCCGACCTCCTGGTTGAAGCGGTCCTTCAGACTCGAGAGCTCGACCCCGACCAGGAGATCGTGGCGGACCGAGCCGGTCCCGAAGCCGGCGTTCAGCTCGAGCTGGTTGCCCAGGAGCTCCTGCCGATCGTCGAGCAGAGCGAGGCTGCGTCCCACCAGCAGGCGGCCGTCCGGTCCGGGGAAGGCGCCGATCACGAGGGTGCCGTCGGAGTCCCAGGTGAGCTCGGTGTAGTAGAGGCGATTCCGCAGGGTGAGGCCGTCTGCGATCTCACGCTCGGCGAGGAAGCGGAAACGGTAGACATCCTGGGTCGAGCCGTCGAAGGGGGACTGGTAGGAACTCGTGCGCGGCACCGGCGCGAGCTCCGGGTTCTCCTGCCCGACGAACGGGATCCCCGAGTCCGGCGGGAACCGGCTCTCCACGTACTCGAAATCGAGGCCGAGGCGGGTTCGGTCGTCGGGGTGCCAGGTGAGGGTGGGGTTCACGGCCTTGATCGAGCCGTCCCCGATGTCGCGGTAGTTGTCGCTGCCCTGGGTGCTGGCATTCAGACGAAAGGCGAGCTTCCCGTCACCGGTCGCCGCGTTGCCGTCGAGAGAGGCCTCGAAGGTTCCGTAGCGGCCGTAGCCCAGGGTCACGTCGGCAAAGGTCTTCGCGACGGGGTGGCGGCGCACGAGCTGCACCGCCCCGGACAGCGGATTCCCCCCGTAGAGGAAGCTGGACGGGCCCTTGAGGACCTCGACCTGGCGCACGTTGTACAGCGGGTAGAAGGTCGACTCCGGCTCGGGGATCCCGTCGGTGAGGACCAGCCCGCTGCTCAGCGAGTCGAAGCCCCGGATGACGAAGAAGTCGAAGACCCCGAAGCCGGTGGCCACGTTCACGCCGCTCACGTTCTTCAGGGCGTCGCCCACGATGTTTGCCGTCTGCTCCTCGTAGAGGTGCTCGGGCACCACCGCGACGCTGACGGGGAGGTCCCGGACCGCGACCGGGAGGCGGGTCGCGGCCGTGCTGGGCGGCGGGGCCGGGTGGGGCTCGGCCTCCACCCGGACCTCGGCCTCGAAGCGCGGGGTCTCCTCCTTGGCGGTGCTGTCCTTCTCCTGCTCTTCCTGAGCGACGCCCGGCCACGCTACCAGCATGGCGGTCAGGGCGAGGCAAGGGACGAAGATCTTCCTGGTTCGTGCGCTCATGTCGTTTCGCGTTCTCCGGATCGCTGGATCAGGACGCGGGGGCATCTCCGATCGCAAACACGTGCTTCTGGCCGCGGATGTCGATCCGCCCACCCGTAGCCTCCGGGCTGGCTGGTCTGGGGCAAACTTCGAGTATAACCGCCTCGCGACCTGTGTTTGAATGGGGGAACGAGCTCACCGAAGAGGAGAAGGTCCATGCGTTTGAACGCCGCCGTGGTGACCGCGGCCGTCCTCGTTTCCGGCGCGGGATACGCGGAGGAGCCCGCTCAGAACTGGCCCCGTTTCCGTGGGCCGCACGCCCGCGGGGTCGCCGAGGGACACGCCACCCCCGCGACCTGGGACCTGGAGAGCGGGAGGGGCGTCCTCTGGAAGACGCCCATCCCCGGCCTCGCCCACTCCTCGCCCATCGTCTGGGGGGACAGCGTCTTCGTGACCTCCGCCGTCAACACCGAGGGCGGCTCCTTTCTCAAGGTGGGCCTCTACGGCTCCATCGACCCGGTCCCCGACGAGCCCGTGCACCGCTGGGTCGTCTACCGCATCGACAGGAAGAGCGGGGAGGTCCGGTGGGAGCGGACGGCCCACGAGGGCGTGCCCCGGCGTCCGCGCCACCCCAAGGCCACCCTCGCCAACCCGACCCCGGCGACGGACGGTGAGAAGGTCGTGGCCTTCTTCGGGTCGGAGGGCCTCTACTGCTACGACCTGGAGGGCCAGCTCCTCTGGAAGAAGGACTTCGGCCCCCTGGACGCGGCGTTCTTCGTGGCCCCCGACGCCCAGTGGGGCTTCGCCAGCTCGCCGATCGTCCACGACGGTGTCGTCTACATCCAGTGCGACGTCCTCAACGACCCCTTCCTCGCCGCCTTCGACCTGGAGACGGGAGACGAGATCTGGCGGACCCCCCGGGACGACGTCCCCACCTGGAGCACGCCCACCGTCCACGAGGTCGGCGACCGGAAGCTCCTCCTGGTGAATGGCTGGAAGCACGCCGGGGGCTACGACGCCACCACCGGCAAGGAGGTCTGGAGGCTCAGCGGGGGAGGGGACATCCCGGTCCCGGGCCCGGTCGTCGCCCACGACCTGGTCTTCCTCACCAACGCCCACGGCAGCGACTCTCCCATCTACGCCGTCCGTCTTGACGCGAAAGGCGACATCTCCCTGGGTGACGGGGAGACGTCGAACGACCACATCTCCTGGAGCATCCCCCGGGGCGGGGCCTACATGCAGACCCCCCTGGTCTACGGCGACTACCTCTACAACTGCCGCGACAACGGGGTCCTGAGCGTGTACGACGCGAAGACCGGAGACCGGAAGTACCAGCAGCGCCTCGGCCGGGGTGGGGGCGGCTTCACCGCCTCGCCCGTGGCCGCCGACGGCAAGGTCTACTTCACCAGCGAGGACGGCGACGTCTACGTCGTGAGGGCCGGCCCGGAGTACGAGCTCCTGGCCACCAACGCCCTCGACGAGGTGACGATGGCTTCACCCGCCATCTCCGAGGGCACGCTCTACTTCCGCACCCGCACCCACCTCGTCGCGGTGGGGGCGAGCGACTAGATCTCAGGGCTCGGGCCAGGGCGTGTGGTCGAACGTGTACTCCCCGAGGACCCGCTCGCCCTGGGGGTCGACGGCCAGGAGCCGCAACCGCTGAACGTGAGCGCGCATCGCGCGGAGGGTGTCCGCCGAGGGGGCGAACACGAGCTCGCCGCCGGCGGGGTCGAAGGGGAGATCGGGGAGTCGCTGCTCCGGTCCGTCGTCGATGCAGATGACGAGATCGAGCTGGGAAACGCCGCCGAGGTCCGCCTCGAGCCGGGCGAGCACCACGTCGTCGTCGGGCCCCACGGTGCACAGGACGCCCCCGCCGGGGGGCACGCGGTACTCGCGAATCCGCCGACCCTCCTCCTGCAGGCGCTCGATCGCGGCCGGCAGCAGGACGGCGGGCAGCTCTCCCGTGCGGACGAGGCCCCGGACGCCCTCGGCGACGGCGGCCAGGCTCTCCCCCCGGCGGGCGCACTCGGCGCAGGAGAGCAGGTGCTCCTCGAGCGGGTCCTGCTCCGAGGCCGAGAGCTCGCCCGCCCACCAGGCGAGGAGGCTCTCGTCCGTCACCGGAGTGGTGCACGTGCCGGTCACGCCGCGGTCCCCAGGACACAATCGCGCAGGCTCACGAAGGCCCGGCGCCGGATCGTCCGGACGTTCTCGGAGCTGAGCGACAGGCGTGCCCCGATCTCGCTCGAGGGCTGCTCGGCGAAGAACGTGAGAACGAGGACGGTGCGCTCTCGCGGGCCCAGCCCCTCCAGGCACGCACGCAACCGGTTCTGGTCCAGGAGCAGCAGGTCGGTCTCGGCCCGGCGCGGGAAGACGCCGGCGAACCGGTCCAGCAGGTCCTCACGGCGCTTCTGCCCGCGACGGAGGTTGCGGACCACCAGGCGGCACGTCCCGAACACGAAGGACGCCAGCCGGTCCGGCTCCCGAACGCGTCCCGCCCTCAGCTGCTCCAGGGTCAGCACGAAGACCTCCTGAACGAGGTCGTCGGCGGCAGCAGGGTCGCGCAGGTGACGGAGGCCATAGAGACGGACGCGCGGGGCGAGGCGCCGGAAGAGCTCCGCCTCCGCTTCCGTCGCGTCGCTCCCGCCCCCGGACACCACCCGGGCGAGGTCTCCATCGGAAGGCACCCCCGCGTGTCCAGCCTCGTCCATGCGGTGAGCGTATCACCCATCACGGTCACGTCAGGGAGGTGTCACGACCCTCCCCCCCGTGACACTCCCCCTGTAGAACCAAGGGAGGAATGTGATGATCACGAACGCTCAAAGCGGAACCCACGTCGACGAGGTCGCCCCGGGAATCTACCGCATCTCCACTCCAGTCAAGGACTTCCCGGGAGGCTTCAGCTTCAACCAGTACCTCATCGCGGACGAGGAGCCGCTGCTCTTCCACTCGGGCCCGAGGCGGATGTCTCCCCTCGTGCGGGAGGCCATCGCCGCCGTGATGCCGGTGGAGAAGCTGAGGTGGGTGGGCCTCTCCCACTTCGAGGCCGACGAGTGCGGAGGGCTCAACGAGCTGCTCGCGGTCGCTCCAAAGGCGCAGCCCCTGTCCAGCCGCGTCGCGGCGATGGTCTCGGTGGACGACTTCGCCGACCGTCCCTCGCGCCCCCTCGCCGACGGGGAGGTGCTGAGCCTGGGCCAGGCCCGCGTCCGTTGGCTCGACACCCCGCACCTGCCCCACGGCTGGGACTGCGGCTACCTCTTCGAGGAGACCACGAGCACGCTGCTCTGCGGCGACCTGTTCACCCAGCCCGGGGCCGACAACCCGCCCCTCACAGAGGGCGACATCCTCGGTCCCAGCGAGGCGATGCGCGGAGGGATGGACTACTTCGCCCACTCCGAGGGCAGCCGCGCGCTCTTCGAGAAGGTCGCGGCCACCGAGCCGCGCACCCTGGCCTGCATGCACGGCAGCGCGTGGTCCGGCGACGGGAAGCGGCTGCTCCTCGACCTCTCCGATGCGCTCGACGCCAGGAAGGCTGCGGCCTAGCGGGCCCGTTGCCGGAACCGCCGTTCACCGGGAGCGGGGGACGCGAACGGGGACGGCGGGACCCAGCGTGACGCCCTCGAGGTCGACGAGGCAGCGCCGGCCCAACAGGCGCACCCCGGCGCGCCGGGCGTCCGCGACGGCCCCGGCGAAGTCGGGGTCGATGGCGGCGTCGGGCATGATGCGGTCGGCATCGGGCCGCTGGAGGACGAAGAGAACGGCCGTCGCCCATTCCCCGCTGCGGTGCAGGGTCGTCAGCTCGCGGACGTGCCGCGTCCCGCGAGCGGTCACCGCATCGGGAAACAGACCCACTCGATTCTCCACGAGGGTGACGCTCTTCACCTCCAGGGCCATCCGCCGCGGCCCGGGCCCCCCGCGTCGCCGGTGCAGCAGAAAGTCGAATCGGGAGGGCCCGATGGTGTGCTCCCGCTTCTCGAGGCGCCACCCCCTCAGCTCATCCAGCACCTCCGTCTCCAGGGCCCGGGCGATGAGACGGTTGGGGAGAGCGGTGTCGACGGAGACGAGGGCCGACGCATCGGGGGATTCCACCAGGGCCGCGCTCCACCGTGTCTTCCGCAGGGGGTCGGCGGCGGGGCGGAGCCAGAGACGCCGTCCCGGGACCAGGAGCTCCACGAGTCGTCCCGGGTCGGCGAGGTGGGCGACGGCTCGCCGTCCGTTCGCCAGGCGTGCGTGGACGATGAAGCGGTTGGGCCGCTCGAGGAAGCGGGCCTCGACGAGCGGTCCGCGAAGGGGCAGGACGGGAGCCGTCCGGGTTCGGGGGCGCACTGGCTCCGGGCGGCGCGCTACGGTTCCTGCCGACCGATGAGGAGCGGCCGCTCCGTCGGCCCGAATCCCACGTTCATCTCGGCGTCGAAGAGCAGGACGTCGCCCTCGAACTCGAGCTCGTACGTGGCGCAGAACGGGGTCTTGTGGAAGCAGGCCTTCGCGGTGTAGGTGGCGTCGTCGGTCCAGGCGCCGGTCGCCGCCACCGGCTCCTCGGTGCGGGCCATGGCCCGACCCCCGAAGGGCAGGCGGCCGCCGACGCGCCACTCGCCCGAGCCGCACGCCAGGGGCCAGTCCCGGCCATCGATCCGGAGCACGAGCGTCGTCTCCTCGCCGACCTCCAGGCTCACTGCCTCGATCTCGCCGTCGTTCTCCGGGAGGACGTAGACGTTGCCCGAGATCGCGGCGGCGACAGGAGACGCCGCGCTCGCGGCCGGGGGCGGCAGCCGCAGGCTCGCCATCTTCTTCTCCAGACGCTCCCGGGTGCCGTCGTCCGCGGGGAGGGCGCCGTCCTTCATCCCCCCGAGGAGGTGCTCCCACACGAGGTTCAGTACCGCCTGCATGTCGCCCACCCCGCTGGTGATGGCGACGACGGCGTCCTGCTCGGGCATGACGATGCAGTACTGGCCGAAGGCGCCGTCGCCCCGGTACTGGCCGTGGCGGCAGCGCCAGAACTGGTAGCCGTACCCCTGCTCCCAGTCGCTGTCCGGGCTCGAGCCGTTGGAGACCTGCCGCGCGGTCGCGGCCGCGACCCAGGCCTCCGGCAGGATCTGCTCGCCGTTCCAGCGGCCCCTCTGCAGGTACAGCTGCCCGAAGCGTGCGATGTCTTCCGTGGTCAGGTGGAGGCCGAATCCACCCAGGGAGACGCCTCTCGTGTTCGCGTCCCACCGCGGGGTCGCGATCCCCAGCGGCCCGAAGAGGCGAGGGCCCAGGTAGTCCACCAGCGGCGTGCCGGTCACCTTCTGGACGATGGCCGACAGCATGAAGGACGCCGGGGTGTTGTAGACGAAGTGGGTGCCCGGCTTGTGGGCCACGGGCAGGGCCAGGAACTCGGTCACCCCCGGGTCCCCGGCCATCCCGTAGGAGAAGCCCTGAATCGCTTCCTCGTGGTGGCCCGTGTTCATGCTCAGCAGGTCCCGGACCCGCATGGCCTTGAGGTTCTCGGACGGCTCCTCCGGGGCCTCCTCGGGGAAGAAGGAGAGGACGGTGTCGTCGAGGCTCAGCTTCCCCTCGGCGATGGCGAGCCCGACCCCGGTGGAGGTGAAGCTCTTGGAGAGCGAGAAGAGGACGTGCGGGTCCTCGCGGCGGTAGGGCTCCCACCATCCCTCGGCCACGACGTTCCCGTGGCGCAGGACCATGAGGCTGTGGAGGGAGTCGATCTCGGCCTCGGTCTTCTCCACGAAGGTCAGGATCGAGGACGAGGAGATCCCCTGGGCTTCAGGAGCGCTGCGGGGAAGGTTGGGGGCCTCGGCGTCCGCGAAGGTGGGGAAGGACAGCAGAAGCGCGGCGATGATCGTTCTCATAGCCGCGCATTCTGTCACATCACTCCAGCAGCGACGGCCAGTTGGCCACGACCTGGAGCCGTCGCGGCGACTGACTCTCCAGCGGGACCTTTCTCCGAGAACTCCGCGGCGCTCTTCCCCGTACCCCCCGTAGTGGCGCACCAGGTGGCGTCTGGGGTCCGGGATCTGCACCAGGACCCGGGCTACGAAGTCTTCGGCGTCGACCCGCTCATCCTCCCCCGGCTCCGAGGCGTCATGTCCGCCCTTGCGGGTGTAGACGACCTCTTTGGCGCCACGGATGAAGCGCAGCCGGGAGAGGCTCACGGGCGAGCGCATCATGTATCTCACCAGCGCCTCGAAGTCCCGGCCGTCCCCAGGATGAGCGTAGACCCGGTTGTGCACGGAGAAGCCGCTCCTTCTCCACGACAGCAGAAGCTCGATCCGCTCCAGGCTCAGCAGTCCC
>JAJDNS010000142.1 GCA_022340585.1 Acidobacteriota bacterium
AGAATCGCAGCCACGTCGGCCTTCATATTCTCGGCGCGCAGGAGAACCCGCAGATCATCACCCTGCTTCAGCGGCTTGGCGAAGCGCGTGGCGGGGTTGCCCAGCCGCGTCGCCCGGTGCTGCTGGGCGTGAGCGGGGGCGGCGACCACCAGGGCCATGACCAGACCGGTGGCCAACCCAATCAGTTTCTTAAAGCTCATCATTGTCTCTCTCGCTCCCGTCTGTGGGGAAAAGGGCAGTCTCGGCGCACACCGAGACCCCCGGCACGGCCCCGAACAAGTACCACAGGCGCTCCCCGGCCGGCAAGTCTGAAATCGCCCGATCCCGCCCCGCGGGGCGGGGTGAGGCGACGGGGACGCGGGGTTCACCACGCGGGCCGGGGGGGTTCGAACAGCCCGCGGCGGCCAGATTGACGATTCGAAATAGGCAATATGAACAATTCGAGGCTGTCGCAATATGAACAATTCGGAGACTGTCAAAATTCACAGGTATGTACTATAAAGATACGCGCCGAACGAGGGAGGCAAGAAGTCCCGAGAAGGCCCATGCGCACACCGAGAATCCTCCTTGCCGAAGATCAAGCTCTGCTCCTCGAGCTCTTCCATCGCTTGCTCGAGTCCGAGTTCGAGGTTGTGGGGAGCGTCGCTGACGGCGCCGCGCTGGTGGACGAAGCGGTGCGCCTCGAGCCGGACGTCATCGTGACCGACGTGTCGATGCCTCGGATGGGGGGGATCGAGGCCGCTCGCCGACTGCGGGCAATCCTGCCGGCGTCACGCGTGGTGTTCCTGACCGTGAACGAAGACCCGCGGCTCGCCGCCGAGGCCTTCCGGCTCGGCGCCTCCGCCTGGGTGCTCAAGTCCTCGACTTCGACCGAGCTCGTCCACGCCGTCCGCGAGGCGGTGCAGGGGCGTCGCTACCTCACGCCCCTCGTGGCCCACGGGAACGTGAACGAGCTTCCCGCACCCGAGGACACCGAGGGCTCCGTCGAGCAGCTCACGCCCCGGGAGCGTGAGGTCCTGCAGCTCCTCGCCGAAGGCAAGCTGATGAAGGAGGTCGCCGGGGTCCTCGGGATCACCGCCCGGACCGTGGCCTTCCACAAGTACCGGATGATGGAGACCCTCGGCATTCGCTCGAGCGCCGAGCTCATCCAGTTCGCGGTGAGGAACCGCGTCGTCTGAGCCCGGGCCCGTGGCGTTTGGCGCCTGTCAACCCTGACAGTTGTGGCCGGGGCGGGCGAGGGGTAGGAGACGGGCATCGGACACTGGAGGAGGTCATGACTCGGACGTCCCTGCTTCTCGTCGCCCTGGCTGGCGCCCTGCTCGCCTCTCCCACCCACGCCGGCCAGGTCTCCTGGAGGCAGGCCATCGCCGAGAAGCTGGCGGCGCTCCGCGAGGGAAGGGTGGACCGACCCCTGCTCCACCGGCAGCAGCTCGCCTCTCTCCGCTACGTGTACTACCGCGCGCACGACGGCGAGCAGCGCGACGCCCTCGAGCGGACGCTCCCGGACGAGGCCGAGCAGACGCGCTTCCGCGCGATGAGGGAGGGCGTCGAGTCCGAAGCGCTCGATCTTCTCGACGAGTTCTACGGTGTCCGCGACGGCTTGAAGGCCCTCGCGGTGCGCGACACCGACGGCGACGGGATCCCCGACTACCGAGTGAGCGACTACTACGGGAAGTTCTCCGAGGGCGACATCGACGTCGACGGTGACGGGGTGAGGAACGTCTACGACGATCACCCCTACGACCCCGCGAAAGGGGGGCGAGACGCCGACGGCGACGGCATCCCCGACGACGGGTTCGTCGACCAGAACTCCAACGGCCTCCCCGATCACCTGGACTGGGGCATTCACGGGCGCGACCCGGAGCTGGTGAGGATCCAGCTCGGGCTGTTCCGCGACCACAAGATCATCCTGGTGGAGCGGAATGCCGAGTTCGACCTGGCCCTGGCCCGGGCGGTGGACGACGTGGCCCGGCGAGTGCTCCGCCGCTACTTCCAGGAGGAGCCGGTCCTTCCGACCCTGCGGACGGTGGCGGTGGAGAAGACCGCTCTCCTCAACGCGCTCCTGGCGCTCGTGGCCGAGGACACCACCAGTGCCCAGGTTTTCTCGCAGACCCAGTCCCTCACGGTCTACGGCCCGGGACGGGAGACGGCCGACGACCTCGGCCTCCTCGGGCTCCTGGCCCACGAGATCGGCCACAGCTACCACATGAGTCTCGACTGGGATGCTGCTCACCCCGAGCGGGAGAACCAGCGGACCGACTTCCCTGTGCCCCACTTCGTGAAGCTGGTGGCTCGCTTCGGATGGACCCCGGGGGAGTACTACGACGGTCAGTTCGGGGACGACCCGCCGAGGCCGCTGTTCCTCTACACCGGCATGTCGGAGCCCACGTTCCTCCTGAAGGGCAAGACCCCCGACGAGTGGGAGGGATGGCTGAACGCGATCTACGAGAAGCTCGGCGAGCCCGAGGACTATCTCGAGCACGCCTCGTTCGCCGAGGAAGCGGTGGTGGGGGACTACTCGCTCTCCACCCCCTACGAGTGGTACGGCGACAACCTCCTGGCCTACGTCGTTCACACCCTCGAGGAGTTCGTCGTCGATCGGATCCGCGCCGAGAGTGGCGCGCAGGGAGCGGACGCGGCGGTGGCGGCTGCGCGCCAGGGGATCACGGACTCTCTCCGCGCGGTCTGGCCGGCCTTCTACCACCGCAACATCGGTCCGGAGGCGCTGGCCTACTTCGGGGAGACGTTCCCGATCTCCGAAGACGATCGCCGGGCCCTGGTCGAGCGCTACATCGATCCGGTCATCCCCTGACCCGCCTCTCCCGGTGACTTCATCGGAGGCCAGCGAGCGCCGTGCCGCGGCCCCGGGGTGGCAGAAGACGGCCGGGTCAAGCCCGGAAGAAGAATGTGATCAAAGGCCGCGCAAATCCCTCCGATTTCTGGCAAAATGAGCGCCGGCCACCAGCCGGTTGCGGATCGCCACGGAGGCGAGGCCGCTGAGGCGGGACGCCAGAACACCAGATGACGACGACAAGCGACACCCTGCGTCTCCGCTCCCTGGTGACCTGCGTGACCCTGCTCGTCCTCGCCGTCGGCTCCGCGGTCGAGGCGGGTCAGCCCGAAGCCGACGGGATCGCCGACACAACGCCCCCCGTGGCCCTGCTCCCGGGGGGCGCGGGGAGCACCGTCCCGACCCCTGACCGCGAGGTTCTGCGCCTCCTCATCCAGCTCGACCCCGGAGCCCTCGGGCCCCTCTCGATCGGGTCTCCCAATGCAGGCCTTCTGTTCAACCCCCGGCCCATGCCGGAAGGGCGTCTGTGGAAGATCCGCAACGAGCGCGAGACCTGGGGGACGACGGAGACCATCGAATACGTCATCAAGGCAATCGAGGCGGTGGACAGGCAGTTCCCGGGCTCGCCGGCGCTCGTGATCGGCGACATGAGCGACCCCGACGGCGGTCGGCTCAACTGGCACGCATCCCACCAGGTGGGGCGCGACGTGGACATCGGCTTCTACCACCGTCACGAAGTCGAGACCTTCCGGCGGGGCCGAAAGGGCGACCTCGATCTGCCGCGGACCTGGGCTCTCGTTCGGGCCCTCATCACCCAGACCGACGTCGACCGCATCTTCGTGGACCGGTCGATACAGCGCTACCTCTTCTCCCACGCGGTTGAGATCGGGGAGGACCGGGCGTGGCTGGACCACATCTTCGGGCGCAAGACCGGGGGCAAGGACGCGATCATCCAGCACGTCCGGCGGCACCGGGACCACCTCCACGTGCGCTTCTACAACCCGCGGGCCCAGGAGTGGGGCCGCGTGGCCTACCCGTTGCTGGTGAAAGCCGGGCTCGCGCCTGGACCGACGGTCACCCACCGGGTGCGGAGCGGCGAGACGTTGTCGCACCTCTCCCGGCGCTACGGAACCAGCACCCGAGCCATCCGTCGCGCCAACGGGCTCCGCGGCTCCATGATCCGGGCCGGCCGGCGCTACGTGATCCCGATCCGGAAGATCCCTTCGGAGGCCGCGCCCATCGTGGTCCCGGCCCGCACACTGCCGCCCAACCCTGGTCCGACCGCGGTCGAAAGCGACGCCCCGGATCTGCCCGGGGACGGCGCGGGCGCCTCGCTGGCCGGGCGTCCCTGAACCCCGGCGACCTCTGGCGCATGCGTGCCCGAGGCGCCCCCCGCCACCTCTCCTCTCTCGTTGCCGGTTGACCCTCCGTCCGCCGGCGGGTACCTTGCTGTCAGCGGTTCCCGGTTGGCGAGTCGGTCGTGGGCCGGGTGCAAATCGTCGTCCCGAGGGTGCCTCGGCGGATCCCTCGCCGCGTGGCACGAGGGCGCACCTCCGGGCGACCACGGAGGGAGGAGCATGGACCTCGTCGACAAGATCCAGGAAGGTCAGAACTTCCTGGAGAAGATCGCGAGCAAGATCCCCGGCTTCAGGGGATATCGCGACAAGGAGCGGCGCCGCGAGGCGGACCGGGTCAGCCGCGAGCACATGGCGGTCCAGCTCGAGGGGGCGAAGAAGGATCTCGACACCCTCGCCTCGAACGCCAGCCGCGTGGGCGCCCTCGACGCCATCAACGACATCGAGACCGCCCGCAAGCGCCTGGACAAGGTCGCGGCCCGGATCCGCTATGCGGACCGTGGCTACGCCGGCTTCTTCGACGCGATCAAGGTGGACGACGCCACGCTCGACCGGGTCTACCGGTTCGACCTGGCGCTGCTCACCGGGGTCGGGGAAGCGCGGGAGTCGGCCCGGGCGGCGGGGGCCGCGGCCGGAGGGGTGGGACCGGCCCTCGAGGCGTTCATCGGCAACCTCGACGCCCTCGACGACGCCCTCGGCGAGCGCGAGCAGATCCTGTCCGGAGTGAAGTAGGAGAAACCATGGCCCTTCTCGAGCTCATCCAGTACTTCGACCCGACCGGCTCCGAGATCGTTCACCGGGAGCCGCCCTCGGGCTCCGCCGACATCAGGTTCGGCGCCCAGCTGATCGTCCAGGACAACCAGTGGGCGGTGTTCTTCCGTGACGGCAAAGCCCTGGACACCCTGACGTCGGGGAGGCACACGCTCACCACGGTCAACCTGCCACTGCTCACCCGGGTGATGGGGCTCCCCTTCGGCGGCGAGTCGCCCTTCCAGGCCCAGGTCTACTTCGTCAGCCGACAGACCTTCACCGACCTCAAGTGGGGCACCAAGGAGCCCATCGTCTTCCGGGACTCCGAGCTCTCGATGGTGCGCCTCCGGTCCTTCGGCACCTTCTCGATGAAGGTCGTGGATCCCGGGATCTTCATCCAGCAACTCGTGGGCACCCGCGGGGTCTACACCACCGACGCCATCGAGGACTTCCTCCGCTCCATCTGCGTGGCCCGGCTGAACGACCTCCTCGGCGAGACCCTCAAGACGGTGCTCGACCTGCCGCGCTACTACGACGAGCTCTCCGGCGCTCTCAAGGGTCGAGTGGCCGACGACTTCGGCAAGTACGGGGTCGAGCTCGTCGACTTCCTCATCGGGGCCATCACGCCCCCCGAGGAGGTGCAGAAGATGATCGACGAGCGCGCCGGGATGGGCGCGGTCGGCGACATGCAGAAGTACATGGCCTACAAGACGGCCCGCGCGGTGGAGGCGGCGGCCGAGAACCCGGGCGAGACCGGGGGGGCCGCGGGTATGGGCCTTGGCGCCGGCATCGGGATGATGATGCCCCAGATGATGGCGGGCGCCATCGCCAGGGCGACGCAGGCGCAGGGCCCGGGCGGCACGCCCCCCGCGGCTCCGGGGACCCCGCCCGGTGCCGGGAGCGCTGGAGCGGCGGCCCCTCCGGCCGCGCCCGTGGTCACCGAGCGTCGCGAGATCACTCCGGGGATGAGCCTCGACGAGGTGAGGGGGCTGTTCGGGAACCCGACCGGCGAGGTGGTCTTCGGAAACAGGACCCGCTGGAGCTTCGCCGACATCACCGTCATCTTCGAGGACGGCAAGGTCACCGAGGTGAAGTTCTAGCTCCGACTACTCGCCCGGCCTCGGCGCCGCCGAGGGCCTGGTGAGCACACCGAGATCAGCACGAGGAACGACCAGAGCATGGCGCGCCGGACGCCCCGCTCGCGCGCGTCGACGTAGACCCAGGTGGGGAGCAGGAACCACAGGAAGACGGAGGCGAGGCCGCAGACCCCGGCGGCAGCCGCGCGGAGCTTCTCGGCGGGGCTGTCGGTTCACGGCTCCCAGCGACCCTCGAGGTCCTCGATCTTGAGGTAGAGGTTGCCGAGGGCCGACCCGTCCTCCGCCTGCAGCGGCGCCGAGAACACCATCCAGTCGTCGCGGTCTCCGTAGCGCCGCAATTCGGCCCACGGGGTGTCGTCCGGGTCGTCGGGGTTGGTCGACGCCCACGCCCCAGACGAACCGGCGCCCCTGGGCGACCTCCTCGAAGTACCGGGCCTGGATCCCGCTCACGATCGTGGGATCGACGGGGATGGCGGTGATCTGGGCAGCCAGCTCCTCCAGGTAGCTGCGCGCCTTCTCCACGACCTGGACCCGCTGGAGCCGCTTCTCCTCGCGCTCCGCCCCCGATGACCGGGTGTCGGGGTATTCGGTTCCCGGCGTCGGAGCGCGAGCCGGAAGAGGATCACGCCTCGTCCGGGGTGATCCACTCGGGCCCCGCGCTGGGGCGTTGTGCCCGGAGCTCCTCCAGGAGCATGGCCGGGCTCTCCTCGACCACGATGAGACGGCGGTTCTCCGCGGAGACGAAGCCCGCCTGCACGGCCTGATCGAGCATTGCGACCAGGGGATCGTAGAAGCCCGCCACGTTCAGCACGCCCACCGGCTTGCGGTGGATGCCGAGCTGGCTCCAGGTGGCGATCTCGAAGAGCTCCTCGAGGGTGCCGAGCCCGCCGGGCAGGGCGATGAAGCCGTCGGAGAGCTCCGCCATCAGTGCCTTGCGGGCGTGCATGCTGGGGACCACCCGCATGTCGGCGACCTCCCGGTGAGCCAGCTCCCGGGCGGCGAGAGCGTGGGGAATCACGCCCACGACTCCGGCCCCGGCTCCCAGGGCGGCGTCGGCCACCACGCCCATGAGGCCGATGGAGCCTCCCCCGAAGACGAGCCCGATGCCAAGGGTGCCGAGGAGCTCGCCAACGCTGGCCGCAGCGGCCCGATACCGGGGGTCCGAGCCACAGCTCGAGCCACAGAAGACGCAGAGGCGGCGCACCGTGCCGGCTTTCAGCGTCCCTTGGGGAACAGGGCCAGCAGAAGGCCGAGGCCGGCCGCACCCGCGCAGGCGTAGCGTGCCATCTCCCAACGGCCGGCCGGCTTCTCCAGTCCTTCGCTCACGCTCACGCCAGCGGGCAGGGGCTCGTGCTTCTCGAGCTGCGATCCGGCATAGAAGAAGCCCAGTATGCCCAGGAGCAGCAGAATCCCACCGAAGTTGCGCATGGCCGACATGTTACACCGGAGTCCTATAATGGGGGCATGGGAGATACGCGCGCTGTCCTCATCTTCGGTAAGGACACATGACCCCACACGACGCAGGCCCGGGAGGCCTACGCGGCAAAGGGGTACGCCGTCGACTACCACGACGTGAAGAAGTCGCCGGCGGATCTCGCCGAGATGCTCTCGCACTCCGGGGGCCGGCGCGACGTGCCGGTGATCGTCGATGAGGGTCGCGTTACCATCGGCTTCGGAGGCTCTTGAGGGGTGTAGCCCCGGGGCCGGTCCGGTCCCGCAGCGACCCGATCACAGGCTGAACGGTTGAGACCCCTCGCTTCCCGTCTGCGGCGACCCGGTCGGTGGCGCCAGGGGGCCGGCGTGCTCGGCGTCATGGCTCTCGCGATCCTCGCCTCGATCGGGGCGGAAGCCCCGCCCGGCCGCTTCGTCGTGGATGTACGCCCGGTGCCCCTCAACGCGACCGATCCCGCGCAGACCCGGGTGGGCCCCCTGGCCTACCGAGGTGGACTCTGGCTCCGGTCGCCCGATCCCCGCTTCGGGGGCCTCTCCGGTCTGCAGGTGAGCGCGGACGGCCGGCAGGTGGTGGCGGTGTCCGACTGCGGCCGCGGCTTCACGGCGAGGCTGGAGTACGACCCCGCCGGGAACCTGGCCGGCGTGAGTGATTCTACTCTGACCGAGCTCCTCGGCCCCGGCGGGCGGGCGCTGGAGCGCGAGGAGATCGACGCCGAGGGCCTTGCCCCGGCCGCGGACCGGGGTGTGCTGGTCGTCTTCGAGCGGAGCCTGCCGCGGATCTGGAGCTACCGCCAGCTCCCCCCTCTGACCGGCCCCCCCGCGGCGCAACCCGGGCCGCCCTTCGACGACGAGTGCGGCGGGAACCACGGGCCCGAAGCCCTGGCCAACCTCGCCGACGGCCGGCTCTTCGTCGCGTGCGAGGGAAGCGGCCTGGAGGGAGAAGCCACCGTCGCCTGGCTGGGCCGGGGGGAGAGCTGGTCGTCGCGCCCCTACCTCCTCGAGCCGAGGGAGACGGGCTTCGGTGACGTCTTCCGGCCGACCGGAGCGACGCTCTTGCCCGACGGGGACGTGCTGGTTCTCGAGCGGCGCTTCCCCCCCATCGAGGCCCGGATCATGCGCCTCTCGAGGGCCGAGCTGGAGGGCGATGGCCCCCTCGTCCCGCGCGAGGTGGCCCGCCTCGCGCCGCCGCTCACCCTCGACAACTTCGAGGGGATCGACGTCCGTCGCGACGCCTCGGGAGCCACGCTCCTCTACCTGGTCTCCGACGACAACGGCTGCGGGAAGCGCCCCAACGTGGTGGCCCCCCGCGCCCTCCAGCGCACGCTGCTGGTGATGTTCGAGCTGCTCCCCGGCTAGCCCGCTCGCCGGCCCGACGTCACGCGACGAGAGTCGGAGACTCGCCCGGGTCCGCCGCCAGTCGTGCCGGGGAGGAGCGGCGGAGGAGGCCGAGTCGCTTCATCTTCTCGTGCAGGGTGGTGGGGAGGACCCCGAGCGCCCGCGCCGCCCGGCGCTGGCTGCCGCCGGCGGCGCTCAGCGCCTCCTGGATGAGCCGGCGCTCGTAGGCCTCCAGCATGACCTTGAGGGTCGGGCGGGGCCCGTTCGAATACGCCTCCTCCATCGGCACACCTCCACCGTCGCCGGCCCTCGGCCCGGCCGGCGGTCGAGGGGCCCGCGCGTCCATGAGGATGGACGTTCGAGGTAGTGAAAAGGTTTCATGAAATGCCACCCGGGGCCGGGGTAGCATAGCGGCCATGACGACCACGAAGCGCGTTCACAATTTCGGGGCCGGGCCGGCTGCGCTCCCGCTGGCGGTGCTGGAGCAGGTCCAGGCGGAGCTGCTCGACTTCGGCGGCACCGGCATGTCGGTGATGGAGACCTCTCACCGCTCCAAGGCCTTCGGGCAGGTCATCGAGGAGGCCGAGGCGGATCTGCGGACCATCCTGGGTCTCTCCGACGACTACGCGGTGCTGTTCCTCCAGGGAGGGGCCTCGCTCCAGTTCTCCATGGTGCCGGCCAACCTGCGCGGGCGGGGGGCGTCGGCCGACTACGTGATGACCGGCAAGTGGTCGCAGGCGGCGTTCAAGGAGGCCGACAAGAGCGGGAGTGCCCGGGCGGTCGGGTCCACCGAGCCGAACTTCGACCGCGTCCCGACCCAGGGCGAGATCGACTTCGATTCCCAGGCGGCCTACGTTCACTTCACGTCGAACAACACGATATACGGGACCCAGTGGCCGAGCGAGCCGGAGCCCCCGAGCGGCGTGCCCCTCGTGTGCGACGCCTCCTCGGACGTGCTCAGCCGGCCCCTCGACATCGGCCGCTACGGCCTCGTCTACGCCGGCGCCCAGAAGAACCTGGGGCCCGCGGGGATCGCGGTGGTCGTGGTGCGGAAGGACCTCCTCGAGCGCACCCCCGGCGGTCTGCCCGCTCTCATGGACTACCGCCTGATGGCGGAGAAGCGCTCCCTCTACAACACTCCTCCGACCTTCGCGGTCTACGTGGTGGGCCGGGTGCTGAAGTGGCTCCTGGATCTGGGAGGTCTCACCGAGATCGGGAAGCGGAACGAGGCCAAGGCCGCCCTCCTCTACGACGCGATCGACGGAAGCGGCGGTTTCTACCGCGGCCACGCCCAGCTCGGCAGCCGCTCGCGGATGAACGTCACCTTCCGGCTCGCGAGCGAGGACCTGGAGACGGACTTCCTGAAGGAGGCGGAGCCGGCCGACCTCGCCGGCCTCAAGGGACACCGGTCGGTTGGCGGGCTGCGGGCCTCGATCTACAACGCCTGCCCGATCGAGTCGGTCCAGGCCCTCGTCGACTTCATGGCGGATTTCCAGAGGCGCCGCGGCTGAGGGTGGGGGACCCGGACCTCGAGGAGCTGGGCTGGGGACCCTTCTTCTCCGAGGCCTGGGCGCCCTTCGCGTCCGAGGACCTCATCCCGGCCCGCGTGGTGGTCGCCCACGCCCGGGCCCTGAGGGCGCGTGGGGCCGAGGGCGAGCAGATCGCCGAGATCTCGGGTCGGCTGCGGCACGCGGCCCGAGGCCCCGCGGACCTTCCCGTGGTCGGCGACTGGGTCGCGCTGCGTCCCCGGGACGGGGGAGGCCGGACCCTCGTCCACGCCGTGCTCCCGCGGCGCACCGCCTTCGCGCGTCGGGCGGCGGGGGAGATCACCGTCCAGCAGGTCCTGGCGGCGAACATCGACACCGTCTTCCTGGTGATGGGGCTCGACCGCGACTACAACCCGAGGCGCATCGAAAGAGCTCTGGTCCTCGCCTGGGAGAGCGGGGCCGAGCCGGTGGTTCTCCTGAACAAGGCCGACCTCTGCGATGACACCGAGGGGCGCCGGGCCGAGATCGAGGTCGTGGCTCCCGGAGTCCCGGTACGGGTGATCGCGGCCAGGGGAGGGGAGAACCTCGACGCCCTCGCGCCCTGGCTGGCCCGGGGCCGGACGGTGGCTCTCCTCGGGTCGTCGGGCGTCGGGAAGTCCACCATCGTCAATCGGCTCCTCGGGGAGGAAAGGCAGCGCACGCGGGCGGTGCGGGAGAGCGACCAGCGCGGGCGTCACACCACCACCCACCGTGAGCTCGTGATCCTGCCGGCCGGAGGCTTGCTCCTCGACACGCCCGGCCTGCGCGAGATCCAGCTCTGGGCGACCGAGGAGGGTCTGGCCTCGGCCTTCGAGGACGTCGACGCGCTGGCCCCCCGGTGTCGTTTCCGCGACTGCGACCACGGGTCGGAGCCGGGCTGCGCCGTGCGCGCCGCGGTGGAGGCCGGGGAGCTGCCCGAGGAGCGCCTCGCCAGCTATCACAAGCTGCGGGCAGAGCTGCGTTCGATGGAGATCCGCGAGGATCCCGAGCTCCAGCGTGCGGAGAAGGCGCGCTGGCGCTCCATCATCAAGTCGGTGAAGGTTCACCCGAAGAGATCGAGGTAGGATGGGGCCGATGGTGCAGCGTTACGACGCGTTGCTCCTGGTGTCGTTTGGTGGTCCGGAAGGGCCCGACGACGTCATGCCCTTCCTCCGAAACGTCGTTCGGGGGCGCAACGTCCCCGAGGACCGCCTCCGCCAGGTGGCTTCCCAGTACCAGCATTTCGGGGGCGTCAGCCCGATTGGCGGCCAGTGCCGTGCCCTGATGAAGGCGTTGGGTGAGGAGCTGGCCCAGCACGGCCCTCCCTTGGCGCTCTACTGGGGGAACCGCCACTGGCACCCGATGTTGGCTGACACCCTCCGGGGCATGGCCTCGGACGGCGTCCGTCGGGCGCTGGCATTCGTCACCTCCGCCTACGCATCCTGGTCGGGATGCCGGCAGTATCTCGACGCCATCGCCCGGGCGCGCACCGAGGCGGGGGAAGGAGCTCCGGAGGTCGACAAGCTGCGCCTGTACTACAACCACCCGGGCTTCGTGGAGCCCCTGGTCGAGCTCACCGGCGCCGCCTTCCGACGGATCGCCGAGGACCGCCGGGGGGACGCTCGCCTGGTTTTCACCGCCCACAGCCTGCCCCGGGCCCTGGCCGCCACGTCCGACTATGAGTCGCAGCTGGCCGAGACGGCCCGCCTCGTGGCCGATGCGCTCCACCGGTCGGACTGGAGCCTGGTCTACCAGAGCCGCAGCGGCCCACCCGGGCAGCCCTGGCTCGAGCCCGACATCGTCGATCACCTGCGGATGCTCGCCTCTGGTGGCGTGCGCGACGTGGTGGTGTCTCCCATCGGATTCGTCTCCGACCACATGGAGGTCGTCTACGACCTCGATCTCCAGGCCCGAAGCCGGGCGGTGGAGCTGGGCGTGAACATGGTCCGCGCGGCCACCGTGGGCACCCACCCCCGGTTCGTGCGCATGATCCGGGAGCTGGTCGACGAACGGCTCACCGACGCCCCCGTGCGCCTGCACCTCGGCTCTCGGGGGCCCGCTCCCGACACCTGTGCCCCCGACTGCTGCCCGGCCCCTCGCCGGCCGCCGCCGCCGTCCGGGTGAGGAGGCGCGCGGTGGCCCGGCAGAAGAGAGGAGCACGAATGAAGAGAGACGAATCCGCGGCCAGCGGCGACGGGTCCGGGGCCTTTCTGTTCACCGGGTTCCCGGGTTTCATCGGCGCCCGGCTTCTGCCCCGGCTGCTCGAGCTCAAGCCCGGCACGCGAGCCATCTGCCTCGTCCAGGAGAAGTTCGTCGCCCTGGCCAGCGAGGCTCGGGCCGAGCTCGAGGCCCGGCATCCTCACGTGCGCGGCCGAATCGATCTCACCGAGGGAGACATCACCGTCCAGGGGCTCGGCATCCCCGCGAAGGCGGCCCGCGACCTCCAGCGGTCGCTCACCGAGGCCTACCACCTCGCCGCCGTCTACGATCTCGCGGTCCGGCGCGACGTGGGCCGGCTGGTCAACGTCGAAGGGACGAAGAACGTCCTCGAGTTCCTCTCCAAGGCGCCTCGCTTCGACCGCCTCCACTACGTCTCCACCGCCTACGTCTCGGGCGCCGCCCGCGGCACCTTTCGCGAGACCGACCTGGACGTGGGCCAGGGGTTCAAGAACCACTACGAGGAGACGAAGTTCCAGGCCGAGGTGGAGGTCGTGCGCTCCCGGCTGCCGAGGACCATCTACCGGCCGGGCATCGTCGTCGGAGACTCGAAGACCGGAGAGACCGGCAAGTTCGACGGACCCTACTTCGTGCTGCGGGTGATGGAGAAGCTGCCCTCCCCGGGGCTCTTCCTCCGCATCGGACTCGGCTTCGGGACCGTCAACATCGTGCCCGTCGACTTCGTGGTCGAGGCGCTGGCGTCGCTCTCGGCCAGCCCGGTGAGCGCGGGAAAGACGTACCACCTGTGCGACCCCCGGCCTCACGCCCCGGGCGAGCTGACCGAGATGTTCGCCGCCGCCATCGGCAAGCGGTTCGTCCAGGTGCCGGTCCCCCTCGCCGTGGCCCGGACCTTCTTCGCGCCGCGGCCGGTCCAGAGGTTCTTCGGGATGCCGGCCGAGGCGCTGGACTACTTCGACGACCCCGTCCGCCACGACACCACGGTGGCGAGCCAGGACCTGGCCGAACTGGGCATCGAGTGCCCGCGTCTCGCCGACTATCTTCCGCAGCTCGTGGCGTTCTACCGCGCTCACCGGGACGGGGTGCGCTCCGAGGCGATGGTCTAACGCCGTCGGCGACGCCTACTGTCTGAGCAGGCGCTCGGGGGCCTCCCGGTCGATGAACCGGAGGTGGAGGCGCTCGGCGGCGGGGTGGGTCTGGGTGACGCCCCGCACCTCGGCCCGCGTGGCGAAGCCCCCCCCCGCCTCCTGCAGCAGGATGACGTCCCCGATCTGGAAGCGCAGAGTCGTCATCACCCGCGCCCCGCCCTGCCCCACGTTGTCGGCCACGGTGAGCTCCTCCTGAAGCACGGCCCCCCACTCGTCGACCTGCTGGATCGTGAAGTTGACGAACAGCTCCACCCGAGGGGTGCCCCGGCGGTCGCTGGGCACCTCCCGCGAAGGGTGGAACTCCACGGGGGGGGCGGTGGGCTCGGGCGCGGGCGGGACGGCCGGGTGGGACTCCGGGGAGGTCTCGACCTCCCACACCCTCCTCGAGGGCGGGTCGAAGGGCGGTGGTGAGGGAGGCTCCGGTGGGGCGGGGCGGGTGGGTGGGTCCGGGCCCGGCGAAGCCCCGGGGGCTTCCGGTGGCGGCTTGGGCCAGTCCGTCTTCGGGAGGTCGGGAGGCGGGCCGGCGTCGTCCGCGGGCGCCGAGGTGCCACCCTGGGAGTCCGAGGGGAGGAGGTAGCGCGCCCCGGGGCGGTCGTGGAAGCCCCGGGGGGGGTACTTGCCGAAGAACATGACGCCGACCCGCGGCTGATCCGGCCGCCGGCGAACGCTGCGCACGAGGGTGTAGACCCGGTAGGTCGTTTCGGTGAGGTCGTACTGGCGCAGTCGCCGGGGCAGGGCCAGGACGAGGTGAAGGATCTGTCCGAGCTCCACCTCGTGGGAGAGCGGAAAGCAGATCCCTCCCAGCGACACGTCGTCGGTCGTGGACTGCTCCTCCCAGGTGCTGCCATCCGCCTGGTAGCCCTGGACCCGTACGGGGATGGCGAGGCCCAGGCGCGCGTTCTTTCTTCGTTCGGGCGACATGGCCGAGGGGGCGATTCTACCGCACCGGGCGGGCTGGCGTAGAATGAAGTGTTTGCCCGGCGGGGATACCGCCGGGCCATCCTTTCGATGAAGAGCTTCGCGCGCCGCAGCACCAAGAAGATCCTCGGGCGCATCGGCCGGGTCGCCGAGTCGATCGCCCAGCACGCCGGGCAGATGGCCATTCTGACCGGGGGGGTGTTCCTCGCGATGCTGCGGGGGCGGGTGTCCCTGCGCAGCGTCCTCGACCAGTTCTGGGCGATGGGGGTGCAGAGCCTCCCCCTGGTCCTCGTCACCGCGGTCATCTCCGGGGTGGTCACGACCCAGCAGGGCGGCTACCAGCTGACATCCACCATCCCCCTGTACGTCCTCGGCAGCGTGGTGGCCTCCAGCGTCGTCCTGGAGCTGGGGCCGGTGATGACGTCCTTCGTCCTGATCGGACGGGTGGGGGCGAGGATCACCGCCGAGCTGGGCACCATGCAGGTCACCGAGCAGATCGACGCCCTGCACTCGCTGGGCCGGGACCCGGTGGCGGTCCTCGCCGCACCGCGGATCATCGCGGGCACGATCACCACCCCCCTCCTCGTCTCCATCGCCAACATCGTGGGGATCTTCTCGGGGATGTTCGCGGCCCAGGTCTCCCTGGGCCTCGGCTACGAGTCGTTTCTCTACGGCGCCCGCATGTACTGGCACAGCTGGGACCTTCTCTACTCCATCAGCAAGGGCGTCGTCTTCGGGTTCATCATCCCGCTGATCTCCGTCCACATGGGGTTCCGCACCCGGGGGGGGGCCGAGGGCGTGGGGCAGGCCACGACTGCCGCCGTCGTCTTCATGATCATCTCGCTCCTCGTCCTCGACGCCACCTTCCCGTCGCTGTTCCTCAACTGATTCGCCCATGATCGAGTACATCAACGTCCACAAGGCCTTCGACGTTCCAGTCCTCACCGGGGTGGACCTCACCGTGGAGACTGGCGAGACGCTCTCGATCGTCGGCCCCTCCGGAACCGGCAAAAGCGTCCTCCTCAAGACCACCAACGGGCTCCTGGTGCCGGACATCGGCGACGTCCGGGTGGACGGGGAGTCGGTCTACTTCGACGGCGACGCGGCGCTGGAGCACGTGCGCCAGAAGGTGGGATACGTCTTCCAATACGCCGCGCTGTTCGACTCGATGACCGTGTGCGAGAACATCTGCACCGGGCTCCCCCAGGGAGTCGACATCCGCTCGCAGAAGGTCCTGGCGAAGGTGGCCGAGGCCCTCGAGGACGTGAACCTGGATCCGGCGCAGGTCATGAACAAGCTCCCGTCGGAGCTCAGCGGCGGGATGCGCAAGCGGGTGGGACTGGCCCGGGCCATCGTGAGCCGGCCCGAGATCCTCCTCTACGACGAGCCGGTGACCGGCCTCGATCCGGTCAACACCGCCGCCGTCTCGCGTCTCATCCGGGACATCCGCGACAAGAACCGCGTCACCTCGATCATCGTGACCCACGACATCGAGCAGGCCCTCGAGATCTCGGACCGCGTCGCGCTCCTCGAGCACGGCGTTCTCCGCTTCGTCGGGAGGCCGGCGGAGTTCAAGGCCAGCGCCGACCCCGTGGTGCGAGCCTTCGCCGATCGCCGCATGGCCGCTGAGGCCGCCATCCGCATCATGGAGGAGGATGCGGAGGACATGAAGAAGGACATGGAGGAGCAGCCGTGAGCACCGACAAGCCTCTGCCCACCCCGCCCCAGCTCAGCCGACGTCGCCGCGAGGTCTGGGTCGGCCTCTTCGTGGTGGCCGGCCTCCTGGGGATCCTGATCGTCCTCACGACCATGACCGACGCCGCCCTGTTTCGGGGGCGCTACATCGTGACCACCGTCGTCCCCCACGCCGGGGGGATCCGCAACGGCGACCCGATCCAGATGCGCGGGGTGAACATCGGCCGCGTCAACGGGTTCGAGATCTCCAAGGACGAGGTCGAGATCCGCCTCGAGATCGAGGGTGAGTACCCCGTGCCGAAGGACTCGGTGGTGGAGCTCAAGTCCAGCGGGCTCCTCGGGGGCCTGGTGGCGGACGTGATCCCGGGGGAGTCCTCCGAGATGGCCAGGTGGGGAGACGTGCTCGAGGGCCGCAGCGGGATCGGCCTCTTCGACAAGATGGACACCCTGGCCGGGGAGGCGGACGACGTGGCCGAGCGCGTGAAGGTCCTGCTCTCCGAGGAGATGGTGGGGAACCTCCAGGGAAGCGCGTCGGAGGCGCGGCAGCTGCTCGAGCGGCTGTCGGGGACGGTCTCCGAGCAGCGCAGCGAGCTCAAGACCCTGACCGAGAGCCTGCGACGCTCGGCCGAGGGTCTGGAGACGGTCACGACCGGCGACGAGCTCGAGGAGACGGTCAAGAATATCCAGGCCTTGACCGAGCGCGCGGACGAGGTGCTGACCGGGCTCGACACCTCGTCGAGGTCCCTGGAGTCCATCCTCGGTCGCATCGACCGCGGGGAGGGCTCCCTCGGCAAGCTGACCACCGACGACCAGCTCTACGACAACGTGGCGAGCGCCGCCGCCAACCTCGACAAGACCGCGACGGAGCTGCAGGCCCTCCTCGAGGACATTCGCCTGAAGCCCAAGAAGTACCTCAAGCTGAGCCTGTTCTAATCCGAGCGCGGCCGGGACGAGAGCTCAGAGTGGCTCCTCGGAGAGCTCCGGGAAGCTCAGCAGCCACAGGTTGGACTCGGAGACGTCCGATTGAACGACCACGGTCCGCCCGTCGCGGGACAGGCCGAGGCTCTTCTGATCCACCACTCCGTCGAAATCGAGGGGGGTCACGAAGCGGACGGCGCCGGCCTCCCGGTCGACGGTGACGAGGCCGGGCCGCTCGTCGAGCAGAAGGAGGTTCTGCGAGTCGGGCAACCACCGGGACACGAAGCCCCGGGTCTCCACGGGGCGATACTCCTGGGCCTGGATGGACCACAGGAGCACCTCCGGCACCATCGCTCCGGCGCGCAGGGACTGGTTTCCGACCAGCCAGCGGCCGTCGGGTGACCAGTCCCGGACCTCGAACCAAAGGTCGTCGGAGACCGCGGGCAGACACTCCGCGGCCGCCGCCGGCGCGTCCTCCAGGGTGACGATGCAGGTGGCCTTGCCGGTGGGGAAGGCCACCTGTGTCCCGTCGGGCGACCAGAGCGGAAACCAGGCCCCGTCCTCGACGTCGGTCAGCTGTCGGAGCCCGCTTCCGTCGGCCTGCACGACCCAGAGCTGAAAGGTCCCCGAGCGGTTGGAGTAGAACGCGATGCGATCCCCGTCGGGCGACCACTGGGGGCCGCGATCCCGGGCGGGGTCGTGGGTGAGCTGCCGCAGCGCCCCACTCTCGCGGTCGAGGACGTAGAGGTCCTCCTCACGGCCGCGCGTGCACAGGGCGATCTCTGTCCCGTCGGGAGACGGATGGGGGTCTCGGATGGGCAGCGACCCGGAGTAGAGGACGCGGCGCTCGCCGTCGAGCCGCCGTCGCCCCGGGTCGAAGGGCAGCAGGTGCAGCTCGTGGAGCGCGGTGCGCGACCCGTACGCGAGCTGCCCGCCCGCGCTCGCCGCCGACAGGCCGGACACTTCCTCGGCCGGGGCTCCCACCAGGATCGGCTTTCCGGCGGCGCCTCCGGTCACGGGGTCGATCGCAATGCGCCACAGGTTCATGGTCCCGGCGCGGTCGCTCACGAAGAAGAGCTCGTCGCCGCCGGGCGACCAGACCGGGCTCCAGTCGACGGCGGTGTCGCGGGTGACGGCGGCGGGCTCGCCCTGCCCTTCGGCGTCGATGGTGGCCAGGTCGCGCTGGCCCGAGTTGTCGTCCACCCGCCAGAAGGCGATGCGGCTGCCGTCGGGAGACCACGCCGGCTGCACCGCGTCGCCCGCGTAGATGAGCGCCATCTCCCCGGTGGCGACCTCGATCGACCACAGCTCGGCCGTGCCCTGCCGGCCCATGGGGTCGACGATTCCCTCGGTGGAGACCGCCAGCCGGCTGCCGTCGGGCGACCACGTGGGGTTGTGGCCACGGTCGCTGACGCGCCGCACCGACTCCCCGGTCGCGCCCATGACAAAGATGCCGCCCCCTCCTCGCTCCGACCGGAACGCGATCTGGTTCCCGTCGGGCGAGAAGGCGGGCTCGACGTCGGCCTCCGGTGAGTCCCCGGTGAGGTTGAGCGCGTTGCGGCCGTCGACCCGCTGGATGTAGATGTCGTCGCCTCCGGCAGCGTCGCTCACGTAGGCGACCAGCTTTCCGTCCGGGGAGAGGGCGGGATGGCGCTCGACGCCCTTCTGGAAGGTGAGCTGCTGGGTCACCGGCGTCGCGAGCGTCGCGGGCGGGGGCGGGCCGACGAGGGCGCGGCTCAGGAGAGCTCCCGCCCCGGCCGCCACCAGAGCGGCAACGGCCACCGCCCACCACCCCGGGGCGAAGCGGCGCGGGGCCTCGGCCGGCGCCGCGGGCCTCCTGACGTCAGAGGTCTGGATCCAGCTCAGCTCCTCGGCGACGTCACGGGCCGACTGCCAGCGGTCGTCGCGGTCCTTCTCCAGGCACCGGGCAATCGCGTGCTCGAGGGAGGCAGGGGTCAGGGGCTGACGTTCGGTGACCGGCAGGGGGGAGTCCCTCATGATGCTGCTGATGAGGCTGGCCTGGCTCTTGCCCCCGAAGGGCGCCTTTCCCGTGGCCATCTCGTAGAGCAGGCACCCCAGGGCCCAGACGTCCGCGCGCCCGTCGGCTTCCTCTCCCTCGAGCTGCTCGGGGGCCATGTACTGAAAGGTGCCGAGGACGGCGCCCGCTTCGGTGAGGGGCGGCTTGGCCCCGGTGGTGGCCTCCGAGTCGAGGGGCATGGCGCCGGGCGCGGCCTCCGTCGGTGCGCTCGTCTCGGAGGGCTCCTCGTCGGTGGCGACGTTCTTGGCCAGCCCGAAGTCCAGGAGCTTGGCCCCCGAGCGCGTGAGCATGACGTTGCCCGGCTTGAGGTCCCGGTGGACGATCCCGGCCCGGTGGGCCCGGTCCAGGGCGTCGGCGACCTGGGCCCCGAGCTTGAGCACCTTGTCGAGGGGGAGGGCTCCCCGGGTGAGCCGGTCGGCGAGGCTCTCCCCCTCCAGGTGCTCCATGACCAGGAAGGAGACGCCGTCCTCCTCGCCCACGTCGAACAGCGCGCAGATGTGGGGGTGGCTGAGGGCCGAGACGGCTTTCGCCTCGCGCTCGAAGCGCTCCCGGCGCTGGGCGTTCTCGGCCAGGTGGGTGGGAAGCACCTTGATCGCCACCGAGCGATCGAGGCGGGTGTCCCGCGCCCGGTAGACCTCTCCCATGCCTCCCGTGCCGAGCGAAGACTCGATCTCGTAGGGACCCAGGCGTCGTCCTGGCTTCAGGCCCATGGCTGCCGCCCCCTCGTCCCGTGGCCGAGCCCGGGCCCGGCCGCGGGGCAGTCTGTCTGGTCTTGCAGGATGTGTGGGCGAAGGATACACCAACCCGGGGAATGACGGGCACCCCCCGGACGTTGCATCATCATGGGACCGGGTTTTCCCCGGATTCCTGGCCGGAGGAGGGAGAAAGTGCTGAGACGAGGCCTCGTCTACGCGGCCGCGGCCGCGATCACGCTGACCGCCTGGCTGGTCGGCTTCCGACCCGGTCCGGAGCGCGCCGAGCGGCTCCTGACCGCGCACGCCGCCGCCCCGGGCGGCGGCGAGTCGAACCAGGAAACGACCGTACGTTTGTACTCGTCCGAGAAGGGGGGCTTCGTGGTGACCGAGAAGGTGAAGAAGACCGACGCGGAGTGGAAGCAGACCCTGTCGCCGCTGCAGTACAAGGTGCTCCGCGAGAAGGGAACGGAGCGGGCCTTCACCGGGGCTCTCCTGGAGAACCACGAGAAGGGTGTGTACGTCTGCGCGGCGTGCGGCGCCGAGCTGTTCTCCTCGGAGACGAAGTTCGAGTCGGGCTCGGGCTGGCCGAGCTTCTACGCCCCCATCGCCCAGGAGAACGTGGCCACCGAGTCTGACAACAGCCTGGGCATGCGCCGGATCGAGGTCCTCTGCCCCCGCTGCGGTGGCCACCTCGGACACGTCTTCGACGACGGTCCGAAGCCGACCGGGCTGCGCTACTGCATCAACTCGGCGAGCCTGGCCTTCGAGAAGAGCGAGAAGTAGGCTCGGAGGCGTCCCCCACGGCCTTGGGGGCCGCGGTCTCAACCCAGGGCGTTGTCCAGGACCATCATCAGCGTGAAGCCCAGGAGGGCGCCGATGGTCGGCGCGTCGCTGTCTCCAGAACGCTGGGCCTCCGGGATCAGCTCCTCCACCACCACGAAGATCATGGCCCCCGCGGCGAAGGCGAGGGCGTAGGGCAGGATCCCACGGGCCTGGAGCACCACCGCCGCCCCCACCACCGCCGCCATGGGCTCGACGATCCCCGACAGCTGCCCGTACCAGAAGCTGCGCCCCGCGGAGACGCCCTCCCGGCGCAGGGGGAGGGCCACCGCGGTTCCCTCGGGGATGTTCTGGAGTCCGATCCCGATGGCGAGGGCCACCGCCGCCCCCACCGTTGCCTCCGTGAAGCCGGTCGCCGCGCCGCCGAAGGCGACCCCGACGGCCAGGCCCTCCGGGACGTTGTGCAGCGTGATGGCCAGCACGAGGAGCGTCTGGCGACGCCACGTCGTGTGGATCCCCTCCGCCTCCTCCGTCTTCAGGCGCGGGTGCACGTGGGGCAGCGTCTTGTCGATCGCGTAGATGCCGCCGCCGCCGACGAGGAACCCGATGGCCGCCGGGAGCCAGTAGGGCAACGTGCCGCCCGCGCCCAGGTCCAGGGCGGGGGCGAGGAGGGACCAGAAGCTCGCCGCGATCATCACTCCCGCGGCAAAGCCCAGCGAGGTGTCGAGAAACCAGCGACTCGGCGTCCGGGTCATGAAGACGGCAGCGGCGCCGAGGGCGGTGAGGGCCCAGGTGAAGGTGCCGGCGAGAAGCGCCTGCGTCGTGGGTGCCAGGACAGCCAGGGACTCGGTCAGCTCGGTCATCGGGTCGCTCCTCCTCGGTGCTCGGCTCTTCGGCCAGCCCGCCGGACCGGTACCTCGGCCCCGGAGATCATAACGGACGAGTACCATGAGAGGAGAGCCCATGACCCCGCCCGTCCCAGGATCCGGGAGGAAGCGATGGGGAGTGGCCCTCGGCCTCCTCGCCGCCGTCACCGCCGGGGCGTGCCGCGGCACCCGGGCGGAGCCCCCGGCCGCGGGCGCACCCGAGGGCGTCCCCGCCCGCGCCCTGGTGTACGGGCAGGGGCCCGAGGGCTCCCGGGACCTCTTCCTCGTCCCGGTGGAGGGCGGTGAGCCGAGACGCCTCACGAGCCACCCGGCCCCGGACGGCCTGCCCCGGTGGTCGGCCGACGGCCGTTCGGTCGTGTTCGCGTCGGAGCGGTCCGGCAACTGGCAGCTCTGGCGCGTCCCCGTGGTCGGTGGCGAGCCCACCCGCGTCCGGGCCAACGAGCACACCGAGTGGCAGGCCGACGAGTCCCCGGACGGTCGCTTCCTGGCCTTCCTGTCGAACCGGGACGGGCGGGAGTCGCTCTGGATCCTGGACCAGTCGACGGGAGAGATGCGGTCGCTGGTCCGGCACGGTCGTCGCACGATCATGGGCAACCCGGACTGGAGTCCCGACGGGGAGCGGATCGTCTTCTCCTCGAACTGGAAGATTGGCCACCAGATCTACGTCGTCGACGTCCTCACGGCTGAGACGAAGCGGGTGTCTCCGGTCGGTGGCTGCGAGCCGCGGTTCAGCCCGGACGGAAGGAAGGTGGCGTACGTTCACCGTCGCCCCCGGAAGGACAAGACCGTGAGCGTCATCGTGGAGCACGACCTGGCGAGCGGCGAGGATGTCGTCCTCGTGGACTGGCCCGCCCTGAACTACGACCCCGCGTATTCACCCGACGGCACCGAGATCGCCTTCGCCTCGACGATCACCGGCCACTGGGAGATCTACCGACAGGGCCTCGCCGACGGAAAGGCCCACCGGGTGACCTTCGCCGGCGCCGACGCGCGGTACCCGGACTACCGGCCGGCGCCAGGGGGGCGCTGAAACCACGGGGCTCATCCGGGTCTGGACGGGGTCAGCCCGAACGCCTCAGCTCGGGGCGCACAGTCCGGAATGTGAGTGTGGCAGCATGAAGGGATGCGCCGGTCGCGTGGTCTCCTGAGCCTCGTGCCCCTGGTCTTCCTCCTCCAGGGTTGCCCCGAGGCGGCCCGGCCGCTCGGCTCGGGGCCCGGCGGAAAGGCGGCGGCCGACGACCTGGCCGTGGCGATCGCCACGCGGTTCGGGCCCATCGAGCGCGGGCCCGCCTTCGACGCCGCGCGATCCAGGCTCGCCCGGGCCGCCCTGGCTCCCTCCCGTGTCTTCGACGAGAGGGAGGTGTGGACGGCCCGGGAGGCCGACGTTCGCCAGCTCGACCTCTTCGGACACCGCGACGGCGAGAAGTACAGTCTCGACATGCGGCCCTCGGCGCCGCCGCCCCGTGACGCGGGGGACTACCGGGGGCTTCTCCGCCTGAACAGGGTTGAGAAGGGCCGCTTCGAGTGGACGATGCGGGAGGAGCTGGCGGTAGGGGCGGTGAGGCCCTCCGACGTCGCCGACGCGGTCACCGGGCTCCTGCGCTCCGCGGAGGGGGTGTCCGAGGAGGAGGCCCGGGCCCACGCGGTTCAGGCCTTCCCCCGGGCCGCCGAGGTCCTTTCTCGCCTGTTTCGCCTGGAGACACTGGAGCTGACGGCGGAGGGAGGAGCGACGGCCATTCGCCTTGGTCTTCGCCTCGAACCCGACGGGATGGAGGAGACGGCGCCGCACTATGCGGCGTTCCTGAAGAAGTGGGCGGCCCCGATGCGGATGTCGGCCGTGGCCACCGACGCCACCGGAGCGAGCTGGTGGTCGGTGCAGGCCGCCGACATGCTGTGGACCGTGCGCCTCCGCGTGCGGGACGGAAGCCTCGTCCCCCTGGAGGGTCGGGCCGACCGGCGCGTGCCCGACGAGCTGACGGTCGCCGCCGACTACTCGATGAAGGCAGGACCCTTCACCATCGGGGTGCGAGACCTCGTGGTCGACGTCACTCTCACCCGAGCCCCGGGCGAGAAGGGCTACGTGGCCCACTACCGCCAGGAGCCGGACTGGCGCCTGCCCTTCCTCATCAAGCCCTTCCTGCGGGGGTCGCTGCGGTACCCGTTCGAGGGGCCCGGCTCGTCGGCGGGCTACTCGGTGCGGGAGTCCACCGGCGGCCCGACCGAGTTCGTCCGCGAGTTCCGCTTCCGCGTCCGCGAGAGCTGGATCATCCGCTGGCTGGGGGGTCGGGGCAATGAGGCGATGAGCGACTTCCGCAAGGGTGCGGAGATCGAGGCGGACCGCTACAACCAGGAGTGCCTGTACGCCTTGCGGGACGACGTGATGGCCCTGCTGGACCACACGCCACGAACGGTCAGCACCGTCCGGCCCTTCCGGAGGTCGAAGCACACCGTCGCCCCCTCGCTCTCCCGGAGCCACGTCCCGGACGACAGATCACGTCGAGCTCGCGCTTCCTTCAGGGGGACCGTGTGGCCGTCGTGGCGGATCGAGGGGGGCGCCGGCGACCGGGTGGGCAGCCGTACGGTGAAGTCCGGGCAGGCGAACGGCGCCTCGAGAGCCACCGCGCCCTCCTCGCGCGTCACCGCCGTCAGCTCCTTCGCCGCCTGGTAGCGGGCGATCTCGCTCAGCTTCATCCAGATCGTCTGGTCCCCGAAGCGCCCGGCCAGGGCCGGCACGACCTTCTGGAGGTCCCGGAAGCCGTCCTTCGTGCCGTGGGTGTAGAGGCCGGGCCAGTGGCAGTACATGATCGCGGGGGCCCCGCGCTCGATGAGCTCCACCATGCGGCCGCTCTTCGCCTCCGCGTCCGCGTAGAGGTGCCCGCGGCTGGGCTCGTCCCCTTCCCATCCCCCGAACCAGTCGCCGGCGCCGGCGGGGACGTTCACCACCAGCCGCGGGTCGTTGCTGCCCAGGCCGCGGACGTGCTCGACCCGCGGGTGAGTGCTCTCGTCGCCCTCCGCGACGTACTTGAAGTAGTGGGGGATCTCCGCGCCGAAGACGTCGCGCACCGCCTCACCCACCGCGCGGGAGAGCGAGGCCTCGGCGCCGCCCCCGAACCCGCCCGGGGTCGTGATGCCCTCGCAGGGCAGATCACAGTTGCGGAGGATCCGGAGCGCATAGGCGATGTAGCTCGCCAGCTCGTCGACGCTCGCGTCGCCCTGCGGGTACCAGTTCTCCATCGTGAGGGGGCTGACCTCGGCGACGGGCCGGCCCGTCTTCAGGTCGATCAGGCGGGTGTGGGTGATCATCTCGGGGTGGATGTCCCAGCTCGGGAGCATGAGCTCCCGGACCAGCTTCAGGCTGGCCTGAAGCTCCGAACGCGACCAGCCCGGCAGCTCACGGTCCAGCCACCCGACGCAGGCCGGGTTGGGCACGACGCTGTACTTTCCCCTGACGCCGTGGCCGGAGCACCACTCCCCGAACTCACGGACGAAGTCGTCGGGGATCTCCCGGGGCCACGTCCTCCAGGGCTTCTTGTAGTCCTCCCTCTCGGGCCACACCTCGGCGAACTGGGGCATGCAGAAGTGGCCCATGTTCACGAGGCAGGTCGAGTCGTCGATGATGAAGGACAGCGGGACGCGGCCCCTGGGATGGAGGACCTCCAACCCCGGGACCGACGACGGGCGCGCACCGCGCGTGATGTCCGGCACGTCACCGAAGAGGGAGTCCGGGCCCAGGGCGACCGCGGCCGCCCCCAGTGCTCCCCCTGCCCGAAGGAACTCACGACGTGTCGGGACCCTCATCGCCAGCCTCCCCCGGCGCCCGTGGCGGGGACGCCGGCCGCAGCCTATCACCGGTGCCCGGAGCGTAGAATGACCCGAAGGGGGGTGCGCCGTGGGCCGCACGCTGCTACTCGCTGCTTTCGCGTGGGTCGCCTGGGGCCTGTGCGGTGCCACCATGGGCCTGGCCCGCGGCCTCGCGCCGCTGGAGACGGCCCTCCTCGTGCACGCGGTGGCGGCCCCGATCATCGCCGGCTCCCTGGCGTACGTCTACGCCCGTTGGATCGCCGGCCCGCCGCCGCTCGTCATCGGCGCGGTGTTCCTGGGGGTGGTGGTGGCGATGGACGCGGGCCTCATCGCCCCGTTCGTGGAGCGCAGCTGGGACATGTTCAGGAGCCCGATGGGCACGTGGGTCCCCTTCGCCTCGATCTTCCTGGGGTCCTGGGGTGCCGCGCTCTGGGTGATGGGCCCGGGCCCGGAGTGGCGCTGGCACGCCACGCGGGCGGAGAGCCGCCGGATGCTGCCGGGCGATGCGCTCTGCCCTGAAGCCGCGGACGTCAAGACCCACGCCATCACGGTCGAGGCTTCGCGGGAGGCAATCTGGCCGTGGCTCGTCCAGATGGGCTGCGACCGGGCCGGCTGGTACAGCTGGGATGGGCTGGACAACGGCGGCACGCCCAGCGCCGACCGGATCGTGCCCGAGCTTCAGGGCACCAGGGTTGGCGACACGCTCCCCTTGCGCCCGGGCCAGGAGGACGGCTTCCTCGTCCTGGAGCTCCAGGCGCCCGAGGACCTGGCCCTCGGAGCGTACTTTCGCTACTCCCCCGATCTCGCGGGCCTCGAGTGGACGGAGCCCCCGCCGGGCGCCTTCACCCGCGCCACCTGGACGTTCGTTCTCGCGGCCCTCGGGCCCGAGCGCACCCGCCTCCTGGTCCGCACCCGAGGCCTGACCCGGCCCTGGTGGCTCGACGTCCCCATGCGTCTCACCATGGGGCCCGCCCACGCCATCATGCAGCGCAAGCAGCTGTTGAACCTGAAGGCACGAGCCGAGGGGGCCGGTCGCGCCCGCCCGTGATTCGGGTCGCTACTGGAAGCGGGCCTTCAGGCGGCCGAGGACGGTGTCCCAGGCGTTCTCGAAGTAGGCGTGCACGTCCCTCCACTGCTGGCCGGTCCCGAACCCGAGGGATGTCAGGACCACCCGGGTCTGCCCGTCGCCCGCCGGCTCGAGCTGCACGAGCACCTGGTGCCTCTGCTTCCGAACCTCGGGGTAGCTCGGGGGAGCGTTCCACTCGAAGGCGAGGAATCGGGGGGGATCGACGGTCAGGACGGTGTTTCCCTCGCCGCCTCGGGAGCCCTCGGGAGCGTCCATGCTGAAGTACCACTCGTAGGGACCTCCGGCCACCAGATCGATCCGCGCTCCCTCGGCGATGAAGCGCACTCCTTCCTCCGTCGTCCAGGCACGCCAGACGTCGTCGACCGGCGCATCGACAACCACCTCCTTGCGGATGAACCGGTCGAGCTGGTCACCCTCGGGGTCGCCCCAGGCGGGAGAGACGCCGTCGCGGCAGTACACGACGAGCCGGTTGAGGACGAGAGGCCAGTTGCCGTCGTTGAAGATGTCGTAGGCCTTCTTCCAGTCCGGATCGTCGGCAAAGCCATAGTGACCGAAGTGAAGCCGCGTCCGGCCGGACCTTCCGGGCGCGGGCTCGACCCGGACCTCGATCCAGGTGGGGAACGGGGCGGTGTTGAGCTTCTCCCCCAGGGGCGGGAACGTCCATTCGGCCGCGAGAGACCGGCCGGGCTCGAGGTGCAGGAGTCGGGCGCCCCTGGTGCCGTGCTTCGCCCCCTCGGGGTCGTTCTCTGCGTCGAAGGTGACCTGATACAGACCGCCCACGGTCCCGTCCACCCGCGCCCCGGGGGCCAGAAAGCGCTCCAGCCCCTCGGCCGTCGACCAGAGTCCGAACACCTCGTCCGGCGGCGCGTCGAGGGTGATCGTGTACTCGATCACGTGAGCGCCCGCGTCCCGGTCCCTCAGCGTGGGTTCGGCGGCCAGGGCTGGCCCGGCGCCCAGGCACAACACCAGCGCAGCGTATCGTCGCACCTCGCGAACCTCCCCCTGGATTGCAGACGAGGATTATCTCTCGAAGAAGGGCCGGTGTGCAGGCGGGCGTCTTCTTCGGAGTCGGGCGTTTGCCCTCCCGCGGGGGAGTGGAGCATGATCGGGCGCGTCGCCCGACGGAACGTGGAGGAGGTCACATGAAGCTCACCGCGACACCGCAGGTCCTGCTACTCGGGGTGCTGTTCGCCTGGACCCCCGCCGCCACCGCGGAGCAGCCGACGATCCCGGAAGGCACGCCCAACGGGTTCAGCGTCCGGCGCGGCACCAACATCTCCCACTGGCTCTCCCAGAGCCGGCGACGCGGCGAGGAGCGGGCGCGCTTCTTCACCGTGGAGGACATGACCCTCATCGCCCGGCTGGGCTACGACCACGTGCGCCTCCCCGTGGACGAGGAGCAGCTTTGGGACGAGAGCGGTGCGCCCGAGGAGGAGGCGTTTGGCCTCCTCGACTCCGCCCTGGACTGGGCCGCCGCGCGGGGGCTGCCGGTGATCGTGGACCTCCACATCCTGCGCTCCCACCATTTCAACGAGGGCGACAAGCCCCTGTGGACGGACCCGAAGGCGCAGGACCGCTTCGTGGAGATCTGGAGGCAGCTCTCGGATCGGCTGAAGACCCGGCCGAACGATCGGGTCGCCTACGAGCTCATGAACGAGGCCGTGGCCGACGACCCCGAGGAATGGAACGTCCTCCTCGCCCGGGCGGTCGAGGCGCTGCGGGAGCGCGAGCCGGAGCGGACCCTGGTCATCGGGTCCAACCGGTGGCAGCAGGTGGAGACCTTCGACCAGCTCCGGATTCCCGAGGGCGACCCGAACATCCTTCTCAGCTTCCACCTCTACACCCCGATGGCCCTCACCCACTACGGGGCGAGCTGGACGAAGGTGGGGGAGTACGGGGGACCGGTCCGGTACCCCGGAGAGGTCGTGACCGAGGACGACCTGGCCGGGCTGCCCCAGGACCTGGCGGGCGCCATCCGGGACGGCCGGGGGCTCTACTTCGACCGGACCGTTCTGGAGGAGAAGCTCGCGAAGCCCCTGGCCCTGGCCCGCCGCGCGAAGCTCCCGCTGTATTGCGGTGAGTGGGGAGCGCTTCCCGGCGCGCCCCGGGCCGACCGGCTCCGCTGGTACCGGGACTTCCGGAGCGTCCTCGAGAGAAACGGCATCGGCTGGGCCCACTGGGACTACAAGGGCGGGTTCGGTGTCGTCGACGGCGAGCGCAACGTTCACGTGGACCTCGCTCATGCCCTGCTGGGAGAAGACGTCTCGCTGGCGCCTATCCCGTCGACGGCCCTCGGGATCTTCCAGGGCGAGAGCGAGGTCGGGACGGTGCGGCTTCCGGGGGCCACGGTCTTCGACCAGGGCCGGCGTGAGTACCGGGTCACCGGAGGCGGCGAGAACATTTGGGGTGCCGCCGACGCCTTCCACTACGCCTGGCAGGAGATCGCCGGCGACGTCGATCTCTCCGCCACGGTCCGCTTCGTCGGGTCCGGGAAGCAGGCGCACCGGAAGGCGGGCCTCATGGTCCGTGCCTCGCTCGACGCCGCTGCTCCCTACGTCAACGGCACCGTCCACGGGGACGGGCTGGTCTCGCTCCAGTACCGCGAGACCCGGGGCGGCGAGACCCAGGAGGTCAAGGCGAGCCTCACCGCGGTCCCGGTGTCGCTCCGGCTCACGCGCCGGGGCGACCTCTTCACCCTCTTCGTCGCCCGCCCCGGAGAGCCCCTCGAGGAAGCGGGATCGGTCACGGTATCGCTCGAACCCGAGGTCTACGTGGGCCTGGCCGTCTGCTCCCACGAGACCGGCAGGCTCGAGACCGCGGTGTTCTCGGATCTCGAGGTGACCGTCCCGGCTCGCTAGGGAAGGCGTGCGTCGCTAGTCCAGGTGGTAGATCCGACGGATGCGATCGAGGATGTCGACAAAGGGGATCTCCAGGTCCCGGAGCAGACCTTCGTCCAGGTGATAGACCCATCCGTGGACGATGGGGAAGCCGTGGCGGCGGTAGCTCCTCTGGACGAACGCCGTCTTGATGACGTTGACGCACTGCTCGTGCACGTTGAGCTCGACGAGGCGGTCGTAGCGAGCCTGCTCGTCGGTGAAGGCGTCCAGCTCCTTCTCGTGAAGGCGATACACGTCGCGGACCTCGCGCAGCCAGCCGTTGAGGAGCCCCATGTCCTCGGACTGGAGGGCGGCCTTGACGCCCCCGCAGCCATAGTGTCCACAGACCACGATGTGTCGGACCTTGAGTTGCTCGACGGCGTACTGGATGACGGAGTTGGCGTTGACGTCGATGTTGACCACGAGGTTGGCGATGTTGCGGTGGACGAAGACCTGCCCCGGCTCGAGCCCCATGATCTCGTTGGCCGGCACCCGGCTGTCGGCGCAGCCGATGTAGAGGAACTCGGGCTTCTGTCCCCGGGCCAGGCGGGCGAAGAACTCGGGGTCGCTGGCCCGCTTCTCCTCCACCCAGCGCCGGTTGTTTTCGAAGATGCTTTGGTAGAGCTCGTTCGTCATCGTGCCTGAGGATAACGCGACCGGACCCCGACCGGGAGTGACGGCCTGCGAGTGGCAGCCGCACCCGGTCCCGCAGCCGCCCTGGTGCTTCTCTCCGGACGGATCGACGTCCGGGGCCGGTCCGTCAGCGGCATTGGCCAGGTGCCCACGCCCGTTTCCGTTCCCATTTCCGGCGACGGCGCGACTCGTGGAGGAAGGCAAGGTGGTAGTCGGGCAGGCGGGCGGGCCGAGCGCGGCAGTGCGCCAGCGTCGCGTCTCCCATGAGACTCCCGTAGGCGAATACCTGTTGCACCAAGACTTCTGAATTGGATGAAGCAACCACTTCGCAGCGAGGCGGCCCAAGCGTCCGACCGAGATGATCAGCTCAGTCTAGTTGAGTCCCGAGCAGCAGGCAAGCACCTTTTGCACCAATGACTTAGGAGCGTCCGTCCCCTCATGGCGGAGGGGCAGTCCCCATCATGGCGTGCGCGTCAGAAGCTGATGTCCCACTGGAGGCGGAAGCGGTGGTCTCGGAGAGTGGGGCCTCTGGGCTGGTCCAGCTCGAGGCGGGAGACGTCGGCGGTGACCTTGTTGTCGTGGCCATGGAAGAACCAGTTGGCCCCGAAGGTGAGCTCGCGACGGTCGTCGTCGGGCGTGGACCGGTCGGGGTCGACCCAGGCCCAGCGCGCCGCCAGCTCGAGGGGACGAGGGAGGGACTCGGACAGGCTCCAGGGGAAGATGCCGGCCTGGGCGTAGGCGCCCTGGAGATTCGTGACCACCCCGGTCTGGTTGTCGGTGATCTCCTTCCAGTGCCACTCCTGCTGGAACGAGAAGCCCCGGTACACGAACGCCGTCTCCTCCAGGTACTGGCGCAGGTCGTAGCGGCCGGGCTTGCCCGGCTCGATCCCGTCCACCTGGCCGGGGCCGGACGTCGCGAAGCGGGTGTAGGGGCCCCGGTTGCCCACGGCCCCGAAGGCCAGGGTGCCGGCCGCCTTCTCGTGGAAGCTCAGGTCGCTCTGGGAGAACGGGAGCTGGCGGCCCAGGGGGCTCCACTGGAGCCGGGTCATCCACATCGGGTGGTCGTCGTCGTTGGCGTTGTTGGCCCCGTTCCCGTTGAACAGACCGGCCATGTACCAGACGTCGGCCGGGGTGCCCTCGGCCAGGTGGCCGGCCAGCATGATGCCGGGCTGGCGGTCGAGGGTGAACTCCCGGTTGACGATGGAGCGGTCAGCGAACTGCTGCTTGCCCGAGGAGTCCACCCGCTCACGGTTGTAGGTGACCTTCCACTGGCCCACGCGCATCTGGAGCCAGGACCAGCGAGAGAGCGTGAGCTCGGCGTTGAGCATGCGGCTCTTGAAGTCGTACTCGAAGTAGTACTGGAGCCAGGGCCGGTAGGCGTTCCCCTTGAGCTTGATGCGGATTCGCTGCAGGTCGAACGAGTGGATCTCCCCCGCGGCGAAGTCCTCGAGGCTCCGGGGATCGCTGTTGAAGGGGTACGAGTACCGAACCTGCGAGCGGAACCAGAGGTGGATGCGGAAGCGCCCGTCGTCGCTCTGGAAATCGAGCCCCGTGGTCCCGAAAGGGCCGATGGGGGGCTGCTCCTCGTCGAGCACAGAACGCGTCAGGGCCGGGGGTGGCGTCGCCGCCGCGTCCTCGCCGGACGCGGCCGTTTCCGCTGGGGGGTCGTCGTTGGCCCGGGCCATCGGGCCGCAGGCCACGAGCGCGAGGAGAGCGCCCGAGAGGAACCGGCTGAGGACCGTCGAGAGGGAGCTCACGACGGGTCACTCTGCTTCACCAGCGCGATCCAGTGACCGGCTCCAGGGGCGCTGAGGGGAACCGTGTCGCCGCCCTCGAGGGCCCTGGGCTCGGTCCACCGCCCCTCGAGCACCTCCAGCCAGGTGAGGGACGCGTCGCCTTCGAGCGCGCTCAGGTCCAGAGTGACGCTCCCGCCGTCGGGGAAGTAGACGGCGTACTCGAGGCCCGGGCGGGCCCGACAGTAGGCCTCGTTCTCCTCCCGCTCCCCGAGGAGGTCGTTGTGGGGGGCGGCGTCGAACCAGGCCATCCTGTCGCTGAGGTCACGCACGCCGCGGATCACGGCCTGGGCCGTCTCGCTGAGCCCGATGCCGCTGGGGGGGCGATGGAACCGGACCGCCGCCGCGCCGAAGAACGCGCTGCGGATGAACTTGGCCACCGCCTCGTTGGTGTCGCCGCCGTGGCGGCCCCCGTCGGAGCCGTAGGTCTTGACGTTGGTGACGGGACGCAGGTTCCCGGCCTTCCTCAGGCGCTCGATCTGCCGCACGCCGCCCGCCCAGTGGGCCTGCCCGCGCTGGTGGTTGTTCTGGGAGATGTCCACGAACGAGTAGGTCTCGGGGTGGTCAAAGCTCTCCCGGTGGGAGATGTGGTCGAGGTCCCAGGGGTCCCACATCTCCGTGGTCTCCACGGCGACCCCGGCCTCCGCCGCCTTCTTCTTGATGTACGTCGCCCAGAAGCGGCCCCAGGCCGCGGTCACCGAGGTCTCGTTGTCCATGCAATACACGACGTTTCCGTACCTCAGGGCGTATGAGAGCAGCTTGTCCACGAAGCGCTGCTGGAACTGGAGGACTGGCATGTTGTTGTCGTGGTCGGGGACGGACCAGAAGAAGCGGTTGTCGCAGTACACGGGGTGGGTGGGCACCTCGACCGGAAGCTTGGTGCGCTCGGCAGTGTAGTTGACGTTGTTCTTCGGGTTGAAGGGGTTCTTGTCCCAGTGCTCGCGGTAGAAGTCGAAGGTGGCCCAGATCTCCACCTGGACCACGATGCCCCGCTGGCTCGTCCCCTCCAGGAACCGCTCGAAGCGCGCCCAGTACTCGTCGTTCCACCGGCCGAGGTCATAGGCGTTTTGCCCCTCGTCGAAGTGGAACGGCCACACGTTGCCCTCGTCGCGGCTCGACATGGTGCAGCGGACGTAGTTGCCCCCCGATGCGGTCAGCAGGTCCAGATGCTCCTCGAGATCGGGGACCTGGAACAGGTTGTCCTCCTTCGATCCACCCAGGAGGAGGACGTTCTCGCCGCCCCGGCTCCAGTACTGAGGGTGCGTGGGGCTCGCGGTGATGCGATCGGCTGGCGGGTCCGCGTGGGCGGCCAGCGCCGAGGCCGGGGTGGCGATGAGGGCCGCGAGGATGGGGAGGTGTCGCATCTCGAACCTCAAACAGGAGGAGGTGGGCTTCATTGAGAGTCTGCCGTGGCATTGGAGCGGGCGCGGGAGGGCATGGCAGGAGGATTGTAGGCCCATGGGAGAAGTGAAGAAGCGGCGAACGGGTGAGCGGAACAGATTCGTTCCGGCAACGACGATTCGGGCAGCGTTGCCGGAACGACTCAGTCGCCGTCGATCATGTTTCCGAGGCCGCCGACGACGTCCAGGATCGAGCCCTCGCCCTTGCGGCTCCCCCCGGTCTGGGGCGCGGCCTTGTAGATGCGGTCGGCCATGCGGCTCAGGGGCAGGGACTGCAGCCACACGCGCCCGGGCCCGGTGAGGGTGGCGAAGAAGAGCCCCTCCCCACCGAAGAATGCGGTCTTGACGCCACCCACGAACTGGACGTCGTAGCCCACGCTGGGCTGCAGCGCCACCAGGCAGCCGGTGTCGACCCGGAGGCTCTCGCCGGGGCCGAGCTCCATCTCGGTGAGCATGCCCCCGGCGTGGACGAAGCAGAGCCCGTCGCCCTGCAGGCGCTGCATGATGAAGCCCTCTCCACCGAACAGACCCACCCCGATCTTCTTCTGGAAGGCGATGCTGATGGCCACTCCCTTGGCGGCGCAGAGGAAGGAGTCCTTCTGGCAGATGAGCTCGCCGCCGAGCTCCGGTAGCTCCATGGCCAGGATGCGGCCCGGGTAGGGCGCAGCGAAGGCCACCCTCTCCTTCCCCGCGCCGTGGGCGGAGAAGACGGTCATGAAGAGGCTCTCCCCGGTCAGCACGCGCTTGCCCGCGCCGAGGAGCGCGCCCATGATCCCTTTCTTCTGCTGGCCGCTCCCGTCGCCGAAGATCGTGTCCATCTGGATGCCGGAGGTCATGTACATCATGGCCCCGGCCTCGGCCACGCACGCCTCGCCGGGGTCGAGCTCGACCTCGACGAACTGCACGTCCTCGCCTTCGATCTTGTAGTCGATGATGTCCGCGCTCCGGGCCGACGCCGGCACCGGGGGAGGGGGAGCGAGCGGGCCGAGGTGGGGGGCGAACTTCGCCACGCCCTTGAGGGGCGTCCAGGTGTCCATGCCGGCGATGAACACGAGCGTGTCGGCGTCGACGCTGCCGTTCTTGATGTTGTTGACGATGTCTTCCTCGGAAACGGGCCCGACCTGCTGGCCGCCCACGGCCATGTACCACTGCGGCGTCGAGGACATACTTGTCTCCCTCCCTTGCTCTCGGTTCGGCTCACGCGTCGTCGTCCGGCCGTTCTGCCTCGGCGTCGATGCGCTCGGCGGCCTTCGACTCGAGGCGGGCCACCGCGTCCTTCTCCAGCCCGAGCTGGTAGGCGAGCTGGGCCAGATAGATCCGCTCGCCCCCGGTCACCGTCTCGTCGGCGCGGACGATGCCGAAGGCCAGGGTGTAGAGGTCCTCCCTGAGCTTCGTGTCGCCGACCCCGGCCACGATGTCGGCGAGGGGGCGGGGGGACTCCAGCTCGAGGGCCACGGCGTCCTCTGCCCCGGCCTTGCGGGCCTCGGCGAGGATGGCCTCCCGCTCCTCGGGGCCCAGATTTCCGTCGGCCCCGGCCGCGGAGATCATGAGTCGGATCACCCGAAGAACGGGCTCGGGCAGGGTGGGCGATGCCCCCGGGGGCAGGGGAGGCAGCGTGCTTGCGCCCGGCAACGGGGGAGGCGGCGTCCCCGGCTGCGGGGTGGGGCCCGCCGGCGCACCGGGAGACCTCTGGCCCTGCCAGGTCTCGTACAGGCCCCAGGCCACGCCCGCCGCCGCCAGCAGCGTCGTCGCGTTGACCAGCGACCCCCGGCGCCCGAGGGCGCGGCGCGCGCCCCGCGACCTCTTCCGGCGCCCCCCGAGGGCCCCTCTCAGCAGGCCGTTGATGATGTCGTCGCCGTCCACTGTGGATCTCCTTGCCTGGAACCTAGCACAACCAGCGTCTAGGGGCAGCCGATGTCCAGGATCACCCGCCACTCGCCGTCGTCCTCGAGGCGCCAGGTGGAGTTGAAGGTGCCCACCCGTTCTCCCTCGGGATTGCGCACCGGGCCGGTGCTGATCGCCAGCATCCCCGAGTCGATGACCTCCACTCGTTCCGGCTCCCAGGAGAAGGGGGCCTCCGGGTCGTCGAAGAAGGCCTTCCATCCCGCGGCCACGGCCTCGCGCCCCCGCAGGACGGTGGCGCCGAGAAACAGCGCTTCCTCCGAGACGAAGGTGGCGAAGGCGGCGTGGTCCCGGTCGGCCATCGTCTGGGCGAAGGCCACCTCCCGGGCCCGCACCTGCGCGGCCAACGTCTCCGGCGTCTCGGCCTCGCCGCGTGTTCCCCCCAGCCCGGCAAGCACCAGGCTAGCGACCGCCCCCACCCACCGTCTGCTCATCGTGTTCCGCTCCTTTGGGGCAGTCGTCCTCGTCGAGCCGATCCCGCTCGAGCCCGAGGGCGCAGTAGCGCAGGATCTCCTGATCGGCCACGACGGGCCCCCATTCTACCGACGGCGGCGGGTCGCGGGCGACGTCTCTGGCTCGCTGCGGACCGAGCCGCTATCCTGGGAGCTCTTCATGCGGATTCTGCACCTGGCCGACCGTCTGACGGACAGAGGGGGCGCGTACACCTGGATGCTCGGCGTTCTGGGAGGCCTCCGGGAGGAGGGTCACGACGTCCGGCTGGGCGTGGGCAGCGTGGAGGGGAGGGTTGCGGCTCCCTGCCCGGTGGACGTCGAGCTCGGACTCGCGTCGCGGACCCCGGCCCCCGTCGACCTGGACCCCCTCGTCCGGGCCTTCGCCCCCGACGTCGTCCACGTGCACAACCTGATGAACCCCGTGGCCCTCGAGTGGGCGGCGGGGCGCCGCGACGCGCTGCTCACGGTGCAGGACCACCGCTTCTTCTGCCCGGGCCGTGGGAAGTGGACACTCGACGGCCACGAGTGCCGGGAGCCCCTGGCCCGGGAGACCTGCGCTCCCTGCTTCGAGAGCGATTCCTACCTCCAGGAGATCCACGCTCTCACCGAGCGCCGTCTGGCCGCCGCGCGGCGGATGACGGCGATCACCGTTCTCTCTCGCTACATGCGCGAGGAGCTGGTGAACGGGGGGGTGGCGCCGACGAGGGTCAGCGTTGTGCCGCCCTTCGTCCACGGGCTCGACCACGACGCTGTCCCCGACGGCCCGCCGTGCGTCCTCTTCGTGGGGCGCCTGGCGGCGGCGAAGGGAGTCGAGGAGGCGGTCGAGGCCTGGCGGCGGTCCGGCGTGGATCTCCCGCTGGTGGTGGCGGGCACGGGACCACTCCGCGAGGAGCTTCGGGCGCAGGCGAGTCGTGCGCCTGGTCCCCCGATCGACGTCCTCGGGTGGGTGGATCGCGTGCGGCTGTCGTCCCTCTATCGCCGGGCCCGCGCCCTGGTCCTGCCGTCGCGGTGGCAGGAGCCCTTCGGCATCGCCGGCATCGAGGCCTTCAGCTTCGGGGTCCCGGTGGCCGCCTGGGAGTCGGGGGGCGTGAGCGAGTGGCACCCCGGCATCGGGCTCGTTCCCTGGGGCGACGTGAACTCCCTGGCCCAGGCGATCGCCGGGGCGGTCACCCGGCGGATCGTCCTGCCGCCCCGCTTTCCCCTCGAGGAGACACTCGGACGCCTCCTCGTCCTGTACGGAGGGGTCAGGTCCGAAACGTCGCCTTGACACCCGAGAGCGTCCTCTGAGCAGAGGCAACGAATGGGACCTGACCCCTTGGTGCTAGCTGGTCGTCTCCTCCATCTTGGACGGGGCGATCCAGGTCTTGCCGTCCTTCTCGGAGACGGTGCCGGTCACGACGGCCGTCTTCTCGCCCTGGCAGACGTGGCCGAAGGCCTCGAGGGCGGCGGTCTTCTCCAGGTAGTACTCGGACACCTTCCCGTCCGCATCCTTCGACACCAGGACGTCCTGGCACTTGTCGGCGTCCGCCTTCTTCAGGGCGCACTTGGCGCACATGACCTTGCCGGTCACCGTCGTCTCGTCCCCGGCCTGGATCGCGGCGGCGAGGCCCAGCGCGAGAGCCACGGCGAGCCCGACCTTGGCCACGTTCTTCATTGGCACATCCTCCTGCGCGCGGCTGGAGGCGACGACGCCTCCATTCCGGCGCGACACGTTTCTCTTCAGCTGTGCTGAGACAGTGGTTCAGTCTCTCGAAGGCAAGGCCCGGCGTCAAGCCCGGGGCTCACCCCCGAGACCGAGAGAGTGACCTCGGAAGAGGACACCATTCAACATTCACGACTTGCCCCCTTCCTCTTCGCGGACGTAGAGGATGCCGGGGCCGGTGAGCAGGGCCTGCTCCTCTTCGGGAGGGAGGTCGTCGCGCACGACCACCGAGAACGGATCGCCGAAGAACATCTTCCCGTTCACGCTGTCCACGATCGCGTTCGCCCTCACGTACGTCCGGGCCCTCGCGCGGTCGGCCAGAACGGTGAAGCGCATCCCGTCGAGGGCGATCAGGCGGATCTCCTCCATCCGGGTCATCTTGGAGACCACCCGGCGGGCGAGGCGGATGGTTCGGTTCCGGTGTCGGCGCCACACGAAGAGACCCACGATCCCGAAGAAGATCAGGGTGCCCGGGATCCCGTCGCCCTGCCCCTCGGCCTGCGAGCCAAAGACCATCCCCAGGACGAGGGCGAGAAGAATCAACGCGATGGTGCCGGGCAACAGCCACTCGCCGGGTGTCCGCTGACGCAGGGCCTGCCACTGCTCCTGCAGTCTCACCGCGAGAGGCACCTTGGTGGAGACGCCGCTCTCCACCTCCTTCTGCACCGCCTTGAGGTCGCCGAGCAGCTCCCGGGCATCGGGGTAGCGGTCCGGCGCACGCTTGCGCAGACACCGCGTCACCACCCGCTGAAGGGACGGCGGGAGGTTGGGGCGGATGGCGGTGACCGGCCGTGTCTCCTCGAAGGCGAGGGCGTGGAGGGTGTCGAGGGGGGTGGCCCCGTCGAAGGGCAGCTGCCCGGTGACCATCTCGTAGAGCACCACGCCCAGGGAGAAGATGTCGCTGCGGTGGTCCACGGGCTGGCCCCGGGCCTGCTCCGGGCTCATGTAGCGGAGGGTACCGAGGACGAAGCCGGCCTGGGTCTTGGCCAGGGTCTCCATGTGGGAGAGCTCCTCGCCGGTCGGGGCGCTCGTCGGCTCCGGGGGCTCGAGGAGCTTGGCGAGGCCGAAGTCCAGGATCTTGGCGTGCCCGTCCGAGGTCACGACGATGTTCTCGGGCTTGATGTCGCGGTGGACGATGCCGGCCTCGTGGGCCTTCTGGAGCCCGCTGGCCACCTGCATGGCGATCTCGAGGGAGCCCAGGAGGTCCAGCTCGCGGGCCTGGATGAGGGCCTTGACCGTCTTGCCCTCGACCAGCTCCATGGCGATGAAGAGACCCTCGGGCGCCTCGTCCACGTCGTAGACCTGGGCGATGGCCGGGTGGTTGACGGCGCTGGCCGCGCGGGCCTCCTGGAAGAACCGGGACTTGCGCCCTTCGTCCTGCGTGAACTCGGGAGGCAGGACCTTGAGGGCCACGGAGCGCCCGAGCCGGGTGTCCCGGGCCCGGTAGACGACGCCCATGCCCCCCTTACCGAGCTGCTCCTCGACCTCGTAGTGCTTGAGGGTCTGCCCGATCATCGGGTCGAATGGTAGCACCGCAGTGGCCATGCCGGTCTCGCTGCCCTGGAGAACGCACCTGGCCGCCGGGCGGTTCCAGTTTCGGGGACACCGGCTCGTTCTCTCCGCCTCGCGGGCGGGGAAACGAGCGGAGTGTCCTCCCCTAGCTCTGGCGGTCGAGCTCGGTGGTGGGGAGGAAGCCGGGCGGCTGCCGGTGGTGCGTGGCCTGCTCGAAGGCGAAGGCGAGGCCGACGAGCCGGGACTCGCTCCAGGCGCGCCCCATGAACGAGATGCCCACCGGCAGTCCGAAGACGAGACCCATGGGAACGGTGAGGCTCGGGTACCCGGCGACCGCGGCCACCGTCGAGCTCCCCCCGACGAAGTGGTCGCCGTTGACGAGGTCGGTCATCCACGCCGGCGCCCCGGTGGGGGCGACGAGGGCGTCGAGGTGGTGCTCGTCGAGCACGGCGTCGAGCCCCTCCTTCCGGGAGAGCCGCCGGCAGGTCTCGAGGGCCTCGAGGTACTCGGGCGTCGTGAGCGGCCCCTTCTCCTGGGCCTCGAGGAAGATCTCCTGGCCGAAGTACGGCATCTCGCGGTCCCGGTGCCCCTCGTTGAAGGCGATCGCCTCCTCGAGCGTCTTCACCCGGGCGCCCAGACCGAGCGAGACGAGGTACGTGTTGAGATCGGCCTTGAACTCGTAGAGCAGCACCTGATATTCGGGATCGTACAGCTCCTTCCGGTGCGGGACGTCGGCGGGGTCGACGATCTCGGCCCCCTGCCGCTTCATCTCGGCGAGGGCCTCCTCGAAGAGGGCATCTACGGCGGGATGGAACCCCGCCATCTCCCGGGCCACCCCGATGCGGGCGCCCTTCAGGCTCCCGGGATCCAGGGCGACCGTGTAGTCGGCCCGGTGCTCTCCGGCCCCGGCGGTGGCCTCGTCGCGCGGATCCACCCCGGCCAGCGCGGTCAGCAGGGCCGCGGCGTCGGCGACGGTCCGCGCCATGGGGCCGGCGGTGTCCTGGGTGTGGGAGATGGGAATGATGCCGGCGCGGCTCACCAGGCCCACCGTGGGCTTGATGCCCACGACACCGTTGGCGGTGGAGGGGCAGACGATCGACCCATCGGTCTCGGTGCCCACGGCCACGGCGCAGAGGCTGGCGGAGACCGCGACCCCGGATCCAGAGCTCGATCCGCAGGGGTTGCGATCGAGGGCGTAGGGGTTGCGACACCGGCCCCCTCGGCCGCTCCACCCCGAGGTCGACCGCGAGGAGCGGAAGTTGGCCCACTCCGAGAGGTTGGCCTTGCCAAGGATCACCGCGCCGGCCTCGCGGAGACGCTGGGCGACGTGGGAGTCCTGCCTCGGGATCGAGCCCTCGAGGGCCAGCGACCCGGCGGTGGTGGTCATCTGGTCGGCGGTGTCGATGTTGTCCTTGACGAGCACGGGTATGCCGTGGAGGGGGCCACGGACGCCCTGCGCCTGGCGCTCGGTGTCGAGGGTCCCGGCGATGTCGAGGGCCTCGGGGTTCGTCTCGATGACGCTCCGGAGCTTCGGGCCCTGCCCGTCGATGGCCTCGATCCGGCTCAGGTAGGCCTGGGTGAGGCGGCGGGAGGTGAGCTCCCCGTCGGCCATGCGCTTCTGGAGATCCGCGACGCTGGCTTCCCTGAACTCGAACGCCGGAACCCGGAACCCTGCGTCCGTGGCCGTCTGGTCTCCGGTCCCGGGAGCGGGGCGGCAGGCTCCCGCGGCCGCCGCGGCTCCCGTCAGCGCCCCCACCCCCAGGAACCCGCGACGATCGATGGTGGGCGAGCCCTTCACTGGCTTCATGGCGTCCTCCTCTCCCTCTCGTCCCGGGGGGTGCCTTCGCCCTCGCGGATCGAGAGGAGCTTTCGGGCGTCCCAGTCCACGATCACCAGCGTCCCCGTGGGCACGAACCGGTCCTCGCCCACCTCTCGCGCCAGCGTGCGCACGACGCCGCCGTGGGTGAACAGGGCGTGGCGGCCGGGCGGCAGCTCGTCGACGAAGGAGAGCACCCGGCGGCGAAGGTCATTGAAGCTCTCGCCCCCGGGGGCGCGGAAGCCCTCGAAGCGCATGAGCTCGTCCCGCGCGGCCTCGTCCATGGCCATGTAGCCGACGCCCTCGAGGTCGCCAAAGCTGATCTCGCGGAGGCGCCGGTCCGGGGTCGGCTCGCCGTGGGCGAGACGGGCGGTGCTGACGGCCCGGACGAGGTCTGAAGACCAGACCCCGTCGAACGGCTCGCCGTCGAACAGGGGCTTGAGGGCCGCGGCCTGCGACTCTCCGCGCTCGGTGAGGGGGACGTCGGTCCAGCCGGCCAGGTGGCGTCCGCGGCTCGCCGGTGTCTCGCCGTGGCGGACGAGCCAGAGCTCTCGGTGGTGATTCGAGGACATGCGGAGAAGTCTATCAATGGGGAGGCGCGCGCGCGTGGGGCATTTGCGTCACCCGGAGAGGGAGTGACCGGAGGGCGGGAACGAGACCATTCCGGGGGCCCCGCGCTGGGCAGCGCCTCGCCAAGGACACGATCGCCATGGCGGAATCGTGTCCTTGGCCAAAGCAGCCGCCTGCAGGCCGGTTCGGCCCCGGAATGAGACGTCCTAGCCCCTGCCGAACAGGGTGCCCAGGTTTCCGGCCATCCGGGCGAGGTCGTCCACGGGGGAGCCGTCTCCGTCGGCGTCGAGTATGCGGCCCAGAGCGCCCCCCAGACCGGGGGATCTCTGGTCCATCTGCCGGGTCGCGCCACCGAGGATATCGGCCAGCCCGCCGCCTCCGGCCGGGCCCTGCCGCTTTGCGCGGCCGAGGGCTCCCATGACCAGGGGGGCGAGCATGGCCAGCAGCTGCATGGCCTTGGCGGCGTCGAGGCCGGTGGACTTGCCGAGCGACACGGCCGCCCTCTCCTTGCGCCCGCCCAGAACGTGGCCGAGGATCTTCGTTCCGGCCGCGACCGCTGCTCCGCGGCCGAGGAAGGAGCCCGCGTCATCGAGGACGCTCCCGTCGTGGTCACGGTCGAGGGCCCCGGCGAGCGAGTCGAGCCCGCCGGGGTTGGAGGTCTGACGCTGCAGGGCGCCGAGGATCAGGGGCACCGCGGCCTGGATGGCGGTGCCGGCCTGGGCCTCGTCGATGCCG
>JAJDNS010000161.1 GCA_022340585.1 Acidobacteriota bacterium
GGCAACGTCGCGCTGCGGGCGAGGAATCTGCTGCTGTCATTCCGAACCCGTCAACGTCGCGCTACGGGTGAGGAATCTGCTGCTGTCATTCCGAGCCCGGCAACGTCGAGATCCGGGCGAGGAATCTGTGGAGAAGCGTCCTCGTTCGCGCGTGCGCCGAAGGATCTCCCACGAAGTACCGCTGCCGATCCCTCGTCGCACGCTCAAAGGACGGGGGCTCCTCGGAATGACCGGGGCACGCCCTCGCCTTGACCACCCCCGGCTGCGGCCCACACCATGGGAGCCCATGAAGAGGATCGGCCTCATGGGAGTGCGGCGTGATCGCCCAGGGGCGGCACCTCCCCGCCATCCTCGACACCGAGGGCCTGGAGCTGCACGCCGCCTACGAGCCCCACGCGGGCCGACGCGCACGGGCCCACGAGGACCCGGGCATCCCCCACGTCTACGCCGAGCCCCAGCCCTTCTTCGAGTCCGGAATCGAGGCGGTGTGCGTGGTCTCGCCGGTCCCCACCCACCGCGACAACGTCCTGGGCGCGGCCCGGCACGGGCTGCCGGTGCTCTGCGAGAAGCCCCTGGCCATGACCCTCGAGGACGCCGCGGGGATGATCGCGGCCTTGAAGGAGGCCGGGGCCCCGTTCCACACCGCCTTCTGCTACCGCTTCTCCCCCGCCGCCCTGCGGATTCGCGACCTGGTCCGGGAGAGGGCGGTGGGTGAGGTGCGCTCCCTGCGCCTCGTCTACGACTGGGGAGCCCTGGGCAAGTACGAGACGGGTCCGGAGGGACGGCCCGTGCTCCGCCCCATGCGGGAGGGCCGGATGCGGGAGGGGGGACCGCTCTTCGACTGCGGGACCCACCAGATCGACCTCGCCCGCTTCTGGCTCGGGTCGGAGGTCGTCCGCTTCACCGGCCACGGGGCCTGGGTCGACGACTACGAGGCCCCGGACCACGTGTGGGTGCACATGGAGCACGAGAGCGGCGCCCACACCACGGTGGAGGTGAGCTACTCCTACCACCACACCGCGAAGCGCATGCGCTCCGAGTTCGTCTACGAGCTCATCGGCACCGAGGGCGTCGTCCGCTACGACCGCAACCACCGCTCCTTCACCATGGAGAACGCCCGGGGGTCTCACGTCTTCCCCTTCCACCCCGAGAAGAACCTCGCGGGGATGTACGCCCTGTAGGCGTCGAAGAGCTCCGCGTCCAGCTCCGTGATGGTCCGGAAGAGCTCCGAGCCCGGCTTCTCCTGGCCGGTCGCCGTGAGGCTCGCAGCGAGGATGGCGAGGTCGAAGAAGAGCCGCGTGCGGCCTCGAGGCGGCGCCAGGCCCGACACCGGGGCCGGCAAGCCCCTATCATTGGGCTGCGCCTCGAATCGCGCCGACAAGGAGAGCCCAACCATGAGCACGCCGATCTCACGCCGGGACTTCATCCGTACGACCTCCACCGCGGCCTCCCTCACCGCCCTCGCCTCCGCGTACGCGCCAGGCGCCCATGCTGCGGGCGCGGAAGGCGAGATCAAGGTGGGTCTCGTCGGGTGCGGGGGCCGTGGCACCGGCGCCGCCAGCCAGGCCCTGACGGCCACCGACGCCCCGGTGAAGCTGTGGGCGATGGGAGACCTCTTCCCCGAGCCCCTCGCGCGCAGCCACGACATGCTGGCGGGCGGGGCCGAGCCCCGCTACGACCGGGAGGCGTTCGGATCCCTCGCCGGCAGGATGGACGTGCCCGAGGAGCGACGCTTCCACGGCTTCGACGCTTACCAATCGGTGATCGACAGCGGCGTCGACATGGTGATCCTGGCCACGCCACCCCACTTCCGCCCCCTCCACTTCGAGGCCGCGGTGAAGGCCGGCAAGCACGTCTTCATGGAGAAGCCGGTCGCGGTGGACCCGGTGGGCATCCGCCGGGTGGCCGCCGCCGCCGAGGAGGCGAAGAAGAAGAGCCTCTCCGTGGTGGCCGGCACCCAGCGTCGTCACCAGGACCACTACGTGGAGATCCTGCGCCGCGTGCACGACGGGGCCATCGGCGAGATCGTGGCCGGCCAGTGCTACTGGAACATGGGCAGCCTGGGCTCCGAGGGCGCTCGGAAGAGCTGGGAGGCGTACCAGCAGGGCCAGATGTCCGACATGGAGTACCAGTGCCGCAACTGGTACTACCACGTGTGGCTGTCCGGCGATCACATCTGCGAGCAGCACGTGCACAACATCGACGTCATGCACTGGGCCATCGGCGCCGACCCGGTGATGGTGACGGGCGTGGGCGGGCGCCAGGAGCGCACCCAGCCCGAGTTCGGCAACATCTACGACCACTTCGGCGTGGAGCTCGAGTTCCCGGGCGGGGTGCGCGTGGCCAGCATGTGCCGGCAGTGGAAGGGCTCGGGCTACAACGTGGCGGAACGTCTGGTGGGCACCCGGGGGCAGGTCTACCTCGACCAGTCCTTCGGGAAGATCACCGGCCCCAACGCCTACGAGTACGACGGCCCGAACCGGAACCCCTACGTCCAGGAGCACGCGAGCCTGATCGACAGCATTCGCAACGGCGAGGGCCTCAACGAGGGCGTGCAGGTGGCCCACAGCACCCTCAGCGCGATCGCCGGGCGGATGGCCGCCTACACCGGCCGGGCCATGAAGTGGGAGTGGGCACTGCGCGGGTCCACCCTCGATCTCACGCCACCCGAGTACGCCTTCGGCGACCTGCCGGCGGCACCCCCCGCGGTGCCGGGCGTGACGAAGCTCGTGTAGGCGAGGCGCTGCCCGCACGAACGGCCCCCCCCGGGGCACGGCCGCCGGACCGGAACCGGTCCCAGTGCTCGGGGAAGCTCCCGTTGGAGTTGCCCATGACATGGGAGTGCTCGCAGAGCATGAGAGGCCGGGGACCTCCCCGGCCGGGGCGCCGCTTGCGCGGGGCCGGCCCTGGTGCGTACCATCCGCCCAGCATCCCGCATCAGAGCGAGCTGCCGGGCCGGACGCCCGCGTGCCGGAGAGGGTCGCCGGCCTGGCGTTCGGCACGGTCGTCGGTGGAGAGGGGACATGCCCGAAGCGACGTCGGCCTGGTTCAACACGCAGGAGTACTCCGTTCCCCTCCTCGTCCTCTTCGGGGTGGGCTGCTTCGGCTGGGTGGTGGCCTACTTCGCCGTCATCCGGAACGTCTTCCGGAGCCACTTCCTGGAGATCCCGGCGGGAGCCGTAGTCGCCAACATCGCCTGGGAGTTCGTGTGGGGGTTCCTCTACCCCAACGAGCTGGGCCGGTTCTTCTCCCTGGGCTACCGGATCTGGTTCTTCTTCGACCTGGTCATCGTGTACGCGCTCTTCCGCTGGGGCTGGAAGCAGGTGGACGGTGTGCCCGACCTCGTGCGTCTGTTCCGCCCGGCCTGCGCCTTCGGGATCCTGGCCTGGGGGGTGGCCATCTTCTTCATGGTGGGCGAGGGATACGACACCGGATACGGGGCCATCTCGGGCTACGTGCTCAACGCCATGATGTCCGCCCTCTACGTGGTCCTCATCCTTCGCCACCACCGGGTCGCCGACTTCTCCCTGCTGGTGGCCTGGTCGAAGATGCTGGGCACGGCGCTCCTCACCGTCTTCAACTTCATCGTCCAGTGGGAGAACCCGTTCCTGCTGGCCCTGTGCACGGCGACCCTCGTCCTGGACCTCGTCTACATCGCCGTCTTCTACCGCCTGCGGGCGGAGCCCGCCGCGGACGCGGCCTGAGGGGAGCGAGGCCATGCTCAGCGAGCCCCTGATCAACACCGCAAAGTACACGCCGGTGGAGCTGGTCTTCTTCGCCATGGGCGGCCTCGCCTGGGCCGTGGCCTATGTGGCGGTACTCCGCGAGATCTTCAGGAAGCGGTTCGTGGAGATTCCCGCCGCGGCCGTGGTCGCCAACATCTCCTGGGAGTTCACCTGGGGGATCGTCTACCGCACCGACCTCGGCGCGCTCTTCGCCTGGGGCTACCGCCTCTGGTTCGTCCTGGACCTGGTCATCGTCTGGGGGCTCCTCCGCTACGGAGCGGAGAGCCTGCGCACGCCGCGCATGCGTGAGGCCTTCCGCGGGGCGGCGGTCCTCGCCATCCTGGCCTGGTCGGTGACGCTCCTCCTCTTCGTGGGCCAGGGCTACGACACGACCACCGGCCTCGTCTCGGGCTACGCGGTGACGCTGATGATGTCGGTCCTCTACATCCCCCACTTCCTGCGGGACCCGGACAAGAGCCGCTTCTCCCCGGTGGTGGCCTGGGCCAAGCTCCTGGGGAACGGGCTGGTCATCGTGTTCTGCGCCCTGGCCCTGGGAGACCACCATCTCCTCCTCACGCTGTGCGTGACCGCCCTGGTCCTGGACGTGGCGTACCTCGTGCTCTTCTACCGTCACCGTCGCCAGCCGGCGGCGGGGGCCTGACGCGGGAGGCGGAGATGGCGCGCACCCGGTGGTCGGACGACACCTTCCTGGACGCGATCCGGAAGGAGGTGGACACCCGGGCCGACGACTGCATTCGGCGGCTCGTCGAGGAGAACGGGATCGAGGGATCGAAGGCGCTCTTCCGCCACGCCTCCTCCAACGACCCCACCCTGCCCCCCGAAGCCCCCGCGGCGATGAGGGATTTCTTCGCCGAGACCGAGGCGCTGCCCCCGGGGGTGGACCTCGCCCGCCTCGACCGCGGCGAGCGCGTCTGGATGAAGCACGCCTTCCCGGCGGCGCTGGTGCTCCTGGCCAAGGCGCTCCCCGAGGGCTACGCGGCGCCCTCCTTCGGCGAGATCCTGCACCTCACCCACGACCTGGAGCGCCACCCCTACCGCCGCCTCCTCGGCGTGATGCAGATGGTGGTGAACGTCTGCACCACCGGGGGGTTCGAGGAAGGGGGCAAGGCGGTGGTGTCGGCCCAGAAGATGCGGCTGCTTCACGCCGCCATCCGCACCCACATCGTCCCGACGTACATGCCGCACTACGACGCGGCCCGGTTCGGCCCACCCGTCAACTTCGAGGACATGCTGGCCACGGTCATGGGCTTCTCCTACCTCGTCATCGACGGACTGGGGATCCTCGGGACTCCCCTCCCCGACGAGGAGGCCGAGGATCTGTACTACGTCTGGCGGGTCTTCTCGCAGGTCGTCGGCATCCACCCGGCGGGGCAGCCGGAGAGCGGAGAGTACGTGCCCGCCAACGTGGCGGAGGCCGCCGAGTTCTACGAGAGCTACAAGCGCCGTCACTACGTCGGCCCCGAGGCGAATCCCAAGGGAGTGGTCCTCGCCCGCGACAACCTGAACATGCTGAGGGACATGCTGCCCCGGTCGTGGCGGGCGGTGGGGCTGGGGATCCTGCCCCGGATCTACATGCAGGAGCTCTGCGGCACCGAAGCATGCGCCCGCGTCGGGATCCGACCGGTCATGGGCCACGGGCTCCTGAAGAAGGCGGCCCTCGCTGTCGTCCGGCTCTCCCACCGGGCGGTCGACACCGCCCCCGAGTCCGTGGACGACACGGTGAGCCGGCTCTTCTTCCAGGGCATGATCACCCGGAGCTGGAAGGGAGAGGTGACCTTCCTCGTCCCGGACACCCTGGCCGACGTGCGCCGGCTGGCGTGATCGGTCAGCCGAGATCGGCCAGGAGGAGTCGGGCTGCCTGCACGTCGCCGGTCTCCTCCCCCTCGGTGACACGTTCGAGCGCGCCGGAGAGAAGGGCGTGCCCCTCGGCGGCCCTGTCAGTCGAACGCAGGAGGCGGGCGAGGCTCGTGGCGGCGCGCAGCTCCAGGGCGAGGGCGTGCTGGCCACCGGCGATCTCCAGGGCACGGCGGAAGGACGCCTCCGCGGTCTCGGGCGCGTCCTCGCCGTCCGCGGCGAGCGCCAGCTCCCCCGATAGCCGGTGCAGCTCGGGGGTCCACCAGGTCTCGCCGGTCTCCTCGCCGAAGGCCAATGCCTCGTCGACGGCCCTCCGCGCCTCCGCCCACTGTCCGCGGCGGGCGTGGCCGAGGGCGAGGAGCGACAGCATGTGGGTCTGGTTCACCACGGATCCGGTGGCCTGGTAGAACTGCAGCCCGGCGCGGACGTGGTCGAGGGCCTGGTCGTCCGGGAAATCCCCCGACGAGGCCTCCGCAGACCACGCCGCCACCAGCGCTCCCCGCTGATCGAGGACCCAGCCGAGGAGGGTGCGCCCCAGGGCCCCGAAGAAGAGCCCGTGCTCCTCGGAGAGACGCAGCAGCTCCTGGACGTGCTCCCGGGCACTCGCGACTTCGCCCCGGTGCAGGTAGACCCAGACGAGGTAGTAGAGGGCGAAGCCGAGGGTGAGGGGGTGCTCGAGGGTGCGGGCCCGGGCCACCGCCTCCCGGATCCGCTCGAGGGCCGCGTCGGCGTCGCCGAGGAGCCAGAGCACCATGGCCAGATAGGCGGGGGCGGTGACCCCCAGCTCCATCCCCGCGGAGAAGTCGGGTGGGCGTCCGTCCTCGTCGACCGCCACCGCCGCTTCCAGATCCCGGCGGGACCCGTGGAGCTCACCGAGGAACGCCAGGGTGACGCCGGATGCGTAGCGGGCGGCGATGCGGGAGAGGACGTCCCCCCTCTCGTCTCCCAGCGGTCGGAGGTGCAAGGCCTGCTGCCGAGAACGCTCGAGTCGCGCGCGCACGAAGGAGAACGCCCAGAGCCCGTAGAGAACCCAGTAGAGCTCGCTCGTGGAGCCCAGGCGATCGCACAGCTCCTGGGCACGGAGGTGAGCCCGCTCGGTCTCCTCGGAGGCGTAGCCGCTCACGCTGGGCAGGATCGTGGCCAGGCGCATCTGGAGACCCAGCTCCTGCCCGTCGCGCGCTGGCCCCTCGGGCTGCTGCTCGAGGAGGGCGAGGGCGTGCCTCAGGGCCGCCGCCGCCTCCCGGTTGGCGAAGCGCTCGCCCTCGCGCTCCGCCGCCCGCGTCCACCAGGCGATGCCCAGCTCCGGCTGGCCGGCCTCGGCGTAGTGGCGGGCGACCAGGTGGGGTTGCTGGTCCGCGGTCTCCGGGAAGCTCTCCTCCAGAGCCCGAGCGACGCGCCCGTGGTACTCCTGTCGCGTGCTCCGAAGAAGCGAGCCGTAGGCCGCCTCCTGCACGAGGGCGTGCTTGAAGAGGTACGTGGCGTTGGGAGGAGTGCCGCGCCGGAGGACAAGGCCCGATTCGAGCAGGCGAGCCAGCGGATTGGCGAGGGCCTGGACCTCGGGGCCCCACACCGCCTCGAGCCAGCGGTGGGGAAACTCCCGACCCAGGACCGCCGCGAGCTGGGCGACGCCTCTCGCCAGACCCAGCCGGTCGAGCCGGGCAGCCAGCGACTCCTGGAGGGTGGCCGGGATCTCCAGGGGCCCCGGCCCGCCGCTCGCGGTCGTCGAGGACGACCCCTCGACCATCGGCGACTCGGAGAGCGCTCGCGTCAGCTCCTCGACGAAGAGGGGCACGCCGTCCGTCCGGCTGACCACGGCCTCGAGGACCTCGGCCCCGAGAACGCCTCCTGACGCGAGCTGCTCGACGAGGGCTCGCGTGTGCGCCTGCGAGAGGCGGCTCAAGGGGAGGCGGGTCACGTGGTCCTCGGCCAGCCAGGGCGCGGTGTGCCCGGGCCGGGCGGTGACCAGCACGAGGAGAGGAAGGGTGGCGCACTGGCCCGCGATCTGGCCGAGGAGCTCCTCGGTGGACGGGTCGACCCAGTGCAGGTCCTCCACGAACAGGACGACGGGCTGTCGCGTGGAGAGGGCGACGAGGAGCTCGAGGAGGGTCTCCATGGTCCGCTGCATCCGCTTCTGGGGGGAGGGCGGCGGCGCGGGCCAGGACTCGGGGAGAGGCAGCGAGAGGAGTGTGGCCAGGAGCGACAGTGCCTCCGGGGGGAGCTCGTAGGGCTGCAGCGTCTCCTCCAGGCGTCCCCTCCGTTCCTCCGAGGAAGCCTCGTCGGCGAAGCCGGCCAGGCGCGCCAGCATCCCGGCGACCGAGTGCAGCGCGTCGCCCGAGTGGTAGGGCGAGGCCCGTCCCTCCAGCCACAGGTGGACCTCGTCCGCGATGCCCTCGCGCAGCTCCAGGACCAGGCGCGACTTGCCGATCCCGGCCTCTCCCGAGAGGAGGACGACCTGGCCCGCGCCCTCTTTCGCCTGCTCCCACCGGGCCCGCAGCAGGGCCAGGTCCTGCTCTCGACCGACGAACGGGGTCACCCTCGGGGAGACGGAGGAGTGGACGCCGTCGGTCATGTCGCCTTCGCCGCGGACGAGGAAGACGTCCACCGCCCGGTCGAGGCCGGGGACCTCGCGCTCCCCCGTGGGCTCGAGCTCGAAGGATTTCTCCACCAGGCGCCGGGTGGCGCCACTCACCACGACGGCGCCGTCGGGAGCGGCGTCTCGAAGACGGGCGGCGATGGCGGGGACGTTCCCCACCAGGGTCGAATCGCCGGAGGCCCCGCGAGCGTCCCCCGACACCATCCGGCCAGTGTGAACCGCCGCGCGGGTCGGAAGCGAGCGTCCCTGGGTGGAGCGGAGCGAGCGGCTCGCCTCTTCCATCCCGGCGGCGATGCCCAGCCCCGCCCGCACCGCGCGCTGGGCGTCGTCCTCGTGGGCGGTGGGAAAGCCGAAGTGGGCGACCACCTGTCCCTGCTCGCTCTTGGCGATGCGGCCGTCCAGACCCGACACGACCAGCGTGGCCGTCCGGTGGAAGGCCGCGAGGACGTCCCGGAGGTCCTCGGGGTCGAGCTCCTCGGCCAGGCTCAGAAAGGGCGCCAGCTCGCAGGACAGGACCGAGACCTGCCGGCGCTCCCCGGAGGGATGGAGGCCGGACGAGAATGCGGACCTCGGGGGCACGACCCCGGTGAGGTCAGAGACGAACGTCGGCCCCTCGTCGCTCGGGGCCTCACCCGCCGCCGTCTCCAGGGCGGACAGACCCGCGAGCTCGCGACGGACCTCGAGGAGCTCCTCCAGGAACGCGACCATGGAGTCGTGGCGACCCGCGGGGTCCTTGGCCAGCGCCCGGCGGACCAGGGGCTCCAGGCGGGAGGGCGCCCCCGCCGGCGGGTGCAGCGGGGCGGGCTCCTCGCCGAGGATGGCCTCGATGACCTGGCTCCGGGACTCGCCGGAGAAGGGCAGGTGGCCGCTGAGCATCTCGTGGAGGACGACGCCCAGGCTCCAGATGTCCGTTCGGTGATCGACCTGCCGTCCCCGCGCCTGCTCCGGCGACATGTAGGCGGGTGTCCCCACCGCCGTCCCCGCGTCGGTGAGGCGGATGTCTCCCATCTTCGCCAGCCCGAAGTCGAGGACCTTGACGACGCGCTCCGGCGTCACCAGGAGATTGGCCGGCTTCACGTCGCGGTGCACGATGTCCCGCCCGTGGGCCCGGGCCAGGCCCTCCGCGGCCTGGACGGCGACGTCGACCGCCTCGTGAGGAGGCAGGGGGCCGCGGGCGATCCGCTGGGCCACCGTCTCGCCCTCGTAGAAGGCCATGACGATGAAGAGATCGCCATCCGGGGTCTCTTCGATGGCGTGGATCGTCCCGATGTTGGCGTGGTCGAGCGCGGAGGCGGCCCGGGCCTCGGCCATGAACCGCGCCTTGGCCGTCTCGCTCTCGACCAGGCCCGGGGACAGGAACTTGAGGGCGACGTGGCGACCGAGCTTGGTGTCGCGAGCCCGGTAGACGACACCCATCCCCCCTCCCCCGAGACGCTCGAGGACCTCGTAGTGGGCGATCGTCTGGCCGATCATGGGAAAGGGCGAGGGTACGCCACAACCTGGCTCGGCTCAACCAGCTTCCCCTCACACCCCCGAGGCCGCCGTTCGGACCATGCTGGGGGCACAATCCCGGACCAACGAGGGCTGGGGGCGTTCCGACTCTTCGCGAAGCATCCAGCCCAGCGTGACGACACCAGAGCGATTCATGAGGCCGCCCCGGGAATCGGCTGCTCGGCCGGCAACGATCCTGCTGGCCGGCCGAAGACGGTGAACTCGATGATCCCGAGCGGCGTCGTCCGCGGCCAGTTGACCATCGTCAGCCGCACGAACCGACACCTGGTCGGCGGAAGCTCTTCGAAGATGGTGTTGCGGGCGACGGCGTTCGCGCTCTGGTCCAGCACCGTGGCGAACGTGTCGCCGTCGGTGGAGACGTCGATCTTGAACTGATACGCGTCGGTGGAAGGCAGGGCGGCCACGCTGACCGTCGCCGAAGGTGCGCTCGTGGCTGTGGTGGATGCCGCGCGGCGACGGCCGAAGGGGCGGCCGCCCGTGAAGAGGAGTCGTACGGAATCAACCGTGAACAGCTGCACGACGTCGAACCGTGTCGCCGGCCCCAGATCCAATGTCAGCGTTGGCGTCGCGTCGGCGGGACCGGGCTCCCACCACGTGCCGCTGGAGTTGTCGACGGCGTAGGCGGCATAGTGCCCGCGCTGCTCCGAAGAGAACCGCGACCCTGCGTTCATGGCCCGCACCTTGTTGATGCTGACGGGGATGGACCCGGAGTCGCCGTCTCGGGCCGGGTCGGCAACCGCGCCGGGCGCCCACTGGGGTGTGTCGGTGATGCGGACCGACATATTCCCGTCCCTGTCGAACTCCACCGGGTCCATGCCGATGCGCCGTCCGCCGGGCGGGTTGTTGAGCACGATGGTGTAGAACTGCCACAAGTGCCCGTCGGGCCCTTCGACGATGCTGCCGTGCGCCGTGCCCGTCACGAGGCCTTCCGTCCTGCGCAGGAGCGGATTGTTCGGGGCGTAGGTGTACGGTCCCAGCGGGCTCTTGGCCGTGTAGTACCCCTCGGCATAGGTCTTCCACTGCGTGCCCGACGCCGAGTACTCGAGATAGTAGGTGCCCTCGCGCTTCTGCAGCCAGGGCCCCTCGATCCAGGCCACGTCCGGGTATTCGTTCATCTCGCCGTACCGCTCCCAGACGTGGTCTCTGTCGAGGCCAAACAGGTGCGTGGGCCGTCCGGCGAATCTCGTCAGGTCGTTGGGATCGAGGGGCACGGCGTAGATGCCGCTGACACCGCGGCCGGAATAGTAGAGGTAGGGCCTGTTGTCGTCGTCGACGAAGATGTCCATGTCGAATGCGCCGTTCCATCCATGGGCCACGTCGGGCGTGTTCTGCCAGTCGCCGATCTCGGTGAAGGGGCCGAGCGGGTTGTCGGCCTTGAAGAGCGGCCCGTCATTGCCGCACATGTAGAAGGCGCCGTCATACTTCACGACGTGGGGCGCGACAGGGACGTTCGGAACGCGCTGGAAGCGCCAATCGACGAGGTCGTCGGAGATCCAGGTCCCGCCGCCGGTGCAGTACATGTAGTACGTGCCCTTCTCACGGATGACGGTGACGTCTCCGGCCGCGAACGCTCCGGCGTCGCTCACCATGGGCAGCGGGTTGCAGTAGCGCGGCGACTGGCCCAGCGGCGGCTCCGGGGTCGGCGCGGAAGAGGAGACCGCGGCCCAGAGCACGAGTGCAGACAGGAGCTTCCATCGAGCGTTCATGGCAAGAGACTCCCTTCGCAGGGTCGCGGCTCGTCGCGATGCCGGTCCGCTCCGCGCCCTTCCTAGCCGACCTTGACGTCGTCCAGAGTCCACCTCCCGTCTACCCTTCGCCAGACGCCACCGGGGTTGCGGTCGCGGAGCTCCGGAGGAAGCCGGGGCTCGCGCACGTTGTCGTAGCACTGCAGCATGGCGAATCGGCGGATGGCGGGCGGGATCCCTACCGCGGTGAAGCCAGGGTGACCGGTGGCCGGATACGGCCCCCCGTGGTTCATGGCGGGCGTCACCGCGACCCCGGTGGGCATCTTGTCGTTGAGCAGGCGCCCGACGCGGAGGCGAAGCTGTCGTTCCACACGAGCGTAGAGCGCGTCATCCCCGCCCCCGGTGTCCGTGTAGATGCACCCGGTGAGGTTGCCTTCGAAGCTGCCGGCGATCCTCTCGAGCTCCTCCCCGTCTCTGGCCACCACGAAGAGGTTGGAGTTGCCAAAGGCCTCCGTCTGCAGCCTCTCAGGATCCCGGATGAACGCCTCACCGGTGGTCCTGAGAAGCGTGTTCTGAAATCGACAGCCGCTTCCGGGGGCCTTCGAGCCTCCCGTGATGAGGGTCGCGCCCGCGGTCTCGAGGGCCTTGACCGAATCGCCGAGGCTCGTCAAACCCCCGAGGCCGAGCAGGGGAGTGGGGTTGGCCTTCTCGAATCGAGCGCGCATCTCCTCGATGAACCGCTCCGCCTCCTCGCCGTCCTGGAGCACCACGATGCCCGGGTTCGTACAGAACTGTCCCGTTCCCATGAGGGCGGAGGTCTGAAACTCCTCCGCGATCTCCGCACCGCGCTCCTTCAGCGCGCCCGGCAGGACGAAGACCGGGTTGATGCTGCTCATCTCGAGGTAGATGGGCTTTCCCGCCGCATCGGCCGCCGCCTTCAGGGCCAGCGCCGCCCGCCGGGATCCGGTGTAGCCGGTGGCACCAATGAGGGGATGCGAGACGAGGTAGGTCCCGTCCTGGTGGGCGGTGCGGTAGATCATCTGGACGGTGGCGGCGGGGAGGCCGACATCCTGAACGGCGGCAAAGGCCTCCTCCGCCAGGAGCTGGCTGGTGCGCGGATGACTCGAATGGGCCTTTGCGATGACCGGGTTTCCCGCCGCAATCGCGGCGGCGAAATCGCCCCCGGAGACCCCGTTGAAGGCCAGCGGGAAGTTGTTCGGGCCGAAGACCGCCACCGGACCGCCCAGCGCGGCGTACCGGGAGCGGATGTTGGGCTGCGTGTCGATGCTGGGCTCGGTCCAGCTACGGTCCCGCGCCGCGGCCGCGGCCTGCCGAAGCTGATTGCTGGTACGTGGCAGCTCGACGTCGGCGAGCCGAGGTGAGAGAGGGAGCGCCGTCTCCAGGTGGGCGGTCTCGGCGATCTCCTCGGAACGTTGATCCATGCGGTCGGCGTAACGATCCAGGAGCTCCCCGATCTTCCCCGGCGGCACCTCGAGCAGAGCCTCGGCGGCGGCGCGACCCGCGACCAGCGCGGCATCGACGTCGGCCCGGCTGCTGACCGGAAAGACGGGGCCGATCGTCTCTCCCGTCGCGGGGTTGATGGCGCGAAAGGTGCCGGTCGTCTCGGCAGGTCGCCACGTGCCGTCAATCAGTACGTTCTCTGCCTTCGTCATCTTCGTGCTCCCGGATCTTCTCAAGGGTCGCGGGTATATGCTGGTGCTCCGGCTGGAGCCACCGAAGGGGCGATTATACGATCCGAGCAAGGGGTCTCACATGAAGATCACCGGAGTCACGCCACGAGCCATCGCCGAGCCGGGTGGCCGCGAGTACCTCGTCGTACGTGTCGACACCGATGACGGGGTGTCCGGCTACGCCGAGACCGAGGCCGGGCATGCGCCACGGATCGCCGTCGCCAGGCTCAAACGCGAGCTGCAGCGGCTGATCGGGATGAACCCGGCCCGTGCGGTCGGCGTCGACGAGGACCTGAGACTCGCGGGAGCCTCGCACACGTCCCGAGCGAGCGCCAACGTGGCCTGCCTCGACATCCTCGGCAAGGCGACCAGGGCGCCTGTCCACGAGATCCTCGGTGGCCCGACCCGTCACAAGGTCCGGGCCATGGCTGCGCTCGCCGGCGGGTCGGACGCGGAGGTGCGGGAGAGCGTTCTTGCCGCCAAGGCCGAGGGCTACCGCGCCTTCTCCGTCCCCTTGACGATGCCCTCCGGACCGGGGCGCGGGCGCCGGTTCTACGCCGACGCCAGGGCCACCCTCGACGGCCTGCGAGACGCGGCCGGCTCGGAGTGCGACTTCGTGCTCGATTGCGGCGGTCGGTTGTCTCCCGGCGAGGCCCTGTCGATGGCCGACCGAATGGAGGGCTTTCATCTTCTCTGGATGGACGAGCCTTGCGGGGACCTGAGCGCGACCGCCCAGGCCTCCGTCTCGAAGGGCTCGGTCACGCCCGTCGGCTATGGCCGCGGCTTCACGAGCAACGCACGATTCCAGGACCTGCTGCGCGAAGACGGTGTCGACATCCTGCGCCCCGCCCTGGCGACACGTGGGCTGACCTCGATTCGCAAGGCGGCCGCGATCGGCGAGACGTACTATGTTGCGGTGGCGCCCTTCCACCGTGGCGGCCCCATCGGGACCGCCGCGGGAATACAGGTCTGTGCCGCATTACCCAACTCCTTCGTTCAAGAGACGCCCTTCTCGGCCGATCTCGCCGATCGGCAGATCCGGGCCGCGATCAGCGGTTGGGACGAGAAGCCCGCCCATGGCTTCTTTCCGCTGTCCAGCAAGCCGGGCCTCGGCCTCGACGTCGACGAGGGCGCTCTCGACGCATACACGGTCGCCCGCTAGACGGAGGAACACTCGACATGAACCGACGTGATCTCCTGAAGACGTCCCTCTTCGGCGCCGCCGCTGCCCCGGCCTTCGTCGCGGGCGGTCGCCACTCCTACGCCCCGGGCTGCGACGACTGCTATGTCGATCAGCTCGCCCTGGCGATGCCGTCCGCCCCCCGGCTGAGGGTGACGGGCGTCAAGACCTTCGGTGTCACCAGCGACGCGCTGCCCTCGGATCGGCCGCACGTCTTCGTGAAGGTCGAGACCGACGCCGGTGTCGTGGGCTGGGGTGAGGCGACGCTCGAGGGCAAGGCCGCGGCGGCGATGCAGGCGGTGCACGACCTCTCCTACGCCCTCATGGGCCAGGATCCGATGCACGTGGAGCACCATTGGCAGTCGATGTACGTCCACGCCTTCTATCGCTCGGGGCCGGTGCTGGCGTCAGCGATCTCCGGCATCGATCAGGCGCTGTGGGACATTCGTGGCAAGGTGCTCGAGCGACCGGTCTACGAGCTGCTGGGCGGGCCGCTCGATGATCGCGGCGTGCGCGGCTACTATCACCTGCGGCCCGTCCTGCCGCCGGACGCGCCGTATCGTGAGCAGGTCGCCGCCAGTCGTGAGCGCGCCGAGAGGTACGGCGTCACGGCCTTCAAGACCGGGATTCCCGGGTACTACGAGTGGATTGACACGCACCAGCGCATCCAGGAGGCGATCGAGCGTCTGCACGTCCTGCGCGAGGTGATGGGTGACGAGATCGATATCGGCGTCGATTTCCACGCCAAGACGAGCCCGGCGGTCGCGGTGCAGATCTGCCGGGAGGTCGAGTCCCTCAACCTCATGTTCGTGGAGGAGCCCTGTCCGCCGGAGAACGTCAAGGCCATGAAGCGCATCTCCGACCGCACGACCGTGCCCATCGCCACCGGCGAGCGGCTCATCACGCACTACGGCTGCCGCGAGGTGATCGAGGGCAAGGTCGTCGACATCATCCAGACCGACGTGAACCACGTGGGGGGCATCAGCGCCCTGTGGAAGGTGGGCGCGATGGCCGAGGCGTCGGGCGTCATGATGGCGCCTCACGCTTGCGAGGGACCGGTGGGGGCGGTGGCCTCGACACACGTGGATGCCGTCATGCCCAACTTCCTGGTGCAGGAGATCTGCAGTGGCGTCGAGCCCGACGGCAAGGACGCGCTGTGGGAAGAGCTGTTGGGCTATCCCGCCATGCGCATGGTCGAGGGGTACTATCCGTTGTCCGACAAGCCGGGGCTGGGCATCGACATCGACGAGCGCGTGCTGGCGAAGTACCCGTTCGGAGGCACGAAGCCGTTCGTGCTTCTGCCGGTACACGAGGACGGCTCGATCGCGTCGCCCTAGGGGAAGGTGGCCACCAGTCAACGGGCCAAACTGGACGATCCATCCGAGATTCGCCGCCCGAAGTCCTGGCGCTCCGACCGCACGCCGACTCTGGGCGTGATTCCTCTTGGATGCAATCTTCCGACCGTTTAGACTTCCTCGCGGCTCACAGGAGGATCACATGTCTTCACTTCCGGCTCCTCGACGACTCGCCATCCTCTTCACCGTCCTCGCGAGCGCGGCTTCCGTGCTCCACGCGCAACCGGCCTCGTTCCCGTTCCAGGATCCGACCCTGTCCCTCGACGAGCGTGTCGACGACCTCGTCGCCCGCATGACTCTCGAGGAGAAGGCGTCCCAGCTCGTCAACCGCACGCGTGCCATCCCTCGGCTGAACGTGCCCGAATACAACCTCTGGTCGGAGGCGTTGCACGGCGTGGCCGGCGGCGGGTTTGCGACTGTGTTCCCGCAGGCCATCGGCCTGGCGGCGACGTTCGACGTGCCGACGCTCCACCAGATGGCCGTCGCGACGGCCCGCGAGGCCCGGGTCAAGTACAACCAGGCCGTGCGGGCCGGACGCGGCGGGCGCATGATGGGGGGTCTGACGTTCTTCTCGCCGAACATCAACATCTTCCGCGACCCGCGGTGGGGCCGCGGGCAGGAGACCTACGGTGAGGACCCCTTCCTGACCGCCCGGCTCGGCGTCGCCTTCATCACCGGCATGCAGGGCGACGACCCCGACCACCCGGTCGTGACGGCCACGGCGAAGCACTACGCCGTGCACTCCGGCCCCGAGCCGCTGCGCCACGGCTTCGACGCAAGGGCCTCGGCACACGACATCGAGGACACCTATCTCCCCGCGTTCCGGGCCGCCGTCGTCGAGGGCAGGGTGAAGTCGGTGATGTGCGTCTACAACGCCGTCAACGGCGTGCCCGGGTGCGCCAGCGAGCGCCTGCTGGACGGCACGCTGCGCGAGCAGTGGAAGTTCGAGGGGTTCGTCACCGGCGACTGCGACGCCGTACGGGACATCGAGACCGGCCACAAGTATGCGACGTCCGCGGCCGAGGCCGGCGCCTTCGCGATCAAGGCCGGCCTCGACAACGACTGCACGACCAGCGCGTTCTTCGGTCGAAGTGGTCCACGCGACTACCAGCGCTACCTCGACGCGGTCAACCAGGGTCTGCTGACCGAGTCCGAGATCGACGTCGCCTTGAAGCGCATGCTGCGCACGCGCTTTCAGCTCGGCCTCTTCGATCCGCCCGACCGCGTGAAGGCGGCGCAGGTCCCGGACTCCGAGCTCGACAGCCCCGAGCATCGTCATCTCGCGCTGAGGCTCGCCCGCGAGTCCCTGGTCCTGCTGAAGAACGACGGAGTCCTGCCGTTCACCACCGTGCCCGCGAGCATCGCCGTCGTGGGACCTCTGGCCGACAACAGCCGGGTGCTGCTGGGCAACTACAATGGATACCCCTCGCGCTCGACGACGGCCCTCGCGGGCATCCAGAGGCACTTTCCGGACTCACGCGTCGTCTTCGAGCCCGGGACCACGTTCCTTCGACCCGACCTGCCGGTGCCGACGACGGCGCTGACGACCAACGGTGGCGCCCACGGTCTCACGGCCGAGGTCTTCGAGAAGGCCGACTTCAGCGGCACGCCCATCGAGACGCGGACCGACGCGCAGGTCCTCGTTGGCTGGGACCGGTCCGCCGGCCCGCCGCCGAGCTTCGATTCCCCGCAGGCCGCGCCCCGCCCGACGCGCTGGACCGGCTTCCTGACGCCGGCCGAGAGCGGCACCTACCGTCTGGGCGTCGAAGGCTGGGGCAACCGTTTGTTCCTCGACGACAGGGAGCTGGTGGGCTCGGCGAGGGGCGTCCCCCGGACCCCGAGTGTCGTCGACGTCACGCTCGAGAGGGGCCGCCGCTACGCCATACGGATCGAATCGGTCCCGCGTCGGTTCGCGTCGACACGGCTGGTGTGGCTGCCCCCGCAGCCCGATGCGGAGGCCCGCGCCGTCGCCGCGGCGCGGGCCGCCGACGTGGTCGTGGCGGTGGTTGGGATCACGTCGGACCTCGAGGGCGAGGAGTCGGGGGTGGATCAGGAAGGCTTCAAGGGCGGGGACCGCACGAGCCTCGACCTGCCGCGCGAGGAGCGGCAACTGCTCGAGGCGGTGCAGGCCACCGGGAAGCCACTCGTCGTGGTGGTGATGAGCGGCAGCGCGATCGCGGTCAACTGGGCGAAGCAGAACGCGAATGCCATTCTGCAGGCGTGGTATCCGGGCGAGGAGGGTGGTACGGCGATTGCCCAGACGCTCGACGGCACCAACAACCCCTCCGGACGGCTGCCCGTCACACTGTACACCGGTGTCGACCAGCTGCCCGAGTTCACCGACTACTCGATGGCACACCGCACCTATCGGTACTTCGACGGCCAGCCCCTCTTCCCGTTCGGTTTCGGGCTCAGCTACTCGACGTTCGGCTACTCAGACCTGAAGGTCCCACCGACGCTGGCGGCCGGCCAGCCGCTGCCCGTCGAGGCGCAGGTCTCGAACACGGGCGCCCGCGAAGGCGACGAGGTCGTGCAGGTGTACCTGACGTTCCCGAGGCTGCCCGGCGCGCCTCGGCGGGCCCTTCGCGGCTTCACGCGCGTCCACCTGAAGCCTGGCGAGCGCCAGACCGTGCGCTTCACCCTGAGCGACCGCGACCTGAGTCACGTCAGCCTGGACGGCATGCACCTCGTCGGCGCCGGGCGCTACGGGATCAGCGTCGGGGGAGGACAGCCCGACGGCAGCGCGCCGGTGGTGGCGGGGGAGTTCGAGATCCAGGGCGAGCGCACGCTCCCGCGCTAGCCAGGCCCGTCCTTTGTTTGAACCTACGAACGGACACGATGATGACCTGGCCCCAGCGGTTCGCCCGCACTCACGGCCCCCTGCGTCCCGTCGTGGAGCGCGTGATGAGAGAGTTCCTCACCTGTGGCTTTGCTGATGCGGGTGCGCGGCCCCGGGGTCGCCGGGGTCGCACAGCCGGCCCCCGATCGTACTCCGCGAAGGTACCGGCCGCGGCGCGTGCCGCGGCCGGGCTGAGGCGGACGCTATGGCCCCGGAACGGCTCCGTCAAGGGAGAGGGAGCTGACCGGCTCAGGGACTACACCTCCGGGCGGGCGGACGGAGGTCGCCGGTCAATCTGCGGTGACGAGCCTCGATTGCAGGCGTCGGCGGGTGAAGAGGATCAAGGCGATGAACGCGGCGACCGAAACGAGCCGTACCAGCAGCTGAAGCGGTGAGGCCTGGGCCGCCAGCAGCTGCATCGTCTCGGCCCTCGCCAGGCTCTGTGTCAGGAAGTAGGTGCTTCCGGAGACGACGATTCTGGCCAGCCAAAGGAGTGCGGCAACCAAGGCGACGGCCAAGAGCCTTCTCGCCGCGAGCCAGGAGAGCGAGCGGTCCGCGAGGTCCCGGAGCCGACTCGGCGAGCTCGAGATCAGGGTCGCTGCCAGGCCGATCCATCCGGCCAGACAGAGCAGGAAGACCGAGCCGTCGAGATAGGCGAGGGGGGCCCCCACGACGCCGAGGCTCGCTCCCAGGGCGGCGGAGCATTTCGCCAGCAGCACGCCGATGGCCAGGAGCAGCGGGATGACGAGATAGCCCACCAGCATCCAGAGCAGTCGGCGGCTCCAGACGATCGCCCCGTTGGACTTGGAGAACTCAACGCTGAGGGCGTCAGCGCAGCCGAGACGATGAAGCGCGAGCAGGAAGGCCTCCTCCTCGGAGAGCCCGGACGAGGCCAGGCGCTCGACGGAGTCCCGCACGTGCCCTTCCAGCTCGTCGAGGTCCGTTGGGCGAAACGCCTCTCGCTGCGCCAGGCCCTCGCGCCACTGGCGGATCCTTCTCGTCAGATCGAACATGGCAAGGCCTCCCACAGTCCAGAGAGCGTCGAGTGCACCACCGACCACTGCCGCCGTTCCGCCTCGAGGGCCTTCCTCCCCTTGGGGCTCAGGGAGTAGTACCGACGTCTTCTGCCGGCCTCGGAGGTCCTCCACCGCCCACGGATCAGCTCCTCGCGCTCCAGCCGGTGCAGGACCGGACTTGAGGATGTCGGGGTCACCGGCCTCCAGATCGTTGAAGAATCCCATGCCGTCGGAGTGGTCGGGGATCACCAGCCAGTCGAGGGGGCGGCCCAGCCGGGCCGGCTGGCCACTGGAGGCCATGACCCGCTCGCCGCGGGCGAAACGGATGGAGGTCGGGGCGAGGCATTCCTCCACGACAGTTCTGGACTATGCTGATGCCGACACCCTAGCACAGCGGGAGGCTAAGGCCGTGCCGACTCTTCACCGAGGACGATCGCGTCGTTCCGGGCCGGTCCGGGCGGCCCTCGTGGTCGTGGCGCTGGCCGCGGGCGGGGTCGTCCACGCTCAGGGGCCCGGCCTCGGGCCGGGGGCCGGGGCCGCGCCCTCTCCCTCTGCCTTCAAGAAGCCGGAGATCGCGGAGAAGGCCGAGAGGATCTACAGGAAGATCACCGCCGCCGGGTTCTATCCCACCATGCGGGGGCTGGCCGCGGGCACCGGCATCGGCCCCGGCCTGACGTTCTGGAAGCCACGGCCGTTCGGCGGGCCCATTGGGATCCTCGGCACCGTGGGCTGGAACCCTCGGGTGTTGCTGCTCGAGGCGCGGCTGGGCCGCGTGCCCAGCCGACCGGGCAAGATCCCCGACCGCCGGTTCACCCTCGAGGCGCTCACCACCGACCCGCCCGAGGGCCCCAACCACCGCTGGTTCGTCTTTCTCGAGGCGCGGCGCGTCGACATCCTGGACAACCGGCTCTACTTCGATTCCGGACCCCAGGGGGCCATCGAGCCGGCCCGCTTCACCGGCACCCGCTTCCTGGAGGACTCCCCGGATGCCGCCACCGCCCACTTCGACGTCGAGATCGACGACGCCGATCTGGTGGGCGGATACCACTTCCGTCGAGGGCTGGCCGCCTCGGCCCGGGTGGGCTACGTCACCGCCGAGACCGCCTTCGATCCCGAGGAGGCGGCCATGCCGGGGTTGCCCTCCATCCCCGGCGTGAACGACAACTCCGACTTTGCCCGACTCCAGCTCGACTTCATCTTCGACCGGCGCGATGTCCGCAACCGTCCCCACCGGGGCGTCCTGCTGCACGGGACGTGGCTGCGCATGGACCAGCGGGGCGGGACGCTCTACGGCTTCGACCGCCTCGAGCTCGACGCGCGCGCGTTCGTCTCCACCCGGTCGCGCCGCCACACCCTGGCCCTCCGGCTCATCGGGACCCGCGACGAGCCGGGGGCGGGCCGGATTGTCCCCTTCTACTACGAGCAGACGCTGGGAGGGAACCACACCCTCCGCAGCTACCCCATCTTCCGCTTCCGGGGGACACGGCGCCTGGCGTTCTCGGCCGAGTACCGCTTCAGCCTCCTCCGCTTCCTGGAGCTGGCCGCCTTCTACGACGGGGGCAAGGTCTCGGGAGGAATCGAGGCGCTCGGCTCCCAGGGCTACCGGGAGAGCGTCGGCGCCAGCGCCCGCTGGGTGTCGGAGAAGGACGTGATCCTCCGCGCCTTCGGGGCCTGCGGGTCCGAGGGCTGGCGGTTCAGCGGCAGCGGCACGTTCTCGTTCTGAGGATCGAACCGGCCTGCGGCCCTGGCCAGGGGCACGATCCCGCCAAGGCGATCGTGTCCCTGGCAGCGATCACGCCGAGGGGGCGGGGTCGTCGTCTCCTGCTTCGGCTTCGAGTCGTCCCGCCACCGCCCGCGGGCTGTCGAGCATGACCGCGATCGGCTTGAGGTCCCGGCTGTTCTCCATGCCGATCTTGATGATCATGGTCAGGGGCACGGAGAGGAACATGCCGACGGGGCCCCAGAGCCATCCCCAGAACACCAGGGAGAGGAAGACCACCAGCGTCGACATGCCCAGGGTGCGGCCCATCAGCTGGGGCTCGACGACGTTCCCGAGGACCACGTTGACGACGAGGAAGCCCGCGGCCACGAGAATCGCCTCGGCCGGCCCCAGCTGAACGAGGGCGAGCAGGACCGCGGGAATCGCGGCGATGATCGGCCCGATGTTGGGGATGAAGTTCAGGAGGAACGTGAGGACCCCCCAGGTCAGGGCGAAGTCCAGGCCCAGAAGGGCCACCCACCCCGCGATGAGGAGGCCGGTCACCGCGCTGATCGCGGTCTTCAGCCCGAGGTACTTCTGGACCTCCCGCGCGGCCTTCGTGAAGCGCTCGAGGTCGGCGTCCGGGCTGCCCGTCGCCGCACGGATCTTGGTGGGAAGGCCGGTGGCCTCCAGCAGCATGAACATGAGGATCAGGACCACCACGAAGGTGTTCGACAGCGTCGAGAGGAGCGCGGTGAGCCCTCGCCCGAGAACGCCGATGAGGGCGCCGGGCTGGAAGACGTCGCTGGCGCGGATCTCCCCGACCTCGACCCCCCTCGCCGCCAGCCACCCCTCGACCGACGGCCCGACCTCGTCGAGCCGCTCCTGGTAGCGCGGGGCGGCCTCGATGAACCCGTTGACCGAGCCGCCGACCACCACCCCGAAGACGGTGAACACCCCGAGCAGGACCAGAACGACGAGGAGAGCCGCCACCACGGTCGGGACTCGGTGCGCGCGCAGCCAGAAGACGGCCGGGCTGCACAGGATGGCCAGCAGCAGGGCGAGGAGCACGGGGATGAGGATCGTCTGGGCGGCCTTGAGGCCGGCGATCACCACGATCAGGGAGGCCAGGGTCAGGAGGACCCGTGTCGCCGACGTGCCCTGGCGGCTTTCTCCCATCAGCCGTCCAGCCGGTCGATGACCGCGGTGGCGAACTCCTCCGTCCCCAGCGAGCCACCGATGTCGCGGGTCTTCTGGCCCTGGGCCAGGGCCTCGTTGTAGGCGGCCTTGATCCGGGTCCCCACCTGCCCACAGCCCTCGTCGCCGTGGGTCGTGGCCAGGTGGTTCAGCATCATCACCGCCGACATGAGCAGGGCCAGGGGATTGGCCTTGCCCTGACCGGCGATGTCGGGGGCGGAGCCGTGCACCGCCTCGAAGACCGCGCAGCTGTCGCCGATGTTGGCGCCGGGAACCACCCCGAGGCCCCCCACCAGGCCGGCGCAGAGGTCGCTCACCACGTCCCCGTAGAGGTTCTCGAGGAGCAGCACCTGGAACTGCGAGGGGTCCTGGACCAGCCGCATGCAGCCGGCGTCGATGATGACCTCCTGGTACTCCAGCTCGGGGAACCGGGCCTCGTGGACCGCGCGGGCGCAGCGGATGAAGAGCCCGTCGCTGAGCTTCATGATGTTGGCCTTGTGGAAGACCGTGACCTTCTTCAGGCCGCGGTCCTTCGAGTAGCGGAACGCCCACTCGGCGATCCGGGTCGAGGCCTTCTCGGTGGCGACCTTGAGGCTGGTGACCACACCCTCGGTGATCTCGTTCTCGATCCCGCTGTAGAGCCCCTCGGTGTTCTCTCGGACGATGACGATGTCAACGTCCCGGTACCGGGTCTCCACCCCGTCCAGGCTCCGTACCGGCCGCACCGCGGCGTAGAGGTTCAAGGCCTGGCGCAGGCCCACGTTGACCGAGGTGAAGCCCTCCCCCACCGGCGTCGTGCACGGGCCCTTGAGGGCGACGGAGTGCTCGCGAATCGTCGCCACCGTTTCCTCGGGGAGGGGCTCGAGCCCCTTCTCGACGGCGGCGAGCCCGGCGGGCCGCTCGACCCAGGCGATCCGGGCCCCGGCCGCCTCGAGGATGCGCTGGACGGCCGCGCTCACCTCCGGTCCGATGCCGTCCCCGGGGACCATCACGACGCGGTACTCGTTCATCTTCTGGAGCTCCTGGTTGGAGCTACAAGGTTCTGCTGCCAGCCCGGTCCCGTCAACCCCCGGGTTGCCGATAGAATGGGGCGGGCTCCGAGCCAGGGGCCCCACTGGCACCCGGAGGGCAGTTTCCATGACCGTCAAGAGCTTCGACGAACCGAATGCGCTCGCCACCGAGCTGAACGCGACCATCGCGAAGGAGAGCCCCGCCGTCCTGGCGATGCTGTCCGCCTTCGGGAAGAGGATCTTCTTCCCGAAGGGCATCCTGGCCCAGGCCGCCGAGGCCAAGGAGAAGGGCAAGCGGTTCAACGTCACCATCGGCATTGCCAAGGAGGCCGGCAAGCCCATGTTCCTGCCGTCGGTGATGAAGCAGCTGCCGGGCCTCACCCCTGGCGACGCTCTCCCCTACGCCCCGGCCACCGGCCGCCCAGAGCTCCGCAAGGCCTGGCGCGAGGCTCTCCTGGCCAAGAACCCCTCGCTGGAGGGCCAGAGCTTCTCCACTCCCATCGTCACGTCGGGGGTCACCCACGCCCTGTCGCTGGTGGCGGATCTCTTCGTCGACGCCGGCGACACGATCCTCCTGCCTGACAAGTACTGGGAGAACTACGACCTCCTCTTCGGGGTGCGCTTCGGGGCCCGGATGGAGACCTTCCCCCTCTTCGCCCCGGGTGGAGGCGTCGACACCGAGGGCCTGCGCGCGGCCCTGGCCGGACGCCAGGGGCAGCCGAAGACGATCGTGAGCTTCAACTTCCCCAACAACCCCACCGGGTACTCCATCCAGAAGAAGGAGGCCGACGCGGTCGTCGAGGTCCTGCTCGAGGCCGCCGACGCCGGGACGAACCTCCTGGTCCTCTGTGACGACGCCTACTTCGGGCTCTTCTACGAGGACGACGTCCTGCCCGAGTCCCTCTTCGCGCGCCTCGCCGGGCGCCACGAGCGGATCCTGGCGGTCAAGGCCGACGGCCCCACCAAGGAGGAGTACGTCTGGGGCCTGCGCACCGGGATGCTGACCTTCGGGACGAAGGCCGCCGGGGACGACCAGGCCCTCTACGGGGCCCTGGAGAAGAAGATCGCCGGGGCCATCCGCAGCGCCATCTCCAACAGCTCCAACCTCGCCCAGGCGGTGGTGGCCAGGGCCATGGCCGAGCCGACCTTTGCCGAGGAGTGCCGGGCGAAGCGCTCGACCCTCGAGGGACGGGCCCGGAAGGTGAGGGAGGTGCTCGCGAGCACCGATTTCTCCGACGTGTGGGAGGCGTACCCCTTCAACGCCGGCTACTTCATGTGCCTGAAGATGAAGGGGGACGCCGAGACCTTCCGGACCCACCTCCTCGAGAAGCACGGCGTGGGCGTCATCGCCGACGGCGCCCACGACGTCCGGGTGGCCTTCGCCGGCGTCGAGGAGGGCGACGTCCCGGAGCTGTTCCAGACGCTGGCGAAGGCGGCCCGAGAGCTGTAGCCCCGGACAATCAACCAGACGTGGTCGTCGCCGAAGCCCTGGTGGATTGTCCGGCCCGTTCCCCTACTTCTTGACGTGGCACTCCTTGCACGTCGTGGGGGCCTTCCCCTTCAAGGACGCGTCCTTCTTGACCTCGTCCTTGTGACAGCCCATGCACTTGATGTGGTAGGGGTTCTTCTTTGGGCTCATCTCCGCGCAGCTCGGGGTCTTGGCCTCCTCGGGGTCCTTGTGGCACGAGACGCAGGTCGCGACCTCTTCCGCGCTCTCCGCCGTGAGCTCGGCTTGGGTGTGGTGGCAGGTCCCGCACTTCGTCCTCTCGGTGTGCTTGGCGTGGTCGAAGTCCACCGGGGGCTGCTTGGTCCCACAGCCCTCGAGGGTGACGTTCGTCGGGAGATCCGCCGCCGAGGCAGTGGAGACGAAGGCTCCCGAGGCCAGAACGAGGGCGACGATCGCGGCATAGGTGAGTGCTCTGCGCATCCGATTCCTCCGATGTCGCCCAGGCGCGGCGACCTTCCGTCCCAGCGGGTTTCGCCCGCTCGAGAGGTTCGATGATATTGGTCTTCTACAGGCTCAGGGGCGCGAGGTCAAGGGCCGGCCGCGGCCACCCTCCGCGGCGAACACGAACCGGGACCGCGTGGGACACGGGAGCCAGACCTTCGACTCCGGGTCCACCGCGTGCAACGCCTCCTCGGCCCGCTTCCTGAAGTCCCTGGTGTCCTGGTCGGTCCCGGGGATCGGGTACACCCGGCCGTCGACGGCGTGGTTGTCCTGGGTGACGAAGAAGTCCTCCCAGTGGCCGAGCACGGCGTGCCGGGGGCGCGTGTTCTCCAGGATGCCCTCGGGGTGGCGCCGCAGGCGATGGAAGTCGCCCCCCACGCAGAGGAGGGCCACGTCGACCCGCTTCTCCCGCAGGACCGCCTCGGGGACGTAGCCCACGGGCTCGTCGGTGCCGGAGTCCTGGAAGTAGACGCGGAAGACGGGTCTCCCCCCGGGTGTGTCCAGGAAGTCGACGACGTAGGCGTAGACCGCCCCCTCCGCCCAGTCGCTGGCCGTGCGCGGGGGAGTCTCCTGGTCGTGGTCCAGACCGCCGCGCCAGACGTGGATCGGCGTCGGCTGCGGGCTGAACGGCAGCTCCAGGGTCACCTGGGACGAGTGGTGGGACTCGAGCGCCATGATCCTCACGCGGGGCGCGACGTCCAGCCAGCGACCGGGGCGCTCGTGGTTCCCCAGGTCCTCTTCTTCGACGGCGACCACCCGGCCGTCGAGGTCGGGGAAGGCGGCGAGGAGGTGCCGAGTCGTGGGACTGCCGTAGACCCGGGCCCGGGTCGCGTGCCGGCGCGCGATGTTGCTCACGTCGAGAAGGTGGTCGTAGTGGGAGTGGCCCACGAGGATGGCGCGGGCCTCCGCCGCCTCCGGCGGGAGGAACCGGTCGACCTGGGCCGAGTCGGGCCGGATCGCATGGTCGAGGACGACCTCCACGAGGCTGGGGTTGGAGTACAGCGGCGCGGTCAGGACCACGTCGTCCCCGCGCTTCAGGAGGAACCCGCTGACCCCGAGGTAGTGGACGACCAGGGCGGAGTCCTCGGGCACCCCGGGCGGGGCGCTCGCCACGGGGCACTGCCCCAGGGGCACGGAGAAGGGAGCGGCGCACCCCAGCGGGATGAGGGCCACCGCCAGAATGAGCCGTCGCAGCTGCATCACGAGGGTCCTGGGTGCAGTATAGACCCTGTGGTGGGCCATGGTTGGGATGGCCCCTCAGGCGCGACGCCACGGGGCGGAGGGCCCGGGAGGAACTGATCCATGACGACGAGTGATGACCGCTTTCACATCGCGTGCCCCTCCTGCGGGGCGGTGAACCGCGTCGCCGCCGGGCGAGCGGGTGACGGTCCCGTCTGCGGTACCTGCAAGCAGCCTCTGTTCATCGGCCGCCCGGTGGAGCTCACCGAGGCGAGCTTCGACCAGCACGTGGGGCGGAGCGACATCCCGGTGGTCGTGGACTTCTGGGCGCCGTGGTGCGCCCCCTGCCGGATGATGGCCCCAGCCTTCGAGCAGGCCGCGGCCCGGCTGGAGCCCGGGGTGCGCCTGGCCAAGGTGAACACCGAGCAGTCCCCGTCGCTGGCCGCCCGGTTCGGCATCCGGAGCATCCCGACCCTGGCCGTCTTCCGGGGCGGACGGGAGGTGGCCCGCCAGCTGGGCGCCCTGAGCGGCCCCCAGCTGCTCCAGTGGATCCAGGCGAACACCGGCTGACGCCTTCAGCGACAGTCGGCCGCGAGACCCATGACCTCGGCGATGTCGATCCAGCGGTAGCCGACGACCTGGACGTCGTGGTGCGTCGCGTAGAACATGCCCCCGGCCCCGGGCCCTTCGTCCATCGCCGCGAAGGCGATGCCGTCGGTGATGTCGATCGCCGGCTCCCCGGTGAATCCTCCCAGGTAGTCCAGGCCCTGGCGCTCGTAGACCAGGAAGCGCGACGGCTGCGTCTGGTCGGCGGCGATGACGTAGCCTTCGTGCTTCTGCTCGGGCCCGCAGCTGAGCAGGACGACGCCCTCGGGCTCGTAGTAGTGCCGACCACCGCCGAACGTCAGCCCGGTGAACTCGCCCTCGAGGGAGTAGACCTTCACGTCCAGGCGCAGCTCGTCGGCGATGTAGAGGCGTCCCAGCGGTCGATCGATCGCCAGCGACTCCACCCGATACAGAGCGCCGTCCCCCGTGGTTTCCCCGAAGGAGCGGACCAGCTCCACCTCCAGCCCGGGCTTCGAGGGACGGAAACGGTAGTGGCGAACCCGATTCGCGAACGACTCGGGGTCGGGCCGCTTGTCGGCGAGGGCGTCGTGGCTGTCGGTGACGAAGACCTCGTACCACTCGCCGGGACGGTCGACGGCCACGCCGTAGGGCGCCAGCAGCAGATCCTCTCCGAAGGTCCCGAGGGACTCGAAGTCCGGCAGCCGGAGCACCTGGATCCGTTGGGCATTCTTCTCGACCACGAGGACCAGGTCGTCGATGACGGCGATCCCGTTGGGACGGTCGAACGTCCCCGGGCCCTCGCCGGCGCCCCCGACCCTCTGGAGCAGCTCTCCCGTCGTCGCGTCCAGGATGAGGATGTAGCTGAGGTCCTTCTGGGTCGCCAGAAGCCAGGGCGGGCCCTCGGGTCCCGCCCAGAATGCCAGCGAGTCGACGTCCTTGCCCTCCGTGAGAGGCACCGTCCGGAAGAACTCCGGCACCCCCTTCAAGTCGGCCACCAGGCTCGGGTCGAGCGGCCCGCGAATCCCGGTCGGGAGCGGTGCCGGCGATTCCTGCGCGGCCGGCTCCGGGGGCGCGACGTCCCTGCGGCAGGCCCCCGCCGTCAGCGCGGCGATCAGTATGAGGATGGCGACCATGCTGGATCTCCACTCTTCCCGTGGGGTGGAAGAAGCACGATGACGCCCGCCGGAAGGCTCGTCACCGCCTCGCTCGGCGAGGAGAAAGGCCAGCCCGGGGGCGGGCCCGCTCGGCACGGACTGGAGAAGGGTCCTCAGAACCGGAAGCCCACCCCGATGCGGACCTCCCAGTTGGACCGGCTCTCGATCAGGTCGGAGATCTCCCGGGCGGTGAAGCTATTGAAGACGTACTGCCCCTCGTCGTTGACGTCCGAATCCACGACCTGCACCGAGTAGAACTGGGCGTCCCAGACCTTGCCCCAGTCCTCGCTCAGGAAGTTGGCGACGTTGTACATCTTCAGGTAGACGCGACCCCGGGTGTCCCCGCCGGTGGGGAACTCCTGGTCGATGCGGAGATCGAACCGCCTGGACCACTTGGCGTAGGTCCCGTTGCGTGGGACGAATCCCGAGTCGAGGCCTTCGCGTCCGACCCAGGCGAAGAACGCGGCGGTGTCGAACCCGTCGGCGAACACGACGTTGGGATCGGTGGGGCCGGTGGGCACGTAGAGCAGGTGGCGACCGAAGGCGCCGTCACCCTCCAGGTCCTGGGATCCCATGACGTAGCTCTGGGGCTGGCCCTCCGAGAGGACGCCGTACAGGGTGAGGCGCGTCTCCGAGTTCCAGAAGAAGTCCCGGCCGTAGCTGGCCCGGAGGGTGAACCGGTGGGGCACGACGTAGTTGCTGGTCCCCGGGACGGGGTTGTTGATGTCGATGAGGGCCACGTTGTCGAAGTTGGAGCCGGCCACCGAGGAGGTCATGGGGACCACGTCCTCGGCCCGGATGTAGGAGTAGCCCAGGAACATGTCGAGACCGCTCGTCCAGAACTTCCTCAGCATGACCGAGAAGATGTCGGAAGACGCGCCGAACTCCGAGTTGGTCAGCATGAAGTTGTCCCGGCCGTTGCGGTACTGGTAGATGGGGCCACCGGCCCGGGTCGTGCCCACGATCTCCTGGGACAGGTCGACGTAGTAGGCCGAGTCCCTCAGCTCGGTGTGGAGGTAGTCGACGTCCGCCTGGATGTCGTAGGGGAGCCGGTAGGTGCCGCCCACCGAGAACTTCCACTCGTAGGGCTGCTTGTAGTCGGGGGAGATCAGGACCAGGAAGCTGTCGTTGGCGTCCTCGGGAGTCGTGTTGGCCACCTGATCGAAGAGCGACTGAGGCACGGACGACTCCCGGCCGGGCTCGTTCCCGGTCAGCGGGATGCTGCCGTCGAAGATCGAGCCGCTGCCGTCGAAGTTGTTGAGGCTGGTCTGGACGTTGGTCAGCCCGTCGTTGCTCCAGGCGTTGGAGAGCCACACGTTGGGGTTGCCCCCGGAGTAGCGGCCGAAGCCGCCCCGCAGGACGAGGTCGTCGCTCACGCTCCAGGTGAAGCCCAGGCGGGGCATCCAGAGACCGATCCCGTCGATGTTGGAGTCGTTGCGCAGCCCGCCGTTGGCCTCGGTGAAGGTCTGGTTGAAGACCGGCCGGTCACCGCTGGTGAAGAACTCGTAGCGGAGGCCGGCCACCAGGGTCAGGTTCTGCTGGTCGAAGAAGATCGAGTCCTGCGCGTAGAGGGAGTTCTTGGCGTTGGTGAACTCGGCCGACGCCGTCACCGGGTCGTTGGTCCCGCCCCCGCTGCCGTAGTAGATGCGGCTGGGCCGACCGAGCTCGAACCGGTCCATCCCCGACAGCTGGCATCCCGGGTCGTCGAACCTTCCCTGGGCGCTCAGGGCGGCGCAATAGGCGGGGTTGCCCTGGGAATCGTCGAAGAAGTCGTACTCGCCCCCCCGGGAGTGCTGGACGAACTCGTTGAAGATCGTCAGCTCCTCCCGCTCGAAGCCGCCGCTGACCACGTGCCGTCCGGCCAGGTACTGTCCGGCGAGCTTGACGAAGTTCGACTTCGTGTTCAGCGCGTTGGCCTGGCGGGAGTCGTCCGCCCCCAGGTAGACGGTGCCGTCCCGGCCGCCGATGGCGATCTGGAAATCCCCGAAATCCTTCGGACCCACGGTGACCTGGGAGTCGTCCATCGTGTTCCGGCTCAGGAACAGCTCGGTCGAGAAGACGTTCGTCCACTGCGACGTGAGCCGGAGGGTGAACGTCTTCGACTTCGCCCCCTTCTGGTAGAAGTGGTTGGCGAACTCGAACTCGTTGGAGTCGTAGTCGGAGGCGCGGTCCTCGAACCCGTCGAAGTAGTTGAAGATCGCCGCCAGCTTGTGCCTCTCGGCGATGCTCCAGTTCAGCTTCAGCAGGAGCTTGTCGGCCTCACGGGCGCCGTCGCTGGGCATGCCGCCGGTGTCGTAGTTGTAGATGTCACGAGCGATCCGCTCGATGCGGTCGTGATCGGCCTCGCTGTACCAGGGGCGCTCGACGCCGTTGCCGGAGCCGGCGTAGCCCATGGCCAGGGGGACGAACTGGTTCGAGCTCTCGTACGCCCCGAAGAAGAAGAGCTTGTCCTTGATGACGGGGCCGCCGAAGGTGGCGCCCCAGTAGCGCTCGTTGAAGTCGGGGGTGGACTCTCCGATGTTCCGGCGCAGGTTGTCACCGGTGTACTCGAAGAAGGCGTTTCCGGTGAACCGGTTGCTCCCGGACTTGGTGACCGCGTTGATGTTGCAGGCCGAGAAGCCGCCGTAGGTCACGTCGAAGGGCGCCATCTCCACCGCCACCTGGGAGATCCCGTCGAACGGGAAGGGCATGCCCACCGCGGTGTTGTAGCCGTTGGAGTTTAGGCCGAAACGGTCGTTGTAGCTGACCCCGTCGAGGGTGACGCTGTTGAAACGGGGATGCTTGCCGGCGCAGTTGACCTGGAAGCCGCTCCTTTCGTTGTCGATGTTGATCCGGGGGTCGATGCCGTAGACCTCCACGATGTCGCGGTTGAAGGCAGGGGCGGTCTCCACCTCGAAGGTGGTGTAGGTGGCGGCGGGGCCCGGGGCCACGTCGACGAGGTTCCGGGTGTCGGCCACGACCTCGATCTCCTCGGTGAGCTGGACCGGCCCCATGTCGATGGTCAGGTTGTAGATGCTGGAGACCGAGATGGACTCCACGACCATCGTTCGGGTCTCGTTGACGATCACCGCGTAGGGACCTCCCGGCGTGAGGCGGGTGGCCAGGAAGGCGCCCTCGTGGTTGGTCGTGAAGTTCCGGACGGTCCCGGTCCGCTGGTCCAGAACCGCGACCCGGGCATCGGGCACGGGTGCGCCGCTGGCGTCCACGACGAGCCCGCGGATGGTCGCCGTGGTCTCCTGGGCCTGCAGGACGCCGGGCAGGAGGAGCACCGCGGCCAGGAGCAAGGACAAGACGGCCGCGGTCCGGCGCCCGGTGGCGGGAACGGGCGAGAGACGGCACGGCGAGGAATCGTACTGCAGGGTCATCTGGGCCCCCAATAATGGCTCGGTGTCAGGCGTTCTGGACGGTGGCGGTCGCTGCGGACGACAGCCTCGAGAATGGCCGGTCGGAGGCGGGCCACAACGGGCGTCCGGTGAGGTTCTACCTTCGGGAGACCGTCAAAGTCAACGGCCCCCGGGGCCGCCGGATTGAACAGGTTTTGGGCTGGTCAGCCCACCCTCGCGAGGTCGAGGAAGACGATGCTCGACGGATTGCCCACGGGGGCGTAGTGGCCGGTGAATTGTAGGCCGCCGGTGTCGCGGTCCACCCGGAAGACCGCGACGTTGTCGGCCCGCTGGTTGCAGCTGTATAGGAACTGGCCCGTCGGGTCGAAGTTGAAGCTGCGCGGGTAGTCCCCTCGCGTCCACTCTTCCCCGACGAATGCCAGGTCGCCGTTTGGCCCGACGGAGAAGATCCCGATGCTGTCGTGCAGCCGGTTGCCTCCGTAGACGAACCTCCCGTCGGCCGAGACCAGGATCTCGGAGCAGAAGTTGCTGCCGGCGAACTCGGGCGGCAGGGTGGAGATGGTCTGCCGTGGCGCCAGCCGTCCCCGGTCGGAATCGTAGTCGAACAGCACGATCGTCGAGCCCTCCTCCTGGATGGAGTAGAGCCAACGACCGTTGGGATGGAAGTGGAAGTGCCGCGGCCCGTCCCCGGGCGGCAGCGACACGGCGGGCGGCTCGTTCGGGGTCAGCACGCCCTCTTCCGCGTCGAACCTCCAGACGAAGATCTGGTCCAGGGCCAGGTCGACATGGAGCACGAACCGCCCCGAGGGGTCGGCCTGGATCATGTGCGCGTGAGTCCGATCGTGTCCGCTGAAGGCGAAGCTGCCCGGCGGCGCGCTGGTCGCCCGGGGCGGACCGATCCTCCCGACGTCGTTCTTGACGTCCGTGGCGTCGCCCAGACGACCATCGGGCAGAATCGGGAGCACGGCCACGGAGCCGCCGAAGTAGTTGGCCACCAGCAGGAACCGTCCTGACGGATGGATGCTCACGTAGGTGGGGCCGGCTCCACCCGATGGGACGGTGTTGAGCAGCTCCAGCTGGCCGTCCGTCGAGCCGATCGCGAAGGCGCCAACCGTGCCTTCGTTGTCGTCACCGACTCGATCCGTCTCATTGGCCGAGTACAGCCGGGTCCCGGCTGCATTGACGGTCAGGCAGCTGGGGCTGGTGCCCAGGTCGTGGGTGCCAGCCGGCGTCAGGGCCCCGGTCGCGCGGTTCACTTGGAAGAGGTGGATGCCGCGACCGTTGCCCGGGGGCAGGTCCACCTGGGTGGGCAAGACGTCGCCGAGGGGAGAGCTGAAGGTGCCCACGTAGGCCATCAGTGGCCTGCTCGGGTCCTCGGTCTGCGCCCGGAGAAGCTGGGCAAGGAGCGGGGACGTCCCCACCAATGCGAACGAGGTCCTGAGAAAGGAACGCCGCGAGGGGTCGAGCTTCATGGCCAGACAGCCTCCAGTGATCGAGGAAGCGCCGGGACCGGGCCGAGGCCCCGCCGAGGCGCGGAGTGGAGTGGCTCGTCGGGGTGATTCTACCCGGGTAGCGGGCCGCGACGGAGCGGCTCGCGCTGAGCGAGTGGTATTCTTGGCCGCCTCGTAGAGCACCCCGAGACGACTCTCGATGAACGGCTTTCTCTACCTTCCCATCGCCGAGGTCAGCGTCAACGTCTTCCTCCTGCTCGGGATGGGGCTCACCATCGGGTTTCTGTCCGGGCTCTTCGGTGTCGGCGGCGGCTTTCTCCTCACGCCCGCCCTCATGATGATGGGCATCCCTCCGACCATTGCCGCCGCTTCCGACTCCAACCAGATCGTCGCCGCCACGACGTCCGCCACGTACGCCCACTGGCGGCTCGGAAACGTGGACGTGAAGATGGGGCTGCTGCTCCTCTGCGGAGGACTGTGCGGAGGAGGCCTCGGCGTGGAGATCATCAAGCTCCTGCGCCAGGTGGGCAACGCCGACTTCCTCATCAAGATCTGCTACGTGGTGACGTTGAGCATCGTGGGCTTCTACATGTTCCAGGAGAGCCTCGGGAACCTCCGGCGGCCTCCGATGGGGGTCTCCACCCCCGACCAGGAGCCCGCCAGGCCGGCGTCTCGACTCCTTCTGGCCCTCCCCTGGCAGGTCCACTTCGCCCGGTCGCGCGTGACCATGTCGCTGCTGCTACCGGTGATGATCGGGTTCCTGGTGGGCATGCTCGCGGCAATCATGGGAATCGGCGGCGGGTTCATCATGGTTCCGGCGCTGGTCTACATCCTCCGCATGCCCATGCACGTGGTCATCGGGACGAATCTCTTCCAGGAGATCTTCCTCTGCATGAGCATCACGTTCATGCAGGCGGAGGTCAATCACACCGTCGACTTCGTCCTCGCCCTCATCCTCCTGGTCGGCTCGACCCTGGGCGCCCAGCTGGGCGCCCGGGTGAGCAGAAGGCTGAAGGCCGATCAGCTGAAGTTCCTTCTCGCCTGCATCATCCTCTTGACGATGCTGGACATCGCGGTCGATCTGCTGGCGACCCCGGACGTCCTCCTCTCCCTCAAGGCCACCGTATGAGCGACCCGGGTGCAGGCAGGACGGCACCGCTCGTTCTCGTCGCGCTCCTCCTGTGCTCCGCACCCGCGACGACAGCGGAAGCGCCGGCGAGCGCCGACCCCGCGCCCCTCGCCGTCTCCCCCACCCACATCCCGGTGACGTCCTCGTTCCACGGCGCGACCCTTTCGATCGACGTGAGCGTGCCCTCCGGCAGCGAGGTGGCCCTCAAGGTCGAGGGGGCGAGGGGCAGGGTCATCTTCAACAGGAAGGGAAGGGTCTTCTTCCTGTGGATGAACGTCGGCGAGGTGACGGTTGGCAATGCCCCCCAGGTCTACATGCTCTCCACGTCCACGGACCTGGTCGATCTGGCGTCGGGCGAGACTCTTCGGCGACTGGGCCTCGGACGGCACGCTCTCGAGTCACAGATCGCGACCCGGGGCGAGGGCATCGATCGGGAGACGATGCTGGACGAGTTCTTCGACTACAAGGAGAGGGGCGAGCTGTACGGCCTGTCCCAGGGCACCCTGCGCCCCGACCGTAGCGACCCGGGCGGGAGCGGCAGCGCCCGAGAGCACTACTCGGTCGACGTCGCCCTTCCGTCGAGCATTCCCGTAGGCGCCTATGAGGTGGGCCTGTACGCGTTCACGAAAGGGCAGCTCGTGGAGAGGGCGACCGAGACGGTGACGATCGAGAAGATCGGGTTCGCGCGGTTCGTTTCCCGACTGGCTCGGCAGCACCCGGGTGAGTACGGGTTACTGGCCATCGTCGTCGCCGTGGCGGCCGGGTTCTCCATCGGCCTCGTCTTCAGCCACGTGGGCCGGAGGCCTGGTTCCTGATCCGCTACCTCGCCCGCGCGGCGCGTTCGCTGGCGCTGGGATCGCCGGTGGGCGGAGGGGCGTGGTCGGTGGCGGCCGGCGGACCGAGCAGCTCGGTGAGAATCGGCTTCAGGCCCTCGGCCCAGACCTCGTAGCCCTTCAAGCCCAGGTGCAGCCCGTCCACCGTCATCTCCTCGAGGAGCAGGCCGCCTGCGTCGGTGAGCCCGGGATTCACGTCGAGGAACCGGATGGAATCCCCGTCGGCCATCCCCTCGAGGTTGGCGTTGATCGAGGCGATGGTCGGCAGGACAGCGGGGTTGTCGTTGCGGGGGAAGATGGCGACGAGGACGATGGTCGCCCCGGGCGCCTTCTCCCGGCAGACATCGACGATCGCCCTCAGCCCCCGGGTGACGTCGGCGGCCACGTCCTCGCCACCCGGGTCCCGCCCAAGGTTGTTGGTGCCCGCGAGGAGCACGATCACCTTCGGGTCGACGCCGTCCAGCTCGCCGTTGTCCAGGCGCCACAGGATGTTCTCCGTCCGGTCCCCGCCCCAGGCGAAGTCGGCGGCATTCCAGCCGTGGAAGGTCTCGTTCCAGTGGGCCAGGAGGTCCGGGTAGTCGGTCGCGCCCCAGCGACGGGTGATGGAGTCGCCCTCGAAGTAGACATCGATGCCGCCGGCCTTCGCCTTGGCCAGAAGCTCCTGGTGCGCGAGGTGGGAGTTGCGGTCGAGCCGCGTCCGCGGCTGGTCCGCGGGGAACGGCGGCGGCGTGTAGCCCAGGAGACGGTTCGCCCAGGAGATGAAGAAGCTCACGTTCGAGCGGTCCTGGTGCCCGCCGTCGTGCTGGCGCCAGGCGAGCTCGCCGTCGAGCAGGCCGGTGTTGACGGGCGGCATCTTCGCCACACGGTAGTCGTCGGCCACGCCGAGGTCCCGCGCCCCGAGGAGGCGGAAGACCGGCCCCGCGGCCACCGTGGCCATGTAGCTGCCCTGCTGGTCCAGCCAGTTCGCGTCGCCCTTCTCCGGGACACCGTAGCTGATGAAGGTCGGGCGCGGCGCGCACAGGGCGATCAGCTCGTGGGCGTCGACCGGGATGTCGTTCGCGTTCATGCTCCCGAAGGACGCCTCGGCGGCGCCGTACTTCAGGAAGTTGCCGGCCATCCAGTGGTAGGCGCCCGACCCCGTGAGGTTCTCCACCGCCTCCCCGAAGTGGCGGCGGTGGGGCTTGGCGCCGCCCTCGCCCGACGACCCCACGAGGACGACGGCGAAACGGGGCTCGAAGGCCATGGCGACGAGGGCGGCCTTGCCGTAGCGTGAGACCCCCTCGATGCCCACCCGCTTCGCGTCGACCCCGGGCAGCGTCTCGAGGTAGTCGAGGGCCCGGGCCGCGCCCCAGGCCCACGCGCGCAGGGCTCCCCACTGCTCGGGGGTGCGGCGCTTCCCCTCGTTGGTGAGCCCGATGATGCCCGCGGTGAGGCCGGCGCCGTTGTCGGGCTGGATGCTGGCGGGCCTGAGCGACACGTAGCCCCAGCCGGCGGCGATGAGCTGCTCGGTGGAGGGCGGGGCGGCGGGCTCCTGGGCGCCGGGAAACCGCCACACCGGCTCGTCGGGCATGTTGCCCCAGCCGAACATGATCAGGACCGGGACCGGCTCCTTCGCATTGACCGGCAGGACCACGGCCATCTCGATCTCGACGGTGACGGCGGGATGGGCGGAGTTGTCGACGTGCCCGATGACCCGCCGGGCCACCACCGGCTGCCCGCCGACGGTGGTCTCCACCGTCTCCGTCACCTCCCAGGTGACTCCCGGCACGCCGGCGGGCACCCGGCCGTAGACCTCGCGCTCGAAGTCCTCCACGATCTCGGGACGCCGCACCTGCCACCACACGTCCGGGGTCGTGACCCTGCGGCCGTCGCCCAGGGTGAGGGGATCCGGCCAGTCCGGGTAGGGGTTGGCCTTCGCGGGATCGTAGTTCGCGGCGTCGGGCTCACCGGCCCGGGCCCAGCCGTTGTAGCCCGGCCGCAGCTTCGTGATGCCCAGCTGCCTCATCATGTCGGCGTGGTCCTGGCGGTTGAGCTCTTCCAGCCGAGCCCGCTCTTCGGGGCTGAGCTGGAACGGGTTCGCCGGGGCCTTCTCGGCCGCGGGCGCCCTCGATGGGGTGTCCTGGGCCTGGAGCCCGGGCGCGGGGAGGACGAGCAGGGCCAGGAGAGGGAGGACGAGTCGTGTGATGGGCATGGCGTTTCGCCCGCCATGATAGCCCGAGGGTTGCCTGCTTGCAGAGGAGGGGGCTTGATCTCCCCGGGGCACACTGACACCATCGGGCGACTCCGCGTGGAGTCGCTGCACAACACAAACTGAAGCGAGGTCAGGATCATGACTCGACGATCGTCGCGCAGAGCGTTTCTCACGTCGGGCACGGTTGCGGGAGCCCTGGCGATTCCGGGGATGCGGCGCCTCGCGGAGGCGGCGGAGGGCACCTCCCCCCACTCGCGACCCTCCGGACTCAAGATCACCGGGGTCCGGTGCGGCTACATCCGCGGAGGCAACGGGCTGTTCGTGAAGATCCACACGAACCAGGACATCTGGGGCTGCGGCGAGGGGGTGGACGCCACGTCGGGCACGTATCACCTCGTCCAGCGCTTCGGGAGGGTGCTCGAGGGTCGAAGTCCCCTGAACGTCCACCGCCTGTACGAGGAGCTGCGGCGGGGCGGCTTCTTCGCGGGGGCCCAGTCCGGCATGTACGTGGCGGTTCTCTCGGCCATCGAGACGGCGCTGTGGGATCTCACCGGCAAGGCCCTCGGCCTGCCCGTCTATCAACTCCTGGGAGGCCGGTTCCGGGATCGGATGCGGCTGTACTGTGACACCGCCCTGTATCAGCGCCAGCTCCCGACCCCCGAGGACTTCGCCCGCGCCGCCCGGGAGGCGGTGGACATGGGGTTCACGGCGGTCAAGTTCGACCTCGACCAGGCCAACGACCCGAACAAGTACGACGCCTACAACTGGACGGCGAGCCCCGGGGAGCTGCGACGCATGGTCGACCAGATCACCGCCGCGCGCGAGGCGGTGGGGCCGGACATCGACATCTGCGTGGACATGCACGGCCGCTACGACGCCATCACCGGCGAGCAGGTGGCAAAGCGTCTCGAGCACCTGAACCTGATGTGGCTGGAGGAGCCGATCGCTGCGGAGAACGCCGACGCCTATCGGCGGATCACCGAGTCGACGAGCACCCCGATCTGCGCCGGCGAGAACCACTACCTCGCGTACGGCTTCCGGCCCCTCCTGGAGGCGGGAGCGGTGGACATCGTCATGCCGGACCTGCAGAAGGCGGGCGGGCTCGGAGAGGGCCAGCGGATCGCGAACCTCGCGAACCTCTACTACGTGCCCTTCGCCCCCCACATGGTGGCGTCCTATCTCGGCGCCATGGCCTCGGCCCACGTCTGCGCGTCGGTCCCGAACTTCCTGGTGCTCGAGTGGCAGATCTACTTCCACCGGAACCCGATGTTCGAGGAGATCGTCGACTTCGACGGCCCGATGGTGGTCGACGGGCACATCCCCCTCTCGGAGAAGCCGGGCATCGGGGTGGAGATCAACGAGGAGGGCATGCGAAAGTACGCCCAGGAGGGCGTCCCATTCTTCGAGTAGCATAGGAATTCCGCAAGCGGTCGCTGCCGGTGCCCTGCCGACAGCGGGGCAGTCTCGCTACGGCAGGGACTCCGCGACAGCCGACGCACCAATGGAGGAACTTATTCATGAGCTGTGAACCGATGACTCGTCGTGAGGCTGTCATGCGTTGCGGCGCCGCCGCCGCGGCGGTGCTGCTGGCCCCCGTGACTCGCGCCAGAGCGGGGGCCTGGAAGGAGATTCCCATCGGCACGCAGCTGTGGTGCGTGCGGATGCAGCTGGCCAAGGACATTCCCGGGACGCTGAAGGCGGTGGGCGCGCTGGGCTATCAGGCCGTCGAGCTCGAGAACGCGTTCTCCCGGTCAGGCCCCGAGTGGAAGGGCTATCTCGAGGCCGCCAACCTGAAGGCGTGCGGCTTTCACCATCGCCTCTCCGAGCTGCAGGGTGACCAGCTCGCGGCCACCGTGGAGTTCAACCAGGCGATCGGCAACCGGAACCTGATCATCCGCTCCCTGGCCCCGGAGGTCTACACCTCCGCCGACCTGCTCAAGAAGACCGCGGACGAGGTCAACGAGGTGGCCGAGCGCCTGAAGCCCCACGAGATGCGCGTCGGGTACCACAACCACACGAGCGACTTCAACCGCATCGACGGCGAGTACTGGTGGAACCGCTTCGCCGACCAGACCTCGGCCGACGTCATCCTGCAGCTCGACACCGGCAACGCGTCGGAGATGGAAGGGGTGACGCCGCAGTCCCTCATCGAGCGCAACGCCGGCCGCACGGTCACGATGCACGTCAAGCCGTTCTCGAAGAAGGACCCGAACGCCTACCTCGGCGCCGACGAGCTCGACTGGCCGGCGATCATGACGGCGGCCGAGACCGTCGGCGGCATCGAGTGGTACATCATCGAGTACGAGAAGGAAGGGGTGCCGCCCCTCGAGTCGCTCGGGGCAAATCTGGACCTGTTCAAGAAGCTCCGGAGCTGACGCCAGGGGGCGGGCCCCCGGTCACTTCGGGGGATCGGTGTCGAGCCTCAGGAAGCGGGCCGCGTTGTAGTAGAGGATGTCGCGCTTCTGCTTCGACGTCAGGTAGTCGGCGTTCTGGATGATGCTGATGGAATAGGTCATCAGCTGGGGCCAGGCCATCTGGTCGGTGCCGAACATGACCCGGTCTTCGAACCCGGCGTCGACGAGCCGCTCGATGTACCGATTGACCTCCTTCAGGGGATAGCTCCAGATCAGCCCTGCGACGTCGACGTAGACGTGGGAGTTGGCCTGCAGGAGCGTGAGCATGTTGTCGATCATCGGATACCCGGCGTGCATGACCTGGACCCGCAGCTTGGGATGACGCGCGAGGAGGTCCTCCAGCAGGAGCGGGTCCCCCATCGAGCCGCGGAACGCGGGCATGGCGATGTTGGCGCGCCCGGATCCACCCGTCCCCATGTGGATGGCGACGGGGACATCGAGCTCCTCCGCGAGGGCGAAGTACTGGTCGACGGACGGGTCGCTCGGTGAGAGGCCCTCGTACTGCAGCCCGATCTCGCCCATCACCTTGAACCCGTCCTCCGTGAAGGCCTTGCGCAGGTCCTCGAGAGGGACGCGCACGCCTGGCTGGAGCCCTTCGTTGAAGCTGGTGCCCGGGATGACCCGGTCGGGAGCGGCGTCGCGCCACTTCTGCACGCTCCCGGGATCGCCGAAGACCACGGCGGTGACGTTGAGTCGCTCCATCTCCGCGACCACGTCCTTGATGTACTCGCCCCTGGCCGAGGGGTAGAGCATCGGCGTGCAGTCCTCCTGGGCCCAGCCGAAGGGTGCTTCCTGGGTGATCGGGTCCGAGGCCTTGAAGGCCGACGTGTTCGGGCACATGGGACCCACGCCGGGAAACGACTCGTCCATGGCGTGATGGTGAATGTCGATCACGGGAGGAACGTCGGTGCTGGTGTTCTGGGCAGCAGACCAGCCCGGCGACGCCAGCAGGACGCCCAACCCGACGACCGACGACAACCCTGACCTGCGACGATGCGACACCATGGCGAATCTCCTCTCTTCTTCAGCGCCGGCGAAGGTGGCGCAGTGACTGGCACGGCGCCGGCACATTATGGCTCGGGGGCGTCACCATCGCGCCGCCGCCGGGCCGAGTCTCGGCACCCGGTGGGGGTCACCTCAGGGGTGCGAGCGACCGACGGATCCACGGCAGCAGGTGCTCGAAGTCCGCCTGGCTCCGCTCGAACAGCTCCATCAGGAAGCGGTGGGCACGACGCCCGTCGACCTCCAGCCAGAAGCGGTTCAGGCGAAGGAAGACGTCCGTTGCGAAGAACGCCACCCTCTTGTTCCCGTCCACGAGCGGGTGGTTCATCAGCAACGACTCGAAGAGCGCGGCGGCCATCTCGGCGAGGTCGGCGTAGTACCCGGTCTGCGGACGATACAGGGCGCTCTCCAGCAATCCGGGATCGCGGAGTCCCGGGCGGCCTCCGAAGCGCTCGATCAGTCGCCCGTGAATGGCCAGCACCTCGTCGACCGAGAGGTGCTGGACTCCCTCAGCGGGCAAGAAGGTCGCCCAGGGTCTCGTTGCGCTCGATCGAGTCCTCCAGGTGGTCGAGGACGGCCGGGCGTACACGCCGTCGCCGTACGTACTCGGCGATGGCCTCGGTCAGCAGCCCCGACACGGTCTGGTGAGACTCCTCGGCGAGGGCCTTCAGATCGCCCCAGACCTCTTCCTCGACCTTTGAGCTGATCTTGATCGGCGCCATGTCTTGACAAGTCAAGATAGGTCAGGCCAGATCGAGTGTCAACCGGCTACCGGTCCGGCAGCTCGAGGCTGAGCATCGCCGAGCTCAGACTCTTGCCGTGGGCGTCGAGGGCCAGGGAGCGGGTGACGCCGCCCTTCAGCGCGTCGTGGAGGACGAAGTTCAGCGCGCCGATTCCCGGCAGCGCGTGGCGCACCACCTCTCCAAGGACGATCCCCCGGAGGTGCTCCTTCACCCTCTCCGCCGTGACGTGCTCCTCGAGGAAGGCGTAGTCCTCGGCCCGGAAGGCGATGACCGAGATGTTGGACGCGGTGCCCTTGTCCCCGGCCCGCGTGTGGGCGATCTGCCTCAGCTGCAACGTCACACCTCCAGGTACGTGACCGCCGTCGTCACCTGCTGCCGGGGCACGTAGGTGCTCGCGACGCCGATCACCTCTCGGACCTGCTTCGTGGCCCCGCCCCCGCCCGCGGGCCCGTTTGTGTACAGCGCCTCCACCTCGTTCCCGATCCGACTCGCCTCCGCAGAGGAGTCGGTCCTCGCCACGACGCGCGCCCGGACCTCGTAGGGTTCGGGGGTGTCGCCGGACAGGGCGTCGCCGTGGAGCGCGTCGACGCCGACCAGGTCGAAGCGCGTCTCCCGGCATCGGGCCCCGGTGAGCCGCAGGCGCTCCTCGACGATGGCGAGGGCGAGGCGAGCCCGCGCCACGGCGCCGGGACCGGCGTAGGAGATCTGGCCCTCGCCGATCCAGCCATCGCGGTAGCCCATGGAGACCTTGAGGGTCTCCGGCCGGCCGTGGCCGCTGCCGCCCTGGATGCGCACCCGGTCGGGCCCCTCCTCGGACAGCGTGACACGGGAGAAGTCCGCGATGACGTCGGGAGCGAAGTAGCGGGTGGGGTCGTCGATCTCGTAGAGGAGCTGCTCCTTGCAGGTCGCCGCGGTGACGCAGCCCCCGGAGCCCTCGACCTTGGTGATCACGAGCGAGCCGTCCTCGTCGACCTCACCGATGGGGAAGCCCAGCCGGGCCAGATCCGGGACGTCCTTGACCCCCGGATCGGCGAAGTAGCCCCCCGTGATCTGGCCCGCGCATTCGAGCAGGTGCCCGACGAGCGCCCCCCGGCCCAGCCGGGGCCAGTCGTCCATCGACCAGCCGAAGGCGTGGACCAGGGGCGCCATGAAGATCGCCGTGTCGGCCGCGCGTCCCGTGACGACGACGTCGGCGCCTCCGCTGAGCGCCTCGGCCAGGGGGCCAGCACCGATGTAGGCATTTGCCGAGACCACTCGATCCCGGATCTCGGCGAGGGTGCCCCCGGTCTCCTCGACGCGCGCGTCGGGCCCGAGCGTGTCGAGAACGTCGTCGCCGGTGACCGCCGCGATCCTCAGTCCGTCGAGGCCCAGGCCCCGGGCGATCTCGCGCACCTTCTCGGCGGCGGCAAAGGGGTTGGCTGCACCCGAGTTCGTGACGATCCTGACGCCGCCCGCCCGGCACGGACCCAGCACCGCGCGCATCCGCTCCGCGAGGAGCGGGTCGTATCCGAGCGAGGGATCCTTGCGCTTCTGCAGCTGGGCCAGGGCGATCGTCCGCTCGGCAAGGCACTCGAAGACGAGGCAGTCCAGGCGGCCCTGCTCGGCCAGCTCCACCGCGGGCTCGATGCGATCGCCCGCGTACCCGGCGCCGGCACCGATCCGGACGGTCCTCTTCGTCACCTCACCTCTCCACGGCCTTCAAAGGGGAAGCACACCGAACGCGACGGCCGCGAGGGTCATCACGATCGACGCCGCCCACAGCAGGGGGATCGAGAAACGCTGGTGCTCGGCCAGGTCCACTCCCGTCAGGCCGACCAGCAGGTAGGTCGCGGGCGTCAGCGGGCTGACGGGAAAGCCCGTCGTCATCTGGCCCAGCAGGGCGCCGTGGGCGACGCTGGCCGGCGTCACCCCGAGCAGACCCGAGACCTCGGTGACCACCGGCAGCACGCCGAAGTAGAACGAGTCGGGGTCGAAGAGCAGGCTGAGGGGCATGGCCACCAGTCCCAGGGCGACGGGGACGTGCCCGGCCAGGCCTGCCGGCACGTGCGCGACGCCCGCACGCGCCATCGCCTCGAGCATGCCGGAGCCCTTCAGGACGCCGGTGAAGACGCCGGCCGCCAGAAGAATGCTCGCCATCATCAGGGCCGCCTTCGCGTGAGCGTCCACCCGCTGGCGCTGCACCGCGAGGTCCGGGTAGTTGACGGTGAGCGCGAGCGCGGTCCCCACCATGAAGGCCACCGCCGGGGGCACCAGCCCGGAGACCATAGTGCCGAGCACGACCAGCGTCAGCGCCACGTTGATCCAGAAGCGGCCGGGGCGTCGCAGCGCCCGCTGCTCCTCGGTCAGCTCGGGCCGGTGCGGCTCGGCCCCTCCCTCCGCCGACGCCTCGTCGCGCGACCGCCGCCCCTCCTCCCGTCGTCCCAGGCCATACGCAACACCGAGCACGAAGAGGAGGCCGACCGCCTGCACGGGGAGCAACGGACGGTAGAGGTCCGCGACGGGGATGCCGAGAGCGGCCGAGGCTCGCAGCGTCGGTCCTCCCCACGGCACCATGTTCATGACGCCGGCGGCCAGCGCCGCCGCGCCGGCCAGGACACGCCGGTCCATGCCCAGCTTCTGGTAGAGGGGCAGCAGCGCCGGCACCACGATCAGGAACGTCACGGCACCCGACCCGTCGAGGTGGACGAGCGCCGCGAGCAACGCCGTCCCCGGCACGATCCAGCGCGGGTGGGTCCCCACCGCGCGCAGGATGCGAGCGACGACGGGGTCGAACATCCCCGCGTCCGTGACCACGCCGAAGAACAGGATGGCGAACACGAACATGGCCACCACGGGGGCCATGTCCTTCAAGCCAGCGGTGACGAAGTCCGCCGTCTCCAGCCCGAAGCCGCCGGCGAGCGCCGCCGCGATCGGCACCACGATCAGGGCCACGAGGGGACTCAGCCTCCGCGTCATGATGGCGGCCAGGAGAACGAGGATCGTCGCCAACCCGAGAGCCGCCAGCATCAATCACTCCCCGCCGCCATCCCTGGCTTCACCGCAGGTAGGGCGCGCCGACCTCCGGGAGCGGCGGTCGCTCCGCGTCCACGCACTCGAAGCTGCCCGCCTCGTTCGGGTCGCCGGCGCCGTCGTACCGAGCGAGCTTCGGGAACGGGCAGAGCGGACGGGAGTACTCGACCGGGCCAGAGCGGTCATCCTCCACGTGGCGGGTCGCGGTGATCCACTCGGGCGCCCGGCCGCGCTCCACCCAGGCCTCGAGGGTGTCCGCCAGCTCGAGGATGTTCGGCCCCGTTCCGCCTCCACAGTGCGCGACCCCTGGCGCGAGGAAGAGGCGGTAGAAGTCCGCCACCTCGTTGGCGTCCCCGGCGTGAGCGACCACGCGCTCGTGGTAGGCGACCGAGTCGGTGGCGGGGACCACGGGGTCTTCGAGGCCGTGGTAGTGGATCAGCTTGCCCCCACGCGCCTGGAAGGCGTCGAGATCGGGGCTCATGGCGTTGATGAGGGGCGCCAGGCGCTCGTCGGCCGTCTCCATGTCGCGGTCGAAGTCGAACGTCCACCAGTCCCAGTCCGGGTCCTCGAAGGCCCAGTCGCGCCAGAAGCTCGCTCGAGCGGGCGCGCCCGGCTCGCGCGGGTCGGCCCAGTACAGGCTCCAGCCGGGGAGGGCGGGGACGAAGCCAGGACCGCTCTCGCTGCCGGGAAGGAGGCCGAAGTAGACTCGCTCGCCGGTCCGGGGGTTGCGCGGGCCGTCGTAGATCCGCCGCACCACCTCGACCTGGGCCTCGCTGAGACAGCCTTCGTCCTCCGAGTAGCCCTGGCAGCGCAGCACGCCCGGGTCGAAGTCGCAGCGGAGCGGGTCGTTCAGGAAGGGATCCGAAGCCAGGCCACCGGCCTCGGCCCCGTTCGCGCCGCTACACGCACGCAGCACGGCGTCGGTCACCAGGGAGAGCTTGGAGGCTGGCAGGATGGGAGCCTCGCCGCCGCCACTACGCTCATGGTTGCGGAGGAACATCCAGAGGAAGCCGGCGTTCAGGTGGGTGCGGTTGTGTCCGGGGGCTCCGGCCAGGATGCCGTCGAAGTCCGCGGGGTAGCGCTGGGCCTCCATCAGGGCCTGCTGCCCCCCGGTGGAGCAGCCGCTGAAGTAGGCATGGCGGGCCGGCTTGCCGTAGTACGCGGCCACCGTGGCCTTCCCCTGCACGACCGAGACGTGCACGGCGCGGTGGCCCCAGTCGACGATGGCCTCGGGGTGCCCCACGGCGAACGACGGGTCGTCGCCCGAGTGGCCGGTGTCGGTGGCGAGCGCTGCGTCTCCGCGACGGAGGAAGTCGACGAGCGCTCCGTGGGCAATGGCCGAGCCGTAGCCACCATTGCCCACCATCTGCAGCCGGCCCGTCCAGCCTTCGCGGGGAAGCCACAGCTCGAACCCTATCCGCGAACCTTCGACCGGCGTCGCGATGGCCCGGACGCGGCAGAAAGGCGGCAGGCCTTCCAGCCTCTGGGGCGGGGTTCCGGGCCAGCGCGGGGGCGCCTCGAACGCGCCGCCGTCCACGAGATCCGCGCTCTCGATGGCCGCGTCCACGAGGTCGAGGGACGTCAGGCTGCCGCAGGTCGCCTCGGCCGCCGCCTGCGGGGCAGCGCCCCCGGTGATACCCCGCCAGCTCTCGAGCGCGACGTGGCGCAGCCGAGCGCCCGCGCCGGTCTCGGGGAGCCCGATCGCCTGGGTCATCACCACGACGACGTCGCCGGTGCCGGGCCACAGCCAGAAGAACGTGTTGCCCGAGCCGGCCCAGCCCACGGCACCCTCGGGGAACTGGCCCGCGGCCTCGGTCGCCGCGTTGCCGATGGCGAAGCCGTAGCCGAACCAGATCTCCGCGTAGGAGCCTCCGAGGCGTACCCGGGGCTCGAAGAGCGCGGCCACGCGGTCGGCGGACAGGAGGCGCACGCCCTCCAGCTCGCCGCCGTTCGCGAGCATCTCGGCGAAGCGCAGGTAGTCGCGCGCGGTGCCCGCGAGGGCGCCGCCGCCGTCGAGCAGGCGCGAGTGGTCCCGGTAGTCGGAGGTCTCGGGCCGCTCGATCGCCTGGAGTCCGTCGGGCGTCATCATGTAGTTGGTCACGAAGCGGTCGAGGTCCGCGTCCGAGACGAAGAACCCGGTGTCGGTCATGCCCAGGGGAGCGAAGATGCGCTCTTCGAGAAAGACGTCCAGCGACCGCCCGCTGACCCGCTCGATCAGGGCGCCCAGCACCGTCGTCGAGTAGCTGTAGGCGAACTCCTCCCCCGGCTGGTGCAGCAGCGGGGCCTCGCCGATCCTCCGCACCAGCTCGTCGAGGGACCGGGCCGACGGGCCGTCTTCGGGGGTGCGTCCCACGGGGGTGTCGCGCAGCACGCCGTGCTTGCGGTACCAGGCATGAACCGGGGTGGTGCCCGTGAAGTGGTAGGTGATGCCCGACGTGTGGGTGAGGAGCTCGGCGATGGTCGGGGGGTGCCCGGCCGGCTCCGTCACCATGTGGTCGACGTCACCGCTGACGTAGACCCGGAGGTTCGCCAGCTCGGGGAGGAACTTCTCGACGGGATCGTCGAGCGTGAGCGCCCCCTGCTCCGCCAGCATGAGGATCGCGACGCTGGTGATCGGCTTGGACATGGAGTAGAGGCGGAAGATCGTGTCCTCGGTCATGGGCTTCGCCGCGGCGACGTCGCGCCAGCCCACGACGCTGGTCGCCACCTCCTCCCCGCGCCGCGCCAGGAGGGCCACGGCGCCGGGGATCGCGCCCTCGTCGACGAGGGCCTGGAGGCCCCGATCGAGGTCGGGACTCGCTGGTGTCCTGGCCGCGGCCCCCACTCCGGGCGTGAGCAGAAGGGCCAGCGCCAGGACCGCCCATCGGGTCGGCCCGCGGGGCAGGATCGTCACGGTCTGGGCAGTATAGCCGTCCCGGGCCACCACCCTGCACCCGGCGCGCCACGGGCGCCACGGGGTCGCCGGATCGGAGGGGGTGCCGGGAGGCTCGACGGAAGGGCCTGCCGCCACGCGGGAATCTGGGACATACTTCGGTCCGAACCCGTCGTCACCGATTCGCCCCGGAGGCCCCGCCATGACCCATCCCCACCTCGATCCCCGCCGGTCGATCGAAGAGCGCGCGAGCGATCTCCTCGGCCGCATGACGCTCGAGGAGAAGGCGGCGCAGATGCACGCGCTGTGGCTGCTCCTCTCCGAGGACGGCGAGCACCGTCCCCGCCAGGACGACTTCACCGGGGGCACCGACCCGGCGGCGGTGAAGGCGGCCCTGCGCAACGGCCTCGGCCAGATCTCCCGCCCCCTCGGCAGCCACGGGGTCGAGCCGCGCGCCGGCGTGCGCGCCCTCAACCGGCTGCAGAAGCTCCTCGTGGAGGAGACCCGCCTCGGGATCCCCGCGATCTCCCACGAGGAGTGCCTGGTCGGCCTCATGATCCGGGGCGCCACGATGTTCCCCTCGGCCCTTGCCTACGGGGCGACGTGGAACCCCGACCTGATCGAGCACACGGCCGGGGCGATCGGGAGCGAGGCCCGCAGCGTGGGCTGCCACCAGGGTCTGGCGCCGGTCCTCGACGTCTCTCGTGACGTGCGCTGGGGTCGCACCGAGGAGACCTTCGGCGAGGATCCGTACCTCGTGGGCGTCCTCGGCACGCGCTTCGTCCGTGGGCTGCAGGGCGAGAAGCGCGACCTCCTCGCCACCCTCAAGCACTTCGCCGGCCACTCCTGGAGCGAGGGCGGGCGCAACCACGGCCCGGTGCACCTCGGCTGGCGAGAGCTCAACGACGTCTTCCTCCTCCCGTTCGAGATGGCGGTGGCGCAGGGCCACGCCGGCTCGGTCATGCCCGCCTACCACGACATCGACAACGAGTCTGTCCACGCCTCGCGTCACCTGCTCACCGACGTGCTCCGGACGGAGTGGGGCTTCGACGGGCTGATCGTGGCCGACTACATCGGCATCAGCCTCCTCTACCAGCACCACAACCTCGCCCGCGACCGCGCCGAGGCCGCTGCCCTGGCCTTTGGCGCCGGGATCGACGTCGAGCTGCCGGCCGACGACTGCGTCGCCTCCCTCGGCGAGGCCGTCTCGCGGGGCCTCCTCTCGATGGAGACGATCGACGCGATCGTGAAGCGGGTCCTCGCCGAGAAGCTGCGGCTGGGTCTCTTCGAGCGACCCTACGCCGACGAGGGGAAGATCGAGCTGCAGTCGGCCTCCACCGTCGCCCTCGCCCGCGAGGTGGCGCGCCAGTCGGTGGTCGTCCTCGAGAACCGGGGCCTGCTCCCTCTCGATCCCGCCGGCGGCCAGCGGGTGGCGCTCATCGGACCGACCGCGGACGACCCGCTCGCACCGTTGTGCGGGTACAGCTTCCCCGCGCACCTGATACTGAACGACGCGGGCGAGTCCGCCTCCCAGGTCGTCACGCCGCGCGCCGCGTTCGAGAAGGCCTTCGGGGCCCACCGGGTCGCCTACGCGCCGGGCTGCTCCATCATCGAGGAGCGCCGGTACGGCTCGCCGGTCTTCCCCGGCGACGTGGAGAAGAGCACCGCCCTCGAGCAGCCGTCGCCCCTCTCGACGCGAACCGACCTCATCCCCGCCGCGGTGGCCAGCGCCCAGGCGGCCGACGTGGCCGTGGTGTGCGTCGGTGACCTCGCCGGCCTCTTCCAGACCGGCACCGTCGGGGAGGGGTCCGACGCCGACTCCCTCGACCTGCCGGGTGTCCAGCAGCAGCTCCTCGAGGCGGTGGCCGCCACCGGCAAGCCGATGGTGGTGGTCCTCACGAGCGGGCGGCCGTACAACCTCGGGGGGCTCGAAGACGGGGTCGCCGCGTTCGTCTGGGCCTTCGCGGGTGGCCAGGAGGGCGGCCCCGCCCTCGTCGACGTGCTGACCGGCGCCGCCGAGCCCTCGGGCCGGCTCCCCGTCTCCGTGCCGCGGAACGTCGGGGCCGTTCCGTACTACTACAACCACAAGATGAAGAGCGCGGGAACGCCGATTGCCCGGCACTTCGGCACGCGCTACCCGTTCGGCTTCGGCCGCTCGTACACGTCGTTCGAGCTCGCCGACCTCGAGCTCGACGCCAGCGAGGTGGACACAGCCGGCGAGATCCGCGTGCGGTTCGCCGTGGACAACGCCGGCGCGCGCGGGGGGGTCGCGGTTCCCCAGCTCTACGTGCGCGACCTCCTCGCCTCGGTGGTGCGCCCGGTCAAGGAGCTGAAGGCCTTCGGGCGGGTCGAGCTCGAGCCCGGCGAGCGGGCGCGGGTCGCCTTCGCGGTCCCCGCCGACATGCTGGGCTTCACCGGCCTCGAAGGTCGGAGGATCGTCGAGCCGGGCGAGGTCGAGCTGCAGGTGGGCCTCTCGAGCGCGGACATTCGCCTCCGGGCCACCGTCACCCTGACCGGGGAGACCCGCACGCTCGGGCGCGGCTGGCGCATGGAGAGCCGCTGCACCCTCGAGCGCTGACGTGAGCCCTCGTCGAAGGTCGTTGACAGAACCCGGGGGCGCCGGTATCGTCCCGGAGCGTCGCGTGCCCCGCCTCCCGCATCCTCCACCGAAGGAGCCGGCATGACTACCCAGGGCGAGAAGCTCTCGATCCGCGAGAAGATCGGCTACGCCGTCGGCGACACCGCCTCGAACCTCTACTTCCAGACGTTCCTGCTCTTCATCCCCATCTTCTACACCGACGTGG
>JAJDNS010000166.1 GCA_022340585.1 Acidobacteriota bacterium
TGGTGGCTCATCGGCATCTCCATCGTCGCCGCCAACCTGTCCACCGAGCAGTTCGTGGGAATGGCCGGTCAGGCCGCGGGAGACGTGGGCTTCGCGGTGAGCTCCTGGCAGATCCTGAGCTCGATCGCGGTGGTCGTGGTCGCCCTCTTCTTCCTCCCCCGGCTGCTCCGCACTGGCATCTACACCATGCCGGAGTTCCTGGAGTACCGCTACAACGAGGCGGCCCGGGCCATGATGTCGATCCTCATGGTCACCGTCTACGCCCTGGTGACCACCGCCGCGGTCCTCTACTCCGGGGGGACGGCCCTGGAGACGATCTTCGGGATCGACCTCCTGACCGCGGTCCTGATCATCGCCGGGGTCGCGGCGGTCTACGTGGTGTGGGGGGGGCTGCTGGCCGCGGTCTGGGCCGACCTCCTCCAGGGAACGGCCCTGCTGATCGGTGGGCTGCTCACGACCTGGATCGGCATCGAGGCGTGCGGGGGCCTGGGGACGTTTCTCCAGGCCAACGCCGACAAGATGCACCTCATCCTCCCGCGAAGCCACCCGGAGCTTCCGTGGACCACGCTCATCGGGGGGATCTGGATCCCCATCCTCTACTACTGCGGCTTCAACCAGTTCATCATGCAGCGCTCCCTGGGGGCCCGGTCCCTCAAGCACGCCCAGCTCGGGGTCATCTTCGCCGGGACCCTCTGGCTCCTGGTGCCGGTCGCCATCGTGCTCCCGGGGATCGTGGCCCACCAGCTCTACGGGGAGACCCTGAGCCGCATGGACCAGGCCTACCCCACGCTCATCCGGAATCTGATGCCGGAGGGGCTGCGGGCGCTGATCTTCGCCGCCCTGGTGGGAGCGGTCATCAGCAGCGTCGCGGCCATGCTCAACGCCGGGTCCACGATCTTCACCATGGACATCTGGAAGCGGTACCTCCACAAGAGCGCCACCGAAGCCAACCTGGTGCTGACCGGTCGGATCACGTCGGTCGTCTTCCTGCTGATTGCCGGCGTCGTGTCGTTGACGGGGTTGCTGAAGGGGGGAGTGTTCGCCTTCATCCAGGAGTTCCAGGGCTACGTGTCCCCGGGCATCCTCGCCGCGTTCGTGTTCGGGTTCGCGGTGAAGAAGACTCCGCCCGCGGCCGGGGTGGCCGCCCTCGTGGTCAGTGCGCCGCTCTACGGGCTGCTGCAATGGCAGTGGGGGGACGTGCCCTACCTTCACCGGATGCTCGTCACCTTCGCGTCGCTCGTTGCCCTGATGGGGGTGATCACCGCGCTCAGGCCGCTGCAGGTCCCCCGGACCCTTCCCGTCCGCGAGGAGCTGGACATGGAGAGCTCCGCGGTCGTGGTCGTCTGGGGGGCCCTTCTCATCGGCGCGGTGGCCGCGTACTACCTCGTGTTCCCATGACCGCGTCAGGACCCGTCGAGGCCAGGAGCGGCTTCAGGCGTCCTCCGCCTCGGGCAGCCCCCGGCTGGCCCAGGCGCCGGCCAGACCCAGCACGGAGAGCGCGAGGATCACCACCGGCACCGAGAACGCCTGGGCCACGACCCCCATCCCGCCCAGGAGCAGGAGCACCACCCCGATCACGCTGTTGCTGACCGCGACGTAGTCGGTGCGGCGGTTGCCGCTGGCCAGGTCGACCACGTAGGTCTTGCGCCCGAGCCGCACGCCGCTGTGGGCCACGCTGAGGACGAGGAAGGCCGCCGGGTAGAACCAGGGCTGCCCGGCGGCACCCGGGGCGGCGCTCTCCATGACGAAGGTGAAGATCCCGAGGGAGGCCGTGATCAGGCCGCCCACGACCATCACCCGCCGGCTCGACCAGTCGGCCAGGCGACCCCAGATCGGGGCGCTGACCATGGAGGCGACCCCCGCGACGAGGATGAACACGCCGAGCTGCCGCAGTGTCCCCTGCGTGTGCTCGCGGGCGAGCACCACGTAGTAGGGAGCGGTGAGGGCCGAGCATAGGAGCAGCGAGCGCGCGGTGACGAAGCGGCGAAAGGGGACGTCGTCCCGGAGCAGGCGCAGCTTTCCGAGCGCGTGGGCCAGGGCGTTTCCCCCGCCCTCGGTCTCCCCGGGCTCCTCGGCGATGAAGGCGTAGACGACCGCGGCCACCAGCCAGAGCCCCGCGGCGGCGAGCAGGAGAACGACGTAGTCGCCCCGGGACGCGTCAGCCGAACGGTGGGTGGCGAGGGCGGCGCCCACCCCGAGAGAGGCCAGGCCCGCGGCACTGGCGCTGAGACCGTTCACCCGGCCCCGCCGCGTCCGGGGGATCGTCTTGCCCAGAACGTCCTTGGAGGCCACGGAGGACATGCCCCGGGCAAGGCTGAACACGACCAGGCACCCGAGGAGAGCGGCGCCCGCCGCCGGGCCGGAGAGGGTCGAGGCCACCGCCGTCATCGCGGCCACCGCCCCGGCCTGGAGGACGGCGCCGAGGACCCACACCCACTTGCGGATCGGCTGGCGCCTCACGTAGGCGGCAATGGCCAGCTGGGGGATGAGGGAGCCGGACTCCCGTATGGGCACCAGCAGCCCGGTCAAGGCCACCGGCGCCCCCAGGGCCGACATGAGCCACGGCAGCGTCGTCTTCGCATTGGCGATGGAGTCGCCAAGCTTGGTCAGGAAGGAGCTCGAGATGAGGAGGAAGAAGTTCCGAGGGACCTCGACGCAGGCCTTCTCCGAGATGTCGCGGCAGACCCGGGCGTCCTCCTCGTTCACCAGCCGCGCGTAGATCTCCTCGGTCAGATTGGCGCTCATCGGTCCCGCTCCCGGGCCATGCCGAACAGCGCGTGCCAGAAGGACTGCCACTCCCGGAGGTCCTCGTCCGAGAGACCGGAGGCCTCGGGGAAGTGGCGGGGACGCACCATGTAGGTCCAGGGGTGGATGGACCAGAGGGTCAGGCGATTGAAGCGGTTCGCGGCCATCATGTCGAGGAACCTCTCCCAGGACTCCAGGTCCCGGCAGGTCTCGTAGTGCGGGCTCAGCGTCTCGTGCTCCCGGTAGGTGGACCAGGGGAGGTTGAACTTGAGGGCGCGAAACGGGAAGGCCGGCGTCTCCGTCTTCTCGCTGATGGCGGGCAGGCCGCCCCGGCGCACCTGCCGGGCCACGTCCAGCCCCGCGTAGATCAGGCCGGCGTCGTCGCCGCCCAGAGCCCAGAGGACCCCGCCCTTCTCGGACGACGTGCGTCTCAAGGCGAACGCCTCCGGACCCAGCGTGGACTGCTCGTTCCGGGCGGCTCGATAGGCGGAGGACACGGCATCGTCTGCAATCGTCGAGAGCACGATGACGCCAGGCCGGCCTTCTTGCTTCCCCTCGCCGGCGGCCGGGGAGAGCTCGGCTGCGGCGGCTCCGGCTGTAGGGGGTGGCTCCGCGGCGGCAGATGAGGCGACCGCCATCAGGGGACACCCGGCCACGGCGAGGATCACCGGCGCGACCGAATGAATGCGGGTCATAACTCCCCCCACTCTGGGGGACACCATACACAGCTTGCCCGACCGGAGTCGACCCGTCCTGGACCGGACGAGACGCGCGTTGTGTCCCCGAAAGCTGATTCGGGTAAGGTTCGCCCTGGCCGCCGAGGTCCTCGAGCGCATCAAGACGGTCCAGTAGGGGGGGGCACGGGCCCCGCCGAGGCTTGACGGCGTACCTTCGGGGGCCATACGTTGGGGGCGTGGATCCGTCGGGCCAGCCCAGCGGCTCGATGCCCGGAGGCACCCCGACCGAAACGAGGAGGTCCCACATGCGGCTCATGGTCGCTGCCCTGGCGTTCAGCATCCTGCCCTCCCTCGCCACCGCCCAGGACGAGGCGGCCAACGAGCAGCAGCTCAAGGAGGCCCGAGAACACTACCAGAAGGGGGAGGACCTCATGATCGAGGAGGACTTCTCCGGGGCGGCGACGGAGTTCCGGATGGCCACCCGTCTCGATCCCGACTACACGCTGGCCTACTACAGCCTCGGACAGGCCAACATGGCGCTGGCTCGCTTCGACGAGGCAGCGACCGCCTACGAGAGCTGCCGGGGCACGATCGAAGCGCGCTCGAAGCTCGACGTCCAACGGAGAGGTGAGGCGCGGCAGGCGCGGGCCGACGAGCTCCTCGACATCGAGGCCGCGATCCTGCGCTGGGGGGGGCCGGAGGCCCCTCCCAATACGCAGACGATGCGATTGCAGGAGCGGAAGCGGCTCCTGGAGCAGCAGCAGGACAAGGACGCGATCAACGCGGTGGCGGTCCCCCCCGAGCTCTCCATCGCCCTGGGCAGCGCCTACTTCCGCCTGCACCGACCGGAGGACGCCGAGCGCGAGTACCTGGCCGCCATCGCTGCCGGGGACCAGACGGGCGCCGCCCACAACAACGTCGCGGTCATCTACATGATGGAAGGACGCCTCGACGAGGCGAAGCAGTCGGTTCTCGCGGCCGAGGAGGCCGGCTTCCGCGTCGACCCACGGTTCAAGGAAGACCTGAAGAAACGCGCCGCCGCCGCCCAGTAGCGGAGCGGCACCGCCCGCGAGCCGTCCCTGGTCCAGCAGCTATCCCCAGAACTCTCCATGTCCGGAGCGAAGAAGAGCCCCCGACCATCCCTCGCCAGCGTCCGGCGGGTCTTCCGCGAGATCATCTGGCCCCGGCGCAAGCTCGTCTCCGCCGGGCTGGTCCTGATCCTCGTCAATCGGCTCAGCGGGCTCGTGCTGCCGGCGTCGACGAAGTACCTCGTCGATGACGTGATCCGCGAGGGACGAGACGAGCTCTTCTGGCCACTCCTCGGGGCGGTGGCGGTGGCCGTCGCCGTCCAGGCCGGCACCTCGTTCAGCCTCACGAGGCTCTTGAGCGTCGAGGCGCAGCTCCTCATTGCCCGGCTTCGCTCCCAGGTCCAGTACCACGTCCTGCGCCTTCCGGTGCGAAGCTTCGACGAGACCCGGAGCGGGGAGCTGGTCGCCCGGGTGATGGACGACGTGGAGGGTGTCCGCAACCTGGTGGGAACGGGCCTCGTACAGCTGGTCGGGGGCACGCTGACGGCGGTGGTGGCCATGGTCTTCCTCGTACGGATCGACCCGGTGATGACGGCCCTCGCCCTCGTGCCCCTCGGCCTGTTCGGGGTCGTGTCGACGAGGGCCTTCAAGACCCTGCGGCCGGCCTTCCGCGAGCGCGGGGCCATCCGGGCAGAGGTCAAGGGTCGATTGACGGAGTCGCTGGGCGGGATTCGGGTGATCAAGGGCTTCCACGCCGTCGAGCGGGAGCGCGAGGTCTTCGAGGCCGGCGTGATGCGCCTCTTCCGCAACGTCAGGACCACTCTCACCGCGTCGGCGGCGGTGACGAGCCTGGGAACGCTCTTCATGGGGCTGGCGACCGTGCTGGTCATGGGCTACGGGGGACACCTCATCCTGAACGGCGATCTCACCCTGGGAGAGCTCTTCTCCTTCACCATCTTCCTGGGATTCCTGGTCGCCCCGGTCGTCCAGATGGCCAACATCGGGACCCAGATGACCGAGGCCTTCGCCGGCCTCGACCGCACCGCCGAGCTTCTCTCCCAATCGAAGGAGGACGACGACCCTCGCCGGACGCGCACCATGCCCCCCGTCGACGGCCACCTCCGGTTCGAAGACGTCTGGTACGCCTACGAGAAGGGCAAGCCCGTTCTCAAGGGCGTGAGCTTCGAGGCCGCCCCCGGCACCGTCATCGCCCTCGTGGGGAGCTCGGGCTCCGGGAAGTCGACCCTCGCCGGCCTCGCGGCCGCCTTCCTCACCCCGGACGAGGGGCGCGTCCTGGTCGACGGAATCGACCTGTCGGAAGTCAAGCTGGCCAGCTACCGCGAGCAGCTCGGTCTCGTCCTGCAGGACGAGTTTCTCTTCGCCGGCACCATCCGCGAGAACCTCCTGTTTGCCCGGCCCGACGCGACACCCGAGCAGGTCCAGGAGGCCGCGCGCCAGGCCCACGTCCTGGAGTTCACCGACCGCTTTGCCGACGGCCTCGACACCGTGATCGGTGAGCGGGGGGTCAAGCTCTCCGGGGGCCAGCGCCAGCGCGTGACGATCGCCCGGGCCCTCCTGGCCGCCCCGAGCATCCTCCTCCTCGACGAGGCGACCTCGAGCCTGGACACCGAGAGCGAGGCGCTCATCCAGAAGAGCCTCGACTCGCTCCTGAGGGATCGCACGACGCTGGTCATCGCCCACCGCCTCTCGACCATCCAGCGAGCCGACTTGATTCTGGTCGTCGAGGACGGGCAGATCGTCGAGCGCGGCCGACACCAGGAGCTTCTGGAGCGCCAGGGGCGGTACCACCAGCTCTACACGATCCAGGCCCGGATCTAGTGCCGGGAGAGGCCGCCCGTCGGCATCTGACCGATCGCACGTAGAATGCCCTCGCGCACCCGTGCTCCTCACCGTGACGGCCCGGCCAGACGGTGGCCGCCGGGCCGGGAGACGGGGCGGGAGGATTCCGATGCCCAGGGCAACCCGTCGTGAGTTCATCGCCGTCGCCGCCGTGGGCGCGGCGCTCCGACCCACCCTCGCCGCCTCGATGCCAGAGGGGGCCAAACGGTCGTGGACCATGGACCTGGCCCCCGGGGCCATCGGCATCGAGGGCGACCAGCGCCACGTGATCGAGCTGGCGGCCCGTCACGGCTTCGAGTCGGTGGCGCCCGCCGGCGACAAGCTCGGGGCCCTGTCCGATGGCGAGCTCGCGGACCTGCTCGGGCTGATGAAGGACAAGGGCCTGGTCTGGGGCGCCGGCGGGCTTCCCGTCGACTTCCGTCGGGACGACGAGACCTTCCGAAAGACGAGCGCCGGCCTGACCGACTACGTGAAGGGGCTGAGGCGCGCGGGGGTCACCCGCGTCGGGACCTGGATCCTGCCCTGCTCGGACACCTACACGTACCGTCAGTACTTCGACACGATCGCGAAGCGCCTGCAGCCCACGGCGCGGATCCTCCGGGACGAGGGCGTCCGCCTCGGGCTCGAGTACGTGGGCCCGCGGACGTCCCTCGTGTCCTGCAAGTACCCCTTCCTCCACACCCTCGCCGAGACCGCCGAGCTCATCGAGGCGATCGGGGTGCCGGGAGTGGGATACGTCCTCGACAGCTGGCACTGGTTCCTGGCCGAGGACACGGTGGAGCAGATCAGGGCCCTCCGGAACGAGGACGTCGTGGCCGTCGACCTGAACGACGCGCCGGCCGGGATCCCCAGGGAAGAGCAGATGGATCTGTCGCGCGAGCTGCCCGCGGCCACCGGGATCATCCCCGTCCGCGACTTCCTGAGCGCGCTCCAGGCCATCGGCTACGACGGACCGGTCCGCGCCGAGCCCTTCAACAAGGAGCTGAACGAGATGGACGACGACGCGGCCGCCGCGGCCACGGCCGCGGCCCTCGGGAAGGCCTTCGCGCTGCTTTCACCTCCCGAGCCGTGACCTCTGCCCGTGGCCCCCTGAGGGAGCGCGAGCAGCACCCGCCGCCGGCCCGCCGAGCCGGCGCTTCTGGGCTTCGCGGGAAGCAGATCCCACCTGCGGCCGTTTACCCGGAAGAGCGACCGCCCGAGGAGAAGACACGATGGGCGCCTATTTCGACGACAAGGACCTGGCACACTTCGGGGATCTCAAGGAGCACGCCCCGGAGCTGTGGGAGATGTTCGAGAAGTACTACGGCTCCGCCTTCCAGCCGGGGCTCCTCACGAAGCGCGAGAAGGTGCTGATCGGCTTCGCGGTCGCCCAGTCCTCCCAGTGCCCCTACTGCATCGACAGCTACACGCAGCAGGCCCTCGAGCAGGGGCTGACAATGAAGCACCTGGGAGAGGCCATGCACGCGGCGGCCTCGCTCAAGGCGGGCATCACCCTCGCCCACGGCCTTCCCGCCCACAACATCAACAAGAAGGTGTCCATGTGAGCGGGCCTGCCGCCCTCCGCGTTCTGCGGGGGGGACGCTCCCCGAACCGTTTTGCCGCACGGGTGGCCCGGGTTCACGGAGAGCTGCGTGCGTCGGATGTCGACACGCTCCAGGTGAACGTGGGCAAGCGGTGCAACCAGGCCTGTCGGCACTGCCACGTGGATGCCTCCCCCTCTAGGACCGAGGTGATGCCGGACGACGTCGTCGACGCCTGTCTCGACACGCTGGCGCGGGACGACGCCCTGAGGACGCTCGACATCACCGGAGGGGCGCCGGAGATTCACCCCCGATTCCGGGACTTGGTGGTCCGGGCACGGGAGCTGGGCCGGCACGTGCTGGTGCGCCACAACCTCACCGTCCAGGGCGAGGAGACCCAGGACGACCTCCCCCGATTCTTCGCCGACCACGGTTGCGAGGTCGTGTGCTCGCTTCCCCACTACACGGCGGAGGCAACGGACCGCCAGCGGGGACGCGGGGTCTACGAGGCGAGCCTCGAGGGTCTCAAGGCTCTCAACGCCGTGGGCTACGGTCGCGGAGGGAGCCTGGTGGTGGATCTCGTGGCCAACCCGGTGGGTGCGTTCCTTCCCCCGGCCCAGCAGGACCTCGAGAGAGACACCCGGGAGTACCTGGAGCGCCAGCACGGGATCGCCTTCGACCACCTTTTCACCATCACCAACATGCCGATCGCGCGCTTCGCCCAGTGGCTGGATCGGGCCGGCCTGCATGACGAGTACATGGAGCGGCTGGAGCAGGCCTTCAACCCGGCCACCCTCCCCGCTCTCATGTGTCGAACGCTGATCAGCGTGAGCTGGGACGGCCGTATCTACGACTGCGACTTCAACCAGATGCTGGAGCTCGCGGTTGGTAACGGCAGCCAGCCGACCATCCATGACCTAGACACCAGGGCCCTCGCGAACAGGATCATCCAGACCGCCGATCACTGCTTCGGTTGCACGGCCGGCGCGGGCTCGAGCTGTGGCGGCGCAATCGCCTGAGCTTCGGAGACACCCTGCTCAACTCCCACGGCCAGGCCCGGGGTCGGGCTCACTCCCGCACACGCCCCATCTGAGCAGCCCGACTCCTCGGGTGCCCCCGTGCGCACTCGGTCAGTTGTAGAAGAGCTGGACGGAAGCCTGGCAGGCCTGGTCGGCGCGGACGCGAACCCAGTGGGCGGAGTAGGCACTGGGAAACTCGTGGTGGACGTACCCCCCGGGCGCCACCGTGAAGCTCCGGTAGGTCCGCCACGTTCCGTCGCCGAGGAAGTCCACCTCGACCGCGAATGTGACGTCGGCGTCCGAGCCCTGGGTGAAATGGACGACCTTCTTGTCGAAGCCGGTCATCAGGAAGGGGTCCGACGTTTCGCCGGCCTCCACCGGGTCGTTCCACCAGAGCGCCCCCCAGCCCGTGGGCTTCCCGAAGCGGGTCAGCTCGTCGAGGTCGCCGAACCAGAGACCGGATTGGGGCTGCCCCACCGCGTTGTCGGTCTGGTCGCCGGCCAGGACCAGCAACCCCCGCCAGTGCACGAAGTCGGGGACGATGCGCATGTGGGACGAGACCGGCCGAATGCCCCAGACCTTGCCGCCGTAGACCAGCGCCGGGAGGTCGTAGAAGAGACCGAAGGCGTCCATGAGGTACCGCTCGGTCTGGACCTCCCGGACCCGCATCCACTCCGTGTTCCAGGAGTGGCTCCAGGAGTGGCTGCCCCGGGGCAGGCGGTAGCGCGACCACTCGCCACCCACGAGCACACGGAAGATGACGGACGCCCGGTCCCAGCCGACCGCATAGAGAGGGTTGCCGTACTTGGCCCCCACTCGTGGGTTCTGCTTGCCCGAGACCTCGACGAAGGGGTTCTCCTCGAGGATCGTCCAGCCCTGGCCGTCGTACTCTGCCAGCCGGCCCGCCGACCGTTCGCCAAGGAACTCCGGCTCCTCGTACGTGTTGTTGGCGACGACGAGACGTCCCTGGGCGGTGAAGGCGCCCTTGAAGTGCTCCTTGGCCCCGACGATCTTCAACTCCTTCACGAGGTCGAAGAGCTGAGTGGCCTCGAGGGTCTTCACGTCGACCTCGAAGAGAAGCCCTTCCATGGTGAGAAAGTAGACCTTCTCGGCGGGGGCCAGGAGGTGACGGGCGGTGGCGGTGAGCCGGTGGTTGGCCAGGGCCTCGATGGTGCGGACGTTCCCCTCGGAGTCGATGGCGTGGGGACCGATGAAGACCTGCTCCGACTCCCAGTGGACCATGCGGTTGGCGAAGGTCCCGGTGACCGAGGCCGGGTGCTTCCGGAAGGACATGTCCTCGCCGATCTCGTAGAGGCCGATTCCCGAGCCCTGGATGTGGGCCACGTAGCCCACCGCCCACAGCCGGTTCGCCCAGGGGATGAGGGCCCCGATCCCGGTCTCGGAGTCGCTGCCCACCCCGTCGGCCATCACCGTCATGTGGGGGAAGACGTGCCCCACCTGGGCGGGCGAGTCACCGAACCGGACGACTTCGGGCTCGTCACCCGGCGCGGCCCCGGCAGCGAATCCGGTCAAGGTCAGGACGGACAGACACAGAAAGAAACGGGGCGAGTTCATGGGCGGCTCCTGTCGCCCCGGAGTCTACCCGCTCTGAGGCCCACTCCGGCCCCGGCCTCGCTGCGGGGAACCCGATGGATCGGGTGACTCTCCCTCAGGAGTGGGCAGGCACCGTCCCGCTGGCGCGTGGATCCTCCGCGTACATCCGCCGGACACCCTCGCGCCAGTCTCGGAAGGTCAAGCCGAGCAGGTCGGTGAGAGGGGAGCCATCACAGTAGAGGCCGTCGAGGAGGAGCTGGGTCCTCCAGGCCGTCACCTGGAGGACGTGGGGGAGACCCTGGAGCTGGAGCACGCCCGCGGCCAGGCCGAGCAGGGCCTTGATCGGACCCGCTACGTGGATCGCCTCGTAGGGAGCCCCGTCGGCCTCGGCGATGGCCCGGGCGAGCTCGTGCACGGCGGGGTTCTCGTTGCTCGACGCCAGGTAGAGTTGTCTCAACGTCTCCGGCGTCGAGGCCGTCCGGCGGATCATCTCCGCGGCGTCGTCCACGGCCATGAGGGCAATCCGACCCGGCCAGTCGAGACGGGCCAGGGGGTGGCGGCGCCTGAGAAGCCGGAGGAGCACGTCGAACAGCCCGCCTGGGCGGTACCCCGGGCCGTAGAGGGTCGGCAAGCGGAGAATCGTCCAGCCCGCTCGGTGCTGGTCGCCGGCGCGAGCCACGATCCTTTCGGCGGCCAGCTTCGTCCGACCGTACTCGGTCCTCGGAGCACACCGGAGGTCCGGAGTGATGTTCCCGCCCGGAGCGTTGTCGGCCACGGCGAGGGTGCTCGAGTAGACAATCCGCTTCCCGCCCAGGGAGAGCTGCCCCAGCATGCGGCGCGTCCCCTCGTCGTTGACACGCACGTCGTCGCTGGCT
>JAJDNS010000173.1 GCA_022340585.1 Acidobacteriota bacterium
CCCGACCCGCGCCCACGACAACGGCGTCTTCATCGTCTTCGCCAACGGGGTGGGACCCGACGACGACGAGGTCCGCACCGGCAACTCCATGATCATCGACCCCTACGGCCGGATTCTCTCCGAGACCTGGACGGCGGCCGAGGAGATGGTGACCGCCGACCTGGACCTCTCGCTCATCGAGCAGTCCACGGGCCGTCAGTGGATCCGCACGCGGCGACCCGACCTCTACGGGGAGCTCGCCGAGCGGACCGGGCAGGAGGTCGACACCCGCGAGGTGCGCTTCGACGAGAAGGGGGTCTGACCTCCGGGCGGGGGCTCTAGGAGCCTGGCCCGGGCCCCAGCGCTCAGCGCCGGAAGTCGAAGAGCGCGTACTCCCCTTCGTCGGGCGGTCCGGCGACGACCTCGAGACGGGGATCGTCGGAGAGAGTCATGACCACGGAGGCGAAGGTGAACGAGGGCTTGTCGTCTCGACGCGTGCGGCAGACCGGGTTGTCCTCGTCGTCCCGGGAGCGCAAGGCGTCCTTGATCAGGTCCGTGTCGATGGCCCCGTCGGCTGCGATCCGCCTCTCCACCGCCTGCAGCCGGATCCGGCTGTTGTCCGGGGCGGGCGGCGGGCTCGCCGGTCGCGAGGGATCCTGGGCCGCGTACCAGGGCTTCACGTCCCCGTTCACCAGCGGATGGTTCGTGTGGTAGACGGCGGCGTTGGGGTTCTCGGGCCAGAAGCGGACGACCTTTCTGGCCGAGGCCTCGAAGTCGTACACCTCGTTCCGGATGCCGATGATGTAGTTCTGGCCCGAGGCGTGCTCGACGTCCTGGATGAACGCCAGGATCTCGTCCTGCCCCGTTCGCCGGAGGATCTCCCGGATGACGAAGGCCACGGGGACGCCCCGCGCGGAGGCCGTGAGATATCGGCGATGTCGCCCTTCAGCTGCTGGCCGTGTTGGAGGCCTCGCTCGTAGCCGGAGCCACTGACGGTGATCTGTCCCAGGGCCCGCTTCCCCGCGGCGCTGGCCGCTGGCGCGGGCAGGCACAGGGCGAGGGCGACGACCCCGACCTTCTTCACGAGCACCTGACGCCCCTCACTTGTCGCCGGACCCGGTCAGCCGGCGGAGCTCGGTGAACCAGCCGGTGATCACGTTCATCGTCGAGAAGCCCAGCTCGTTGTCGCCGCCGGTGAACATCACGAACCGGGCGCCGTCGGCGGAGACGTCGTAGTCCGAGAAGCTGAGGCCGGGGACCGACACCCCGCCGACCCCGCCGAGGAACGACCCCGAGAAGAGGAGCCGCGCCTTGTCGGCCCGGAAGCTCTCCCCGCTCCCGTCCACGTCCACCGCCATGACGCCCTCGTCGGTGCGGAAGAAGAGCTCGCGGCCGCTGCGCGACCAGCGGGGCTGGTCGCCGATGCTGTCCGAGATCTGCCAGATTCCTCCTCCCGGGGGGTAGGAGCTGACGTAGACCTCCGGACGCCCGGTCTCGTTGCTGACGTAGGCGATCCAGCGCCCGTCGGGGGAGAAGGCGGGCGCGGACTCGTTGAAGGGTGTCACCCGGAACGGCTCGACCTTGTCCACGACACCGATCTCCAGGAAGTACAGGTCGTCGCCGGTGGGGCCCCCGCCGGTCTGGACGACGATGACCCGGCCGTCGGGGGACCACGCCACCGGCGCGGAGAAGGCGACGAGGCCGGGCTCGTGGAGGCGCTCGGCGTCGCCCGATCCGTCGGTGCGCTTGCGGTAGGCGGTGGGCGCGCCCTCCCGGTCGGAGGCGAAGGCGATCCAGCGCCCGTCCGGGGACCACACCGCGTCGGCGTCGTAGCCCTCGCCGAAGGTCAGCCGGGTGGCGACCCCACGGGCGATGTCGTACGTCCAGACGTCCCAGTTGTCGTCGCGGAGGACGGAGAGGGCGAGGCGCTTGCCGTCGGGGGACAGGCGCGGCGTGCCGTAGATCCCCGCCTCCTCCCACAGGGACTCGCTGCGCCCCGAGCGGTCGACCCAGGACACCGGGAAGCTCTGCAGGGAGGCGGACCCGGGGACGTAGGCCAGGATCCCGCTCTCCGATGCGTCGAACTGCGCCGCTCCCTCGCCGGGCTGGGACTCGATGCCCTCGAGTACCGGCATCTGGGAGCCCCGGGTCTCGAGGTGGTCGGGGTCGAAGGGCAGAGCGAACAGCGTGGCGTCCTGCACGAACAGGATGTGGCCGGTGGGCACGTACCGCGCGTACTGGCCGCCCCGGTGGATGACCTTGCGCTCCCCGGTGGCGAGCTCGACGGTCTCGATGGAGATCTCGATGTCGGGGCTCTCGCCCCGGGCGCTGGTGAAGAGGACGGCGCGTCCGCCGGGCAGCCACTGCGGCCATCGGTGACCGACCTCCTTGGCCGCCTCGTCCAGCGTGGTCAGGGGCGTGATCTCACCGCCGGCGGCCGGGATCCGCGAGAGCCCGGCCCGGGTCCCCGAAGCGAAGACGATGGTCCCGTCGGGACCCCAGGTCGCCCCGCGACTGCGCGTGACCGGCGCCAGGGTGATGGGCGCCCCCCCGGTGACCGACACCTTCTTGAGCTCGTTCCGTGTGACGTAGCCGATCCACTCGCCGTCCGGAGAGAAGAAGGGATGGTACGGGGCCTGGCCGGAGGGGCCCGCGGCCAGGGACACTCCCTCGTAGCGGTCGAGGGGGCGCACGAACAGCTCTCCGTTCCCCGCCGCCGAGCCCGTCACGTAGGCGAGGCGGCTCCCGTCGGGAGAGAGCACGGCGCTGGCCCCGATGTCCGTGAAGAGGGTCTGGTCCGGAAGGTCCACCCGAAAACGGCGCACGGGCTCCGGGTCGCGGCCGGGGGCGAGGAGGGTGGCCCCGAGGGCGAGGCCGCCGAGGGTGCCGAGAGCGGCGACCCCCCAGGGGAGCCAGCGGCGCCAGGTCGGGCTCGTGGCGCGGGCCGAGGCCACCGCGTCTCCCTGGGGGTTTTCGATCCACTCCTGGAGAGCGACGCGGGCGTCGCCGATGGACTGGAGGCGGCGCGACTGGTCCTTCTGGAGGCAGCGGGCGATCAGGTCCCGGATCCTCCCGGGGACGTCGGCGGGGAGCTTGTCGATCTCCGGCTCCTTGTGGACGATGGCCCCCAGGACGTCGGTGACCGTCTCCCCGTCGAAGGCCTTGCGGCCCCCCAGCATCTCGAACAGCACGCACCCGAAGGCCCAGATGTCCGCCCGGCGGTCCACCGGCTTGCCCCGGGCCTGCTCCGGGCTCATGTAGCCCGCGGTCCCCAGGAGCATCCCGGCCTGGGTGCCCCCGGGGGCCAGGGTGGGTGACTGGGTCCAGTTGTCCCCCGAGCCTCCCGACAGGGGGTGGACCCCCATGGCCTTGGCCAGGCCGAAGTCCAGGACCTTGACCGAGCCGTCCTCGGTGACCATGACGTTGCCGGGCTTCAGGTCCCGGTGGATGATCCCCTTCTCGTGGGCGACCTCGAGGGCCTCGGCGATCTGCTTCGCGATGCGGGCGGCGTCGGCCACGGGGATGGGTCCGCGGGCGATGCGGTCGGAGAGGGTCTCCCCCTCGGCCACCTCCATGACCAGGAAGCGGGTGCCGTCCACGTCCTCGAGGCCGTGGATGCCGGCGATGTTGGAGTGGGACAGGGACGCCAGGACCCGGGCCTCGCGCTCGAAGCGCTCGAGACGCTCGGGGTCCTGGGCGAAGGACTCGGGGAGCACCTTGAGGGCCACGTCCCGTCCGAGCCGCGTGTCCTGGGCCCGCCAGACCTCGCCCATGCCGCCCTTGCCCAGCTCGGCCGTCACCCTGTAGTTCGAGATCGTCTTCCCGATCACACTCACTCCCCTCATCTACTCGCCGGCCGAGCCGGCGCGACCCCGCAGGTCCTGGAACCATCCGCTGACCAGGTTCACCCAGGCCACCTCGCTCCCCTCGGCCCCGGAGAACATGACGAAGCGTCGTCCGTCGGCCCCCGCCTCGTAGTCATAGAAGATCGCTCCACCGATGGCCAGACCGCCCACGTCGCCGAGGAACGAGCCGCTGAACAGCGGCCGCGCCTTCTCCGGCCGGAATGTCCCTCCACTGGTATCCACGGGGACCACGCTGATGCCGGTGTCCGTGCGGTAGAAGATCTCCCGTCCGTCTCGTGACCACGACGGTCGAACCCCGATGCCCTCGGACACCTGCCACTTGCCGGCGCCGAGGGGATAGGACTGGACGTAGATGGCCGGGCTGCCCGACTCGGTGGACTGATAGACCACCCATCGGCCGTCGGGCGAGAAGGCGGGACCGTCCTCCAGCGCGGGCGAAGCGAGGTACGGCTCGGGCTCGGCCTCTCCTTCCACGGGCACCATCCAGATGTCCGACTCACCGGTCCCCACTGCGATCGTCCGGCCGTCCGGCGACCAGGCGTTGGGGAAGCACTGCTGCTGCGCGTCCTTGCACTCGGCAACGACCTCGACGTTTCCGGATCCGTCGGCTCGCTTCCGGAAGATCTTGACCGCGCCCTCCCGGTCGGAGGCGAAGGCCACCCATCGGCCATCGGGAGACCAGACCTCGTCGCCGTCGTAGCCGTCGGCGAAGGTCAAGCGGGTGGCGACCCTCCTCTCGAGATCGAAGACCCAGACGTCGAGGTTGCTGTCGCTCAACACGGTGAGGGCCAGCCTCGTCCCGTCCGGCGAGAGCCTCGGTGTTCCGTAGAGCCCCGGCTCCTCCCAGAGGGGCTCCGTACGTCCGTCCCGGTCGACCCAGACGATGCGGAAGGGATTGGCGCCCTGGCCCCCGGACACGTACCCGAGGAGGCCTTCATCGGAGACCGCGAAGTCGGCACCTCCGTGGGCCGGCCGGCCGGAGACCCCTTCGAGGACGGGGAACTGGGAGCCCGTGGCCTCGAGGGTCTCGGGGTCGAAGGGAAGGGCGAAGAGGGTCCCCTGGTGGTAGAAGACGATGTGGCCGGTGGCCACGTAGCGACCCTGGGTGCCCCCGCGGTGTAGCGCGGTGCGGCGACCCGAGGCAACCTCCACGACCTCGAGGGTACCCGCGTTCCAGTCACTTCCGTCGCCGGCGAGGCTGGAGAACAGAACGGCCTCTCCTCCGGGCAGCCACTGGGGCCAGCGATGGGAGCGCTCGCCCTTCGCCTCGTCGAGGGTGGTGAGCGGCGTGGGCTCCCCGCCGCTGGCCGGAATGAGGGACAGCCCCTCGTTCTGGGTCGCGGCGAAGGCGATGGTGCCGTCGGGGCCCCAGCTCGCACCCCGGCTCAGGCTGACCTTGCAGAGAGTGACCGGCGCTCCCCCCGCGACCGGGACCTTCTTCAGCTCGCTCGCGGTGACGTAGCCCAGCCATTCGTTGTCCG
>JAJDNS010000190.1 GCA_022340585.1 Acidobacteriota bacterium
CGGTGCGACAGGGTGGCCGCGGCCAGGAGGGCCGCGTCCTGGATGCGGACGCCGTGGTGCACCTCGTAGCGCTCCTTGAGCCCGCGGAGGATGCCGATGGTCTCCTCCACGCTGGGCTCGCCCACGTACACGGGCTGGAAGCGCCGCTCGAGGGCCGCGTCCTTCTCGATGTACTTCTGGTACTCGCTGAGGGTGGTGGCACCCACGCAACGCAGCTCGCCCCGAGCGAGGGCGGGCTTGAGCATGTTGGAGGCGTCCATGGAGCCCTCGGAGGCTCCCGCGCCGACGACGGTGTGGAGCTCGTCGATGAAGAGAATGACCTCCCCGTCGGACTCCTGGACCTCCTTGAGGACGGCCTTGAGGCGGTCCTCGAACTCGCCGCGGTACTTCGCCCCGGCGATCAGGGCCCCCAGGTCGAGGGCCACCACGCGCTTGTTCTTCAGGGACTCGGGGACGTCGCCGTTGACGATCCGTCCGGCGAGGCCTTCGATGATGGCGGTCTTGCCCACGCCGGGCTCGCCGATGAGGACGGGGTTGTTCTTGGTGCGGCGGGAGAGGACCTGAACCACCCGGCGGACCTCGTCGTCGCGACCGATGACGGGGTCGAGCTTGCCCTTACGGGCCTGCTCGGTGAGGTCACGGCCGTAGCGCTCGAGGGCCTGGAAGCGGTCCTCGGCGTTGGGGTCGTCGACGGTCTGGCTCCCGCGAATCTCCTTGAGAACCTGGAGAAGCCGGTCGCGGGTCACGCCGGCGTGCCTCAGGGCTTCAGCGGACGGGGTCTTGGACTCCAGGAGCGCCAACAGCAGGTGCTCCGTGGAGACGTACTGATCCTTGAGGGCCTCGGCCTCGCGCATCGCCTGCTTCAGCACGGCGTCGAGCTGCTGCGCGATGTGGGTGGTCGAGCCCGTGGCCTGGGGAAGCGACGCGAGCTTCTTGTCCACTTCGGCGGCAATGCCGCCACTGTTCGCGCCCAGCTTGCCGAGCGCGGAAGGCACCACTCCCCCCTCCTGGGCGAGCAGGGACTTGAGAAGGTGCTCGGGCGTCACCTCGGGGTGATCGCTCCTCTCGGCATCTGCCTGGGCGGACGCCAGCGCCTCCTGGGCCTTCACCGTGAACTGATCCATTCGCATTCCTTCGGTCACCTCCGTAGCCAGAAGATAGGTCGTTAGCTGTAGATTGTCAAGTGATATGAGTGTATATCTATCAGATATTCTCCGACATCTCTGTAATAAACTGATAGCATTTAGGTTATTACGTTTTCCGGCGCGAGGCCCGGCTCCCAACGTGCCGACTTTCGACACCCGAAGAAGACGCCAGGAGGGCGCGATCAAGTCCTCGAATGGGTTCTCCGCAGTACGACGTCCTCCTGGCCAACGGGCCCATGCGCCGGGCCCCCAACTCCTATCAGGGCGTGTGCCGGCCGGCGACGCAATGGCTCCCCGGGGTCAAGATGGCCACGGCGAAGTCTCCTCTCGAGGGAGTTGCGGTGCAACCGATGAGTCCGGCCGGTGTGCCACCCGGAGTCGCGACCGGGCATGCGATCCGGCGTGTTGTGTCGTCCAGTCGGACGGTGGCCTCGCTCAGTCCCCCAGGACTGCGACGCCGACGACAGCAGCGGCAGCCATGAGCGTATTCATCTTCGCCTCCATCACCCCTTCGGTCGGCAGGTCCTAGAGGCCTACTCGAGTCCGCACGGCCGACCAGTCCGAGCTCGCGAGCACGCCTGAAGCGAGCTCGCACATCCCGTCGAGCACCTCGCGTGGCGCGTTCGCCTTGAGGCCCGCGAACATCTGCGTACGCTCCTCGACGTTCATGGCCGGCAGCATGATCGACACGTACTGGGCCATGCGGGGCGGAGGGATGGCTCCGCGGAGCTGGGCACTCACCTGGAGCAGCTGCTCGTCGGTCATGGCGGCTTGTAGGACGGGCATGGCCTCGTCTTCTTCACGGGCCATGTGGTTCAGGTAGGCGCCGACGAAGGAAGACAGTGCCCCATAGGCCATCCGACCCATCGCCACTCGCTCGTCCTCGGGCGCCTCTTCCCACCGGGTGAAAGCGGTCTCGAGGCTCGGGATGGCGCTGTCGATGCGGGCATGATCCACCTTGAGGGATTCGGCGATGTCGGCCCGGAGCTCGGCCAGCAGTGGCTCCACCCATCGATCCTCGTGGGCCGCATGCTCCTCGAGCATCCCCCGCAGGGCCCGAAGGCGGCCGACGAGGGCCGCGACGGCGGGCTCGTCGTGGGGATCCACTCGGCCAACGTCCATGAGCAGACCCAGGAGCTGATTGCGAAGACCCTACCGCGCCAGCCTGGACGGTGCGCTTCCAGCCACCATCTCCACCGTCGACGCCGACGGCATGCCCAACGTGAGCTACATCTCGAGGGTGATGTACGTGGATGAAGGGCACGTGGCCCTCTCCAACCAGTTCTTCCGCAAGACGCGTGCGAACCTGGACTCGAATCCCCACGCGGTGGTGATGGTCGTGGATCCCAGGGGTTGCCGGCAGTTCCTGCTGACGCTCGAGCTCGAAGGAAGCCAGGCCGAGGGTCCGGTCTTCGATCAGCTCAAGGCCGAGGTGGACAGCATCGCGACGATGACTGGAATGACCGGTGTCTTCCGACTCGCCAGCGCCGAGGTATTCCGCGTCCATGCGTGCGTGGCCTTGCCCACAGAGGAGTCGTCGTCGGTCGATGGATCCTGAACACGACCAGGCAGCCACCCTGTCCCGCCGCCTCGCCGAGGCCGAGGACCTGGATGCCCTCCTGGACGTCGCCCTCTCCTCCTTCGAGGAGCTCTGGGGCATCGAGCACTCGATGCTCCTGGTCCTGGAAGAGGATAGCGACAGGCTGGTGACGCTGGCGAGCCATGGCTACGACCGCGCCGGAGTCGGGTCCGAGGTGGTCGTCGGCGTGGGAACGATCGGCGTGGTGGCCGGGCGACGCGTCCCGGTGCGCATCGGAAGCATGAACACGGCCATACGCTATGCCCGGGCCGCCCGGCAGGAGATCGCCAGGGAGGGAGGCGAGACGCGGTTCAAGGAGATTCCACTGCCCGGACTGGCCGACGTCGAGAGCCAGCTCGCGGTCCCTATGCTGGTGCAGGGGCGGCTCGTGGGAGTGATCTGCGTGGAGAGCCGCTCCCAGGGTGCCTTCGACGATGCCGTGGAGCGATCCCTGTCCGTGGCGGCCAATCAGATCGCCGCAGGGATCGCCCTGGCCGCTCTCGACCACGAGCCTTCCAACGACCGCGGGACTGCCGTGGCCGAGCGCGGCGCCGAGGGGAAGCCGATTCAGGTGCGGTACTACGAGGAGGACAGCAGCGTCTTCCTGGACGGCGAGTACCTGATCAAGAGCCTTCCCGGCCGCATCCTATGGAGGTTGCTGCTCCAGCGACGTGACGAGGGTCGCAGCGACTTCACGAACAGGGAGCTGCGCCTCGACCCCACCCTGGGCTTGCCGGCGGTCAAGGACAACCTGGAGACGCGCTTGATCCTGCTACGTCGTCGTCTCGAGGAGCACTGCGACGCCATCCGCATGGTGAAGGCGGGGCGCGGGCGCTTTCGCCTCGAGGTCGGGCGCCCCCTGGAGCTGGAACGGATCGCGGCCGCTCCTTGACGCATCTCGTACACCAGGGTCGCTCGGTATCTCGCGGCACGAAGCGCGCGGAGCCCGGCCGGTCGCGTTGGCGGCTTGCCCCCCTCCCTGCCCCTCCCTCGGAGCCCTCCCCCATCGGGCCGCCACGCGCATGGGCACCGTCGTCGAGGAGGAGTGGGAGCCGGGGCCTGGTCCGAAGCTGGAGGGACCACGTGCGGATCGAGCTCCCGGAGCGGGTGGCCGCGACGCGGGCTCAGGGTCCGGATGCCTCGAAGAAGCGACGCCGGAAAGCCCTCGTCGCCCGGGTGCGGACTCCGCCGGTGGGATCGGACAGGAGGAAGCAGGCGGTGATCCCCTGCTCTTCGGCCCAGGCGAGCCCGGCTTCGACTCCCATGACGTAGAGGGCCGTGGAGAGAACGTCGGCTACGAGGGCTCGTTCGTGCCAGACCGTGACGGTCTCGCCGCGGGACACTGGCTGGCCGATGCGAGGGTCGAGGATGTGTCCGAGGGTACGTCCCTCCGACACCAGGTCCCGTTCCGAGCCGCCGCTCGTGGCCAGGGAGCCGACACGAAGGGAGAGATCGAGGACCGCTTCTCGGCGACGCGCCGGGTGAGCCAGGCTCACCCTCCATGCCTCGAGGTCCGTTCCCCCGGCAGCGACCTGGCCTCCCAGGTCCACCATCCAGGCCCGGGTGCCGTGCACGAGCTCGCCCTCGGCCACCCGGTCCAGGGCAGCGCCCTTGCCGAAGGCCCCGGCGTCCAGCACGACGCCGCGTATCCGGGTGATTCGGCAGGGCCCGCGCCGTACGAGAACGTGACTCAAGCCGACGTTGCGCCGCGCCTCTTCGAGCTCGGCAGGGGCCGGCTGCCTTCCGCCCTGGCGCAGGCCCCAGGCGGCCACGAGGGTCCCGACCGCCGGGTCGAACGCCCCACCGGTGGCCTGGTGCCAGGACAGGAGCTCCTCCAGGAGATCGCAGACCGGCTCGGGAGCCGGCGCCTCCGCCCCGACCGGTTGGCGGTTGATGGCGCTCAGGTGGCTGTCCAGCCGCCAGGTGCTCAGCTGCCCTTCGACGGCCTCGAGGACGCGGAGCATGCGCTCGAGGGTGGCCAGCCCCCGGGCCCGATCGCCGTCGAGGGTCGTGAGCGTGGCCCGGGTGCCCATGCTGTCGACCTCGCGGCGGACCGTACCGGTCCGAGGACGCCGCTCCTCACCTCCGGCGTACCGGGTCAGCCCGGGTCCCGCCAGACCGACCGCCAGGATCCCGAGGAGGACCGCGGTCTGGAGACGCCGGGGGCTCACGAGGGGGCCGGGGCCCGCCGGGCCGGCTCCTCCGGCAGGACGCCGGAGCTCGCCCTCTGGAGCCGCCATCCCTGGACCAGATGCCCTCCGTACCCGAGGACGAAGACCACGCTCGTGGCCAAGTGGGCCACCACCGCGAGGCGGAGCCCGTCGGGGCTGGCGATGACCTGAAGGAGGTAGCCCGACAGGGCCATCCCGGAGAAGCTGAGAAGTGAGGCCCAACCCGTGAGCCGCCCGCGGCGGCCGGTCGCCGCGAGCTTCGCGAGGACGTGGGACCGCAGGACGATCCCGAAGAGCACGAGGGCAAGGGGCGCCGCCACGACGTGGGCAGCCAGCATCGAAGGCTGCCAGGGGTGGTTGACGACGGCAAAGGGATCCTCCGCGGTCATCAGGTACTTCATGAAGAAGTACGCGCCGCCGCTCAGCCCCAGGACGGCGTTGAGGACGTTGAAGGCCCAGGCCTCCCAGGGCCTCACGGGCCCTCCCCGGCGCGGGCCAGCACGCGATCGATCGCGAGGACCCGGCGCACGGCCGCGTTCGTCGCGTGGGCCGTCAGGGTGGCCCCGGCGATCGGGCGGATTGCCCGCTGAAGCCCCAGGTCGTCGTTCAGCTCGCGGTCGCGATACTGAGCCCTCCACGGCTCGGAGGCCAGGTACTCCCGGGGCTCCAGGAACGCGGTGACGTCGATTCTCCGAACACGGCCGTCCGGCGTGAGCGAGATCAGCAGGCTCTCCCGCTTCGTACGGACGACGTGCGTGTCCACGTACGCCCGCCCCACCACCGCGTCCGTGGTGCGAGCCACGTAGCGGGCGACGAGCGCGCTGGGCACCTCGCTCCCCGAGAGGGCCGCCACCTTCTCGAGCTGGTCGGCCGTGAGGAAGACCCGCTGGGCCTCGATCGCCGCGCCGGGGTAGCAGGCCGCGAGGGCTTCCTCTCGCGTCAGCAGGTCCCCCGCCACCACTGGCGAGCAGAGGGCTGCCACCGTCAAGAGGACCACGCCCGCCCGCCGCCTTGGCGCCACCCTAGAACGCATACCCGAGGTCGAGGTTGAGCTGGTTTCGGCCCGTCTCGCCGTCGTTGGTGATGATCTGGTAGTCGAGCTTGAGCACGACGTTCGGTATGGGCTTCAGCTCGACCCCGATGGTGTTCAGGGTCCTGAGGGTGGCCCCGCCCCGTTCGTACCCGGCGGGCATCTTCGCCTGGGTGTCGACCCTCTCCCAACGGTAGTAGGGCAGGAGCGAGACCCGGGTCGAGGCCACCAGGGACAGCACGTTGTAGCCGACCTGGACGTAGCCACCCGCCATCTCCTCCGCCACTCCGTCCGACCCCTCCAGGTCGAGGTACTGGTTGAGGGCGGCCGCGTCGTCGATCCAGGAGCGGGCGTAGAGACCCCGGACGTCGAGCCCGCGGATCTGGGCCTGGGCGTGGACATCGACGATGGTGGTCCGGACGTCGTAGGACTGCCCGTCGACCGTGACCTGTCCCTGACCCGACCCACCCGAGTACAGGCTGGCACCCAGGAAGACGCCGGGCGTCGGCGTCACGTCGAAGCGGCCCGTGAAGGCCAGGTTGTCCGCCAGGGCCCGGGAGCCCTTCTGACGCCCGCCTCGGATGCCTCCTGCCGAGAAGGCGCTGCCGTTCAGCCCGTTCACGACGTAGGCGCGGTACACGAGCCGGCTCGCTGACCCGTGGACACCCAAGCCGTTCTCCCTCGACGTGGTCGGGATGATCGCCTGCTCCGTCTCCGGCCGCCTGGCACCGATGAAGACGTTGGGCTCGTGGAACTCGTTCACGAGTCCCATCGGGAGGAGGAGCATCCCTCCGCGGATTCCCAAGCTCTCGGTGGCGAGGTAGTCGATGTAGGCGAACTCCACGGAGACCTCGTCGGCGTGCTCGATCTCGATCTCCGAGTTGAACAGGAACTTGTCGTTGAAGCGATAGCCGACGTAGAGGATGGCCCGCAGGAAGTCCGCCTGCGCGCCGCTGCCGGTGAGCGCGCCGCTCTCGTCCTCGCTGGAGTAGCGCTCGTACAGCATCTCGCCGTAGCCGGCGATGGAGACGCCGCGGTCCCGGCCATAGAGCGTGGCCGCCGACGGTGCGAGCCCGAGGGCCCGGGCCTGGTCCTCGGTCACGCCCTCGGTCTGCGTCTCACCGCTCCGAAGTCTCTCGACCTCGGCGGCGAGGACCTGGATCTGCCGCTCCAGCTCGGTGACGTCCGGCTCGGCGCCGGTGGCTCCCGCCTGGCGTGACATCTCGTCCTTGAGCTTCTCGACCTCCTTCGTGAGGGACTGGATCTGCCGCTCCAGCTCGGTCACGTCCGTTGGAGCCCCCTGGGCGACCGCCGCGACCGCGGGATCCGCGCCGGCCCAGCTCTCGGCGCGGGCGTCTACGGCGACCAGTGATGTCCCCAGGACGAGCGCGATGATGTATCGAACCACGTGTTGCCTCTCGTTGCCGTTTCGGGCCGGACGAACCCATTCGGCCGACGCCCCCGGCCTCCCCCGGGAGACCCGGGCGTCTCCCCCATCCCTGCAATCTGTCGATCTGTCAGTAGCTTGAGGCCCCACCCCCGAGGGGCCCGCGACTGGCGGCGGGTTCCCTGGTGACATCTCGATCCCGATAAATGAAATTGAAACCCAGTTTCATCATTCTGAGGCAAATATACGCGCCGGCCCCCACTGCGGTCAAGAGGGAAGAAGGGAGGGTGTGGAGAGCACATCACCTGTCCGCTCGAAGGTGGATCGTGGGTACGAGGTGAAGCTGTCGTCAACGAGCTGCGCGTTGCGGAATGCCTCCCTGCGTGAGCGCTTGCTTCTCCACCCACAACGCGGAGGTCACCCGTGAGCCAGTCGACCCCAAGGGCGCCCTGGTCGACCCCGACCGGATCTTAATTGACTGTTGCTCCACAAGTTACAGAAGTCTCGAATCTCAGTGCCGGAGGCGGAGTACCCCCGGAAGTCCCGGGTGGAGGCTCCGGGGCGGACCCGCGTGGTGTGTGCTACGATCGCCGAAATTGGCCCTCCGGCATTCCCCTGGATCATCCAAGCGCAGACCACGCCTCGAGCAGGGAAGAGGCGCGCGCGCGCGTAGGACGAGCTCCCCGGGACCGCTGATGGCCGTGTGGACAGTGGCTCTGGTCGCCGCCGGCTGCGGCCGGGCGGCCCCGGAGTGGAAGAGCTCCCTCGACCTCGCGGACTTCGTGGCTCACCAGAGGCTGAACGTCAGGACCCAGCTGATCTCCCCGGCGGACGGCCTCGGGCTTGACAACATCGGCTCCGGTTGGCAACTGCGTGACGACGAGGAAGACGAGCCCATCGCCGAGATGCCTCGCCAGCTGGGGCGGCTGCGAATCTTTGCTCCGGAGGCCGATGTCGCGTCTATCGAGGTCGAGCTGGGCCTGTCCCCCGACGCCGGCTCCCGCGCGGTGGCGGTGAGTGTCAGCTTCAATCGGGAGCCGTTGGCCGAACTCGACGTCGTGCAGGCCTGGTCGACCTACCGCATGGAGGTGCCGGCGGAGCTGGTCCGGCCCGGCCTCAACGTCCTCGATTTCCGGGACTCGGAGAGGAAGCGGAAGAAACGCTCGGTCCGACTCCGGCGCGCGCGATTCTCTCCGAGCAGCGGGGGAGCGCCCTGGCCCCGCCGCCCCGATCGTGTCCGGGCTGCCCGCGTCGAGGCAGATGGGGCCGTGGAGGGCCGTGTGGAGATGCCGACGGGGAGCTTTCTGGACATGGTCTTCCGCGTGCCGGAGGGAAGTGAGCTCACCGGCCGCTTCAGCCTGGAGCCCGCCCCGGGGAAGAACCCCGCGCCCGTCGTGGTCTCCGTCCGGCTGCTCGACGCGCGAGGCGAGGAGCACAGCTTGCTCCGGGAACGCGTGGACGGGGAGGTGGCTCGTCCGCGGGCGGTGAGTGGCGATCTCAGGCGGTGGGCGGGCGAGCTGGTCCGTCTGCGGTGGGCGGTGAGAGGGCCGGGCCAGGCCCTCCTCCGGTGGCACGGGGCCGGCGTCCGGTCCACCGACCCGGGTCTGGAACCACCCCGCCCCGTCATCGAGCGGGTCGCGCCGGGCCGGTCCGGCCGGCTGGGCCAGCCCGACGTGATCGTGATCCTGCTCGACGCGGCGCGGGCGGACGCCTTCTCCCCCTTCGGCGGTCCCCACGAGACCCCCGCCGTCGCGCGCCTGGCCGCCGGCGGCACGGTGTTTCGCCAGGCCCGGACCGGCTCGTCGTGGACCCTCCAGTCGGTCACCAGCATGCTCACCGGGATGTACGCCGACGCGCTGGGTATTGCCGCCTGGAGAGACCGGCTGCCCGACGAGGTGCCGTCGCTCCCGGAGCTGATGGAATCCGCCGGCTACGACACCGTTCTCTTCTCACAGCACCCGTTCTACCGGTACGACGAAAGCTACCGGCGTGGCTTCCAGACGGTCCGCGTTCTCCGGGGAGACGACACGACGACCCTGCCCGCGGCCCGGGAGCTCCTGGCCTCTCCGGGGCCGACCTTCGCGCTCGTCCACCTTCTCCCACCTCACATTCCCTACACGCCGCCGGAGCCCTTTCGCGGGCGCTACACCTCGGCCTACGCGGGCGACATGACGGTGGAGCCCGCGCGCCTGCGCCCGTTCACCCCCGACCGCCCGGAGCGGCCCACCGAAGCCGACGTGCGCTACGTCCGCGATCGCTACCAGGAGAACGTGGCTTACGCGGACAGCCTGTTGAGCCGGGTGCTGGGAATCCTCGACCGGAGCGGGCGCTACGACGACGCCCTGATCGTTCTCCTCTCGGATCACGGCGAGGCCTTCCTGGAGCACGGGCGGTTCGTGCACTCCCTGGACCTCCATCGCGAGGTCCTGCACGTCCCCCTCGTGATCAAGTGGCCCCGATCGTTGGCGGGCTTCCGCGCGGTGGTTGACGAGCCGGTGAGCCTGCTGGACCTCGTTCCCACCCTGGTCGATGGCCTCGCCCTCCGCGGCGCCGACGACGGCTTCCAGGGCCGGAGTCTCCTTCCCCTCGTCCTCGGCGAGGCGGTCTCCCCCCGGAGCTTCTACGCCGTGACGCGGGGCGAGGGCAGCCCCAACCGCGCCGCGACGCCGCGGATGATGCTCGAGTCCCGGGGCCGGAGCCTGCACTTCGCCCCCCTCGTCGGCCGCACCGAGCTTTATGATGTCGAGAAGGATCCCGGGGAGAGGAACGACCTCGCCCCGCACCAACCGCTGGAGGCCCTGCTCCTTCGCCAGAGCCTGCTCGTCCAGTCGGCCTGGAACCGTGAGCTTCTCCGGGTCGAGGGCGACGAGCGGCCGTCCGAGGAGCTCGACGACGAGAGCGTCGAACAGCTTGAAGCGCTGGGGTACCTGAACTGACGATGAAGACCAGAAACCGACGCCGCCTCGAATGGGGCGGAGGGCCGGGAATCCCGGGCCCCGTGGGGCCGCTGGCCCTGACCGCCCTCCTGGTGGCGGGTGCCTGCGGTCCGCCGCACCGCGACTGGAAGAGCTCGCTCGATCTCGCCGACTTCGTGGCCCACCAGAGGCAGAACCTCAGCACCGAGACCATCTCGACGTCCCTGGGCACCGGCCTCGACGACATCGGCTCCGGCTGGCGGTTGCGCGAGGACGAGGAGGGCGCGCCGGTTGCCGAGATGCGCCGCCAGCTCGGACGTCTGCGCGTCTACTCTCCCGAGGCTGATCTGGCGTCGGTCGAGCTCGAGCTGGGCCTGTCCCCCGCGGACGAGCCCGGCCCGGTGAGGGTGAACGTCCACCTCAACCGGCAGTCGCTGGCCGATCTCGATGTCTCCAGGCCGTGGTCGACCTACCGCATGGAGGTGCCGGCGGCGATGGTGCGGCCCGGTCTCAACGTCCTCGACGTCTGGCACATGGAGAGGAGCCGGACGCAGCCCTCGGTCCGACTCCGGCGGGTGCGGCTTCTCTCGCGCCGCGGGCGCCCGCTCTGGCCGGAGCGGCCCGACACCATCCGGGTCCGGGATGTCGAAGTCGAGGGGGCCATCGAGCGGCGCGTGGAGATGCCCACCGCGAGCTACCTGGACATGGTCCTGCGGGTCCCCGAGGGCGCGTACCTCGCCGGCGGATTCAGCGTCGAACGCGCCCCGGGAGAGGACGCTGCCGTCGTCGACGTCTCGGTCGGGCTGTTGGACGAAAGCGGCGAAGAGCAGAGCCTTCTCCACGAGCAGGTGGAGGGCGCGTTGGCCGGTTCCCGGAAGCTGGGCGTCGACCTGGCGGGATGGGCGGGTGAGCTCGTCCGTCTGAGGTGGACAGTGACGGGGGCAGGCAACGCGCTCGTGCGGTGGCACGGGGCCCGAGTCCTCTCCACCGAGCCCCGCCTGGAGCCACCTTCCCCGCCCATCCGGCGGGTCGCCCCGGGTCGGTCCGGTCGCCTGGGTCGGCCGGACGTGATCGTGATCCTGCTCGACGCGGCACGGGCGGATGTCTTCTCTCCCTTCGGCGGTCCCCACGAGACTCCCGCGGTCGCGCGCCTGGCGGCCGACGGGACGGTGTTTCGGTCGGCCGTGGCCGGCTCGTCGTGGACTCTTCCCTCGGTCTCCGCCATGCTGACCGGGCTCCACGCCGACACCCTCGGGGTCGGAGCGTGGGAAGACCGCTTGCCCGACGAGGTGCCCACCCTCCCCGAGCTGATGACGTCGGCCGGCTACCGGTCGGTTCTCTTTTCCCAGCACCCCTTCTACGCGTACGAGACGAGCTTCAAGCGGGGGTTCAAGAGGTTCCGGGCCCTGCGGGGCAAAGACACCACGGAGCTGCCCCGTCGCCGGGAGCTCATGGCCCGCAATTCGAAGCGTCGGACGTTCGCGCTGGTTCACCTGCTGCCTCCGCACACTCCCTACACCCCCCCGCCCCCGTTCCGGGGGCGGTACACCGCGGACTACACCGGCGACATGAAGGTCGACGCGACGTACCTGAACAGCTTCCACCCGACGGACTCCGAGAGGCCGGACGAGGACGACGTGGACTACGTGCGCGGCCGCTATCTCGAGAACGTGGCGTACGCGGACAGCCTGGTGGGCCGTGTGCTGAAGAGGCTGGACCAGCACGGGCGGTACGACGACACCCTGGTGGTGCTGCTCGCGGATCACGGCGAGGCCTTCATGGAGCACGGACGCTTCCTGCACTCCCAGAACGTCCACCGCGAGCTCCTCCACGTCCCGCTGGTGGTCAAGTGGCCGGCGTCGGTCACGGGCTTCCGCAGGGTGGTGGACGACCCCGTCAGCCTGCTCGACCTCCTTCCCACCCTCGTGGATGGGCTGGCGCTCGACGGCGCCGCCGATGGCTTCCAGGGCCGGAGCTTCCTTCCCCTCGCCTTCGGTGAGCCGGGCGGCGAGCGGTCCTTCTACGCCGTGACCCGGGGCGCCAACGGCCCGAACCAGGCCGCGATGCCCCAGCTCATGCTGGAGTCGGGGGGGTGGCGCGTGCACTCCACGCCCCTCCTCGGCACCACCGAGCTCTATGACGTTTCTCGAGACCCTCTCGAGACGCGCGACCTGGCTTCCGAGCAGCCCCTCCAGGCCCTGCTCCTCCTCCAGAGCCTCCAGATCCAGTCGGCCTGGAACCGGGAGCTCCTCCGGAAGGGGAGGCCCGGTGAAGCCGGTGGCGATCTCGATGCCGACGCGATCGAGCAGCTCGAGGCGCTGGGCTACCTGAACTGAGCCTGTAGAATCGTCCCCCATGGACACGGACGCGGGCGCACCCCCGCCGAAGGGAGTTGTCGCCGCCTGGGCCGTGCTGGGCCTCGCGCTTCTCCTCGCCTTCGGGGGCGCGGCGCGCTCGCCCGAAGGGACTCTCCTGGGGGCCCCGGGGCTCGTCGGGCTCGTGGTGGGCGCGTCAGCTCTGGCCCTCGGGATGGCCCGCGGAGGCTGGAGGGCGGGCGGCGTCGCCCTGGGCCTGCTCCCTCTCCTGGCCCTGATCCTCGCCGGGCTTCCCGTTCCGGGGGCCCGGGCTCTCACCGGGCCTCCCCTCTTCGCCCTGGGGCTGGCCGCCGCGGTGTTGATCGTGGGGAATCGAAAGGGCACGGGACCGCCTTGGCTGTTCCTCGTCGTGGTCTTGGGCGTTCACCTCACCGCGGCCGGGCGCGTCCAGTCCCAGGTGGGGCCGAACGGCGATGAGCCCCACTACCTCATGGTGGCGGACAGTCTCCTGCGGGACGGGGACGTCGCGGTGGAGAAGGACTACGAGGAAGGACGCTACCGCGCGTTCCACCCGAAGCCCCTCGCGCCTCACTACCGGGTCCGCGGCCGCGAGGGAGTGATCTACTCGCTGCACGCGGTGGGTCTGTCCCTCCTGATCCTTCCGGCGTACGCGCTGGGGGGATACGCCGGGGCCTCGTTCTTCATGGCGCTCCTGGGCGTCCTCGTGGCGTGGGAGATTCGGGGCCTGCTGAGGGACGTGCTGGGCGGGGCCGCCGGGGCCGGGGGCGAGGGCCTCCGGGCCGCCGACACGGTCGCGTGGGTCGTCGCCCTGTCACCACCCCTCGTCCACTTCGCCGGGCTCGTCTTCACCGAGGTTGCGGCGGCACTCCTGGTCGTTCTCGTCCTGCGTCACGCGCGGGGTCTCCGGGACAAGCCCTGGTGGGTCGCCCTGGCCATGGGTGTCGCCACGGCTTTCCTGCCCTGGCTCAACGTCCGCTACGTGCCCATAGCGGGCCTGCTCCTTCTCTACGCGCTGTGGCAGAGGCCGCGGTGGCCCGGGGCGCTCGCCCTTCTCCTCGCGGCGGCGGGATCCGCGCTGGCCAGCGCCCTCTACCACTTCACCCTCTACGGGTTCTTCGACCCCACCCGGGTGTACGGTCGCCGCCACGACCTGGTCCTGGCCCGCATCCCCGAGGGCGTGGGCGGGATCCTCTTCGATCAGGAGTTCGGCCTACTCGTGTACGCCCCGGTCCTGGCCCTCTCCCTCTTCGGGTTCGTCCTCCTGGTGAAGCGGGAGCGCGCCACCGGCCTCGCCTCCCTTGCCGTCACCCTGGCCACCCTGGGGGTGGCCGGCTCATGGATGATGTGGCGCGGCGGCTTCAACCCGGCGGCCCGTTTCCTGGTCCCGGTGATGCCGGCCCTGGCCCTGGCGGTCGGGGCGGCCCTGCCGCGGGGGTTCAACGCGCCCGCCGCCCTCCTGGCGGGGTGGAGCCTGTTCGCCGGCCTCGGTGGGGCACTGGAGCCTCGCCTCGTCCATCGCGACCGCGACGGGACCGCGCCCTTCTTCCGCGAGATGTCGGGCGCCGAGGAGTGGACGCGCCTCCTGCCGGGATACGTCCTGACCGAAACCGCCCGCGACAAGCGGCCGCTCACCGTGGTCTGGGGGCTCGCTCTCTTCGTGGCCATTCTCCCTCGCCGGCGGGGGCGAGAGGGCCCTCCAAGGGAAGGGGCCGGGCGGCTGGCCCTGGCCGCCGCGGGACTGCTGATGGCCACCGGGGCAGCCTCGGTGGTGTCGCACGGGCGCACCGGCGGGCGCGATGCGGTGCGCGTGATCGGACGGCCGGCGGTCGAGGTGCCCGGCTGGAAGCCGACGTCCGACGCCGCCGCGGTCTGGGGGGCGGAGGCCCTGCCCTGGGGCCCCGTCTACGAGCCCCACCGGCACCCCGAGGGCGCCGTGCTCGGAGCCCGGCTGCCTCTCCCGGCGGGCCGGTATTCCCTTCGGCTGCGAGGGGACCGCTACGGCCCCTCGCTCCCGGCGCTCAGCGTCCAGGACTCGCCGGCCCACGAGCCGAAGCCGGTGGGGGCTCTCCGCCCCGACGCCGATGGCCTGGCCGGCGAGGTCGTGGTGCCTCCGGGACAACGCGAGACCACGCTGCGGATGGCTGGCGGCGACCCCCTGCGTCTCGACTCCGTGGAGCTGCGTCTCACCGGCGAGTCTTGACCCGGGACCGTCCGCTCCCCGCGCCGCCCTATCGCCAGGGGAAGTCGCGACCCGGGTACAGCTCCTCGGGATCCACCTTCCGGTCGAGCCGGAGCAGGACCGGCTTCATCAGGTCCAGGCGCTCGTAGCCCACCCCGATCCCCGCGAGCCGGCGTTCCAGCCTCCGGGCCGCGGTGCGGTTGACGGTGATGAGGGCGGCCTCGGGTGCGGCCTCCACGCGGCGGCGGTAGTCGAAGATGTACTCCGTGGTGAAGGGGCCGAGCTTGGCCGAGCAGATCACCCGCTGGCCCGAGAGGAAGTTGATCCGGGTGGCGAGATGGAAGTCGGTGTAGCAGTGCCGGACGCCCTCGGTTTCGAGCCGCTCCACGAAGCCCCGCCACCGCGCGTCCCGGCGCGCCGTGCCCGGGAGCTGGGAGAGGTTGGCCATGGCCGAGACCGCGATGAGGATCGCCAGCAAGGCGCGTCGCCACCCGGTCCCGAACGCGTCGGCCATGAACGCGGGCAGCACCGACATGAGCGTGATGAGGTACCGCGGGTTTCCTGGCACGTGGGACAGGGCCACGAGGGCGACCGCGACGTTGACAGCCACGAAGAGGAGCAGCACGGCGAGGGCGGCCGACCGTCTGCGGATGGCGAGCGCGACGGCCCGGAAGAGCGCGGCGGCGGCGACGGCCACTCCCAGCCAGCCCACCACCACGAAGAGCCGGTCGAGAGCCACCCCGTACCCCTGGTCGTAGCCCATGAGGATGGGCAGGTCACCGGCGACCAGCGCCACCCCCTTCTCGCCGAGACCCTGGAGGACACCGCGGACGCTGGGTTCAACGCCGCGGGCCGTGCCGGGAATGAAGTTCTCGAAGGAGCGCCACTCGTTCGCGGCGTTCCACAGCAGGGCCGGCGCCGCGCCGAGACCCCAGCCCGCGGCCAGGGCCCCGAGCGAACGGGGAGCCTGCCGGCCACCAAGGACCACGAACGCGAGGCCGACGGCGGCCAGGTGGATCACCGCGAAGATGTGCAGCCAGAAGGCGAGACCGAGCAGAAGGCCGACGACGAGAGCGAGAAGGGGCCGCCGGTCCCACTCCCGCGTCCATCGGGCCGCCAGCCAGAAGGCCCAAGTGCCGAGGGCAAGCAGCTCGACGTAGGTGCCGTCGTTGCTGAGGCTGTAGCGGTTGATGAAGACCGGCGGGAAGGCCGCATAGAGCCCGGCGAGGACCGCGGCCCGGCCGTCGAAGAGCCAGGCGGTCAAGCGGTAGAGGCCGGCCACGAAGAGGGCATAGAAGAGGACAGAGACCAGGGCGAAGGCCCGGGCCGGGTCCATGACCGCGGCCAGGGGGGCGACCAGCAGCGACTTGAGGGTGCCACCGTAGGGCTGGCTGGGGATGAAGACCGGGCGCTCGACCCCTTCGAGGAGGCGCAGCGTGACGTTGCCGTAGAGGGTCCCGTCCGGGGTCATCACCGCGGCCGCGCCGTGGGTGACGAACGGGAGGCGCGCGAACACAGAGAGAGCGACGACGAGGAGAAGGCCGGCCAGAAGCGGACGGGCCAGGGGCGTTCCGACGAGGGCGGGCCAGCGAGTGAGAAGCCAGCCGGCGAGCAGGACGAGGCAGGGGACCAGCAGGGCCCAGGAAGGCAGGGTGGCGAGCGCGGCCGGACGCCACGGCGCACACACGTCGAAGAAACGCAGGCACCACGCGAGCCAGAGCACGGCGGCACCGGCGCCGGCGATCGAGGCCACCGGGACCCGGCTCGGAGGGCCGTAGAACGCTTCTTCGGGGATGGGCATGCGCTCGGGAGAGGCTAGCACGCCCGCGTCGACCCGGCAGCACGGGGGCGGATGGCAGGCGACGGGGTAGAATCCGCGGGTCTTGCGTCGCGTGGTCTCCCTCGCTGCCCGTGCGGGTGCCGCCCTCTGCGTCGTGCTCATGGCGCTCGCGGTCACCCGCTGGGCTCCCGTTCACGCCGAGCCGCCCCTCGACGTCCGGGCCCTGCCAATCGCCCCGTGGGCCCTGGGGTTCGCTGCCGTTGCCGCCCTGACCGGTGGCTCGCGGCGGCCGGGCCCGTGGCGCCGGGTGGCCCTCCTGCTGGCGGTGGCCGTGGGGACGCTCGCGTTGACCGTGGCCGCGCGGAGCCCCGCCGGGCTCTCCGCCGTCGTCTCCACCGGCGGCGCGGAGGTGGGCCGCACGGTGCCGGGGCCGATCGACATCGTCGGACGTGACCTGCGGCGCTTCGACCTCCGGCGGCTCACCCTGGATTGGGCGGGGGAGCTGCGCGTGCCCGAATCGGGACGGTACCTTCTTCATCTCGACGGTCGCGGCGGCGCCCAGGTGAGCGTGGGGGAGTGGCCGGTTCTCGACGCTTCCGGTGAGACGTTCTCGGGCGAGAGCGAGATCGCCCTGGGCCGGGGGGCGACGCCTCTCGAGGTGCACCTGGAGTTCCGGGGGCGGGGGCCGCGGCTGAGTCTGGGCTGGACGCGGCCCGACGGGCGCCGCGAGATCATCCCGCCCCGCTACCTCGGACCGCCCATCGGCGGCTGGCAGTGGGCGCTCACCGATCTCCTGGCCCTCGGCGCGGCCCTGCTGGCGGGGCTGCTCGTCTTCCTCGCGCCCTGGGACGAGCCCCGGCGGCTCCCCCTGCCCCGGCCGGTCACGGGCCCCGAAATCGCCTCCGCGAGCGTAGGCTACGTTCTCCTGCTCGCGGCCATGAGCTGGCCGCTCGTCCGGGACCTCGCGCACGCCGGGCCGCTTTATCGCCCGGACGGGCGCCTCAATGCCTGGATCCTGGGCTGGGGCGGGCACGCGCTGTGGACCGAGCCCTGGCGGGTCTTCCAGGCCCCGTCGTTCCATCCACTGCCCGACACGCTGGCCTTCTCCGAGAGCATGCTCCTACCCGCGGCCCTCGCCGAGCCGGCCCAGGTTCTCGGCGGTCCCGTCCTCGCCTACAACCTCGTCTTCCTGGCGAGCCTCCTGTTCTCCGGACTCGGGACCTACCTCCTGGTCCGCCGGGGCGGAGGGGACCGCCTGGCCGCGTTCGCGGGGGGGGCCTTCTTTGCCGCCGGGCCCCACCGCTGGACGCGCCTGCCCCACATCCAGGCGCAGGTGACGGCCTTTCTACCCTTCGCGCTGCTGGCCCTCGACCGCTTCTGGGAGCGGCGGACGCTTCGGCGGGCCCTGGTGGTGGGGCTGCTGGTGGCCCTCCAGGGGCTGAGCTCGGTGTACCTGGGCGCGATCACCGCCGTCGCGGTGACGGTGGCGGTGGCGGTGGGTCTCTTCGGAGGCCTTCGCCCCCGCGACCTGGGCCGCCTCGCCGCCGGCTTCCTGCTGGCCGCGGTGATCCTGTGGCCCATGGCCCGTCCGTACTTCCGGATGCGCGCCTTCCAGGGACAGGAGTTCCACCTCCAGGACGTCGCCGCCGCCGCCGCCACGCTGCCCTCCTACGCCGCATCGGGGACGCACCTGTGGGGAGACGTGACGGGAAGGCAGCTCGAGCCCGGGCAGGCGACCGACGTGCTCTTTCCCGGACTCGTGGTCCTGGTCCTGGCTCTCTTCGGACTCGCGGTGGCGCCCCGACGCTACCGAGCGGTGGGCCTGGCCCTCATCGTGGTCGCTGTCGTCTTCTCCCTCGGCCCGGCCACCGCCGTGTACCGCTGGCTTCACGAGCACGTCGTGCTGATCCGGGCCGTGCGGGTGCTGACCCGGTTCGCCCTCATCCCGTTCCTGGTCCTCGCGGTGCTGGCCGGCCTCGCCCTCACCGGCCGGCGTCGCCTCGCCGTTCTCCTGGCCCTGATCGGGATGATGGCGGAGTCGTCCAACCTGCCCCTGCGTCTCTCGCGGGAGGGCGGGCCCCCGCCGGCCGCCCGGTGGCTCGCGGGCCGGGAGGGGGCGGTGGTCTACCTTCCGGTGGGCGAGGGCGACACCCAGGCCCTCCTCGACGGCCTGGCCCACCTCCGGCCCCTGGTGAACGGCGGCGGCGCGTTCATGCCCCGCTCCTACGACCGGGCGCTCGACATGCTCGGGGGCACCACCCTGGACGACGAGGGTCTCCGCTTCCTCCGCGCCGTCGATGTCCGGCACGTCGTTTCCCGCCAGCCCCTGGAGCTGCCCGTCGCCGCGGCCTTCCCGGAGGAGACGGTCTACGAGGTGCCCGACGGACCCGCGGCGGCCCCGGTGACCGCCGGAGTGCCGGTCTCCACGCGCTGGGACGCGACCTGGGTGAGCGTCGATCTCGGAGAGGTCCGGCCCGTGAGCGGCCTCGTGTTCGAGCTGGGCGACGGTCCCTGGAACGAGAGCCCCCGCGTCGCGGCCTCCCGCGATGGCCAGACGTTCGAGGAGGTGAAGGCCCGGGCGAGCCTCGCCGACGCGACGGTCTCGCTGTATCGCGATCCGCGGCGCGGACGGGGACACGTGCTCTTCGCCCCGCTGCCGGCCCGCATCCTGCGGATCGAACGGGCCTTTCCCATTCGCCCGGGGGTCCTCGAGGTCGTTCCGGGCACCGGCCCGGGCCCGCGGTAGAATCCCACTCTTCCGAGCGAAACGAGATGGGGCCAGACACCTCCGTCGCCACGCCCGACCCGAGGGACGAGAACCGTCTCGTTCTCTGGGCCTACCGCCTCTTCCCCGTTCTCCTGCTTCCCCTGATGCTCGTCCTGTCGAGGGACTTCGGCATCACCTGGGACGAGAGGACCCACCAGCAGTACGGGCAGCGGGTCTGGGCCTTTCTCGCCGAGGGGAAGGACAACAACTGGTTCCGACCCGGGCTCGTGTACATGTACCTGCACGGGGGGCTGTTCGACGCCTTGTGCATCGGAGCCGAGAAGGTCCTGAAGGGCGACCTCTGGACGAACCGCCACTACGTGAACGCCTTCTTCGGGTGGCTCGGAGTCGTCTCCGCCGGGGGCATTGGACGGATGCTGGGGGGGGCGGGCACCGGCCTGCTGGCCATGGTCCTCCTCGTGGTGTCGCCGCGCTTCTTCGCCGACGCCATGGCCAACCCGAAGGACATCCCCTTCGCGGCCCTGGCGACGGCGACCCTGTACTTCCTCCTCCGCCTCGATCCCCGGTACCCGTTCCTGAGATGGCCGCTGGCGATCCCGACCGCCATCTCGATCGGCCTGGCGCTGAACGTGCGGGCCGGGGCGGTGCTGTTCCTCGCCTACCTCGCCCTCGCCCTCGGCGCCCTGACTCTCGCGCGCCGCGAGCTCTCGCCCCGCCGGCTCGCTGCCACCGGGGCGCGGTGGCTGGTGGTGAGCGTGGCCGCCCTCTTCATCGGGTCGGCCTTCTGGCCGTGGGCGCGTGGATCCCCGCTCACCCGACCCTTCGAAGCAGTGAGACGACTCTCGGAGTTCGACTGGACCCACCACCTGCTCTACAACGGGGCCGACATCACCGGGGACACCCTGCCCTGGGACTACGTGCCCCGCTGGGCCTTGATCGGGACGCCCCCGGTGGTCCTCCTGGGGGCGGCACTGGCCCTCCTGATGCTGCTCCACCCGCGCACGCGGGGGCGGTGGCGGCTGCTGGCGGTGTGGGGGGCCACGCTGTTCCCGGCGGTCTACGTGGTCGTCTCCCACGCCACGATCTACGACGGGATCCGGCACCTGCTCTTCACCTACCTGCCCCTCGTGGCGCTGGCAGGGTGGGCCTGGGTCGAGCTGCTACGGAGCCGGCGGCGGGCCCTGAGTATCCTCACCGGCGGGGTGCTCGTCCTCGGGCTCCTGGAGCCGGTGGTCTTCCAGTGGCGCAACCACCCGCACCAGGCCGTCTACTTCAACTTCCTCGTCGGCGGACCCCGCGGCGCCTTCGGCCGGTTCGAGATGGACTACTGGGGCGTGAGCGTTCGCGACGCGGTGCAGTGGGTGGGCCGGGCCGCCGACGCCGCCGGCACTCCCCTCGTCGTCTCCGGTCACCCGCACCAGATCGTGCGTGACGAGAGCCGACGGATCAAGGGGCTGGACTACAACCGGATCGAGAAACAGGACCACCACGTCGAGGTGGTGCTGCTTCGCGGTCCCCGGGCCGACGTCATGGAGCTGGCCGAGCGGACCGACGCCCTGTACCGGGTCTCCACCGCCGACGGGACCCCCCTCACCGTCGTGGTCCCGGGGCCGCGCTACGGCGAGGTCGAGGACGCCCTCGGTGTCGCTCTCGAGAGGGCGCCCCGGGACGTGGCTCGCGCGGCGTCCTACTCGAGAGGTCGGGCGGCGGGCAGGGAGTAGAGCCGCCCGTCGTCGGTCTCGGCCTCGAGGTGAAGGCGATCCGGGAACTCCGCGGCCCGCGCCCCGACGCGGTCCCAGTCCTCTTCCGAGTAGAAATCCCTGTGCAGCACCGCGTAGCCCACGCCGAGCTCCTCGAGCTCGCGCAGGCTGGCGAGGTCGGGGAAGGCGGTCAGGATCATGAACAGGCGCTGGTGGCGCGGAGGGACGATGCCGCTGTAGCCGTTCACGAGGGGCTGCCAGTGCGCCATCGAGTGGAGCATGTAGTAGGAGTGCAGCCGCGCGGACCGGGTGGCGTCCGTGGGGTCGGGCACCGGGAACCCGGCGGCGGCGAACGGGCGTGGCCGCGTGGCCAGCTCCCGGTCGATGGCCGGGATGTCGATGCCATAGTCCCGCGCGCCGAGGGGGAACGCCGCGAGTTCGCCCACCAGGAGGACGACGGCGGCGGCGCCCACCCACACGCCTCGCGGGGCCTTCAGGCCCCGGACGAGACGGTCGAGGCCCACCGCGGCGAGCACGCCGAGGGCCAGGAGCGTCAAGATCCCCAGACGCGAGGGGACACGGATGAGGTCGAAGCCGGGCAGGATCCGGTAGAGCACCTTGTAGAGGATCCACTCCGGGCCCAGGGTGAGCCAGACCGAGAGGACGGCCAGGACGACGTAGAAGCCCGCGTCCAGGCCCATGCGCGTCTCGAGGAAGCGGCGGAGGGCCTCGCGCATCCGCACGAGGGGCGGGGCGAAGGCGAAGGGCCGGAGCCGTGCGACCCCGAGGCGCAGGACGACCAGCACGCCGAGAACGACGAAGGCCCGGTTCGCGTTACGGGCGGTGATCGTCGCGCCTCCCACCGTCCACCGGATGCCGCCCTCGACGTGGATCGCGAGGGCCGCCAGCGCAACGAGGACCACGGCCCCGTCGAGAACCTTCAGCCACCAGGGCGCCCCCGGAGCGGCGGGAGGAATCGCCGCTGTGACCTCGTCGCCGTCCCCGCCTCGTCGGCCGAACGCCAGCGCCGCGAGCAGGAGGGTGATCCAGCCCGGGAAGAGGTAGGCCTTCGCGTCCGCAACCTTCGCCTGGACGCCGGGGAACAGGGAGAGAAGCCACTCCTGTACGTGCGCGGGGGAGGCCAGAAAGCTCACGGCGTTGGGGACCCAGTCGTAGACGGCGCCGATGGTCCGGTGGAGGCCCACGTCGTGCTGAGCCCGCAGGTACGGGACCAGGAAGACGAGGTTCACGGCGAGGAGGAGGAGGCCCACGACGCCCAGGTCCCGGAGCATGCGCCCGGGGCCTGGCAGCTGGCCGAAGACCCAGTCGTAGAGGATGAGGGCTCCGAGGGCGAGGGTGAGGAAGAGCCCGCCGTGGCCGCTGCTGAGCGACTGGACGGTGAAGAACGCGGCCACGGCCACGAGGTCGCGGCGGTGCCGGTGCCGTGCGTAGAGGTGCATGAAGGCCAGGGCGAACGGGATCCACTGGACGACGGCGACGTGGACCTGGGCCAGACGCACGAAGCGGGCGGGACCGAACGCGAAGACGACGCCGGCGGCCAGGGCGGCGACCGCACCCACGCCCAGGCGCCGGGCCAGGTAGTAGGCCCCGAGCCCGGACAGGACGCAGGAGAGGAGGACGATCACGTTGAGGGCGAGGACGGGGTTGCCCGTGGCCAGCAGGGCCGGGGCCCCGAGGACCGCGCTGCCGATCAGGTGCTCGGAGTAGGCGAGGGTGCGAGGCTCGGGGAAGAAGATGTTGGCGTCGAAGATGGAGAGCGGCTGGTGCAGGAGGGCGTGCACGTCCCAGGAGATCGTCCAGAGGAAGAGTCGCGTGTCCGCCGACAGGGGCAGAGCCTTCGTGGCCGGGGCCAGGCTGAGAGGCGCGGCCAGGACGAGGGTGAGGAGGACGAACAGCAGACCCACGAAGACGAGCTCGCGGCCCCGCACGCCGCCGGGGGGCGCGGTGCTCACGCCTGCCCCTCGAGCCCGGGAGAGGGCGTGTGGCGTCGCGTCCGGGGCGAGCGTGGCATCGGGCCATCGGAGTCTATCTCATGCCCCCCTCGGGCGCGCCGAGCGCCTCCGAGGCCTGTGCTAGGCTCGGGCCCATGGTCCGGCGCGCCGGCTTCCCCGTGCTCCTCCTGGCGCTGGGCCTCGTCGCCGGCGTTCTGGTGGCGCGGGTCCCCCCCGACCTCGAGCGCACCGTCGTCACCCGCCGGCACCACACCTCCGACCCCCTGCACACCGCGGTGCTCCTCCGCTTCGACGTGGACAGCCTGCTCCATCACCCCACCCGGTACTTCCAACCCCCCTTCCTCTATCCCGACCCCAACCCCATGCGGGGAACGGAGCCGCTCATCGCCGAGGCCCTCCTGGCCGTCCCCTTCCGCCTGCTCCTGGGGGACCGTCCTGCTGGGGTGTTCACGTGGGTGAGGATCGTCACCCTGGCCCTTCTCACCTTCGCCACCGGGCTCATGCTGAAAGAGCTGGGGACGAGCCGCGCCCTGGCCCTCCTGGGGGGCGGCCTGGCGGTGCTGGTGGCGAGCACTCCTTTCTTCTTCGATCGACTCCAGGCCGTGTCCCTCCAGTGGCTGCCCCTGGGGATCTTCTTCGCAGCCCGGTACGGGAAGCGGGGACGCCTCCTGGACCTGGGGGCCTTCGGCGTGTGCGTTTTCCTGACCATCCAGGCCAGCCTCTACACCACGGTCATGCTCCTCGCCGTCGTTCCCTTCCTCCTTCCCCTCGCCCGGCACGGGCTGATGGTCGACCGGAGACGGACGCTGTCCCTGGGGGGGGCGGCCCTGGCGGCGGGGGCGGTCTCGATCCTGGTGCTCTGGCCCTACCTCACCCGCCGCGGCGACATCGCGGTTTACTCCAGCGCGGCCTTCGTGGGGGAGAAGAGCTGGGGCGCCGCCGCCCTCAACGCCCTCCTCACCACGGCTCCGGAGTACGAGGCGAACCGCTGGCCCCCGTCCCCTCCCGCCCGATGGGGCGACGTGTACCCCGACGCCGCGGTCTACCCCGGTGCGGCCTTCGTGCTCATGGTCGCTGTGGTGGCGCTCCTCGCCCTCGTGGACGGGGTGAGAGCGCGCCGTGACGGGAGGGCGCCGCCGGGAGGGGTCGCCACGAGAGGCGCGCTGGCCCTGCTCCTCACGGCCTTCGTGGGGACGGTGGCGCACTCGGCCTGGGCCGGGCCCTCCTCGGCCACCCGATTCGCGGCCGGCGGGCTTCTGTGGGTCGTCCTCGTCGCCTGGTGGCTGCGGCTGGCCCGGTGGCCCCGGGTGGGGGACTCCGAGGGAGCCCTCCGACTCCTCGCCAGCGCCTCCTCCCTGGCCGCCCTGGTCCTGCTGTTCCTGAGCTTCGGCAGCCCGGTGCGCCTGGAGGCCTTCGGGCCGGGCTTTCTGGAGGGGCTCTTTCGTCCTCTCTCGTCGGTCTTCACGCCGCTGCGGGAGCTGCGGGAGCTGAAGCGCTTCCTCATGCCCGCGGGCTGGGCGGCAGTGGTGGCCTTCGTCCTCATGCTCGAGCTCCGCCTGCGTCGCCGGGCCCCCGCCGCGGCCGCCGTTCTTGCCACGGTGCTCCTCGCCCTCGGGTTGGGAGAGCGGCTGAGGGCCGACACCAGGAAGGTCTTCGTCCCGCCCCCTCCCGCTCCCTACGCGCTCCTCGAGGACTCCTCGGGAACCGGTGGGCTCCTCGAGCTGCCCTTCGAGCCGTGGGGCCAGGTGCGGTCTGTCCAGCGCATGCTGTGGCAGCCCTCCCACGGTCGTCCCATCGTCGCCGGCAAGACCGGGATCGATCCCGGCTGGTACACGCCGGCGCGCGAGGTCTTCAACGAGTTCCCGTCCGACGAGAGCGTGCGGCTGATGCGGACCTGGGGCCTCGACAGCGTCCTCGACCACCGGCCCGACGCCGCACCGCTCGATGGGGCCACGTTGCCTGAAGGGGTCGTCCCGCGCGGCCGCCAGAGAGATCGGGGAGGCCGGCGGGAGTGGCGCCTGTACGACGTGCTGGGCTCCTCGCCCGCCCTGACCCCCGAGCCGACCCCCGGCCCGGGGACGTGGCGTCGGCCCGGGGGGGCGACGGGAGACGCGGCGGCACCCCCGGCGACCGATGGCTCACCGAGCACCGCGGGGGAGATCACGAGTCCAGACGGACTCGAGCTGCGGGCTCCCGACGAGGGGATCGTGGTCGCCCTGGAGCTGGACTACGGCCCTGGCCGCTTCAATCGAGTGCCGCCCCAGCTCAGCGTGCTCGGTCTCGTGGACGGCGAATGGACGAATCTCACCATGCCGCCGAGTGGCACGCTCCTGCGCGCGAGGGCGGCCGAACAGCTCCTGCGGCACCAGTCCGCTCGACTGGTGATCACACTGCAGCCGAGCGCGGCGCGGCGCCTGCGCCTCCTCTCGAGCCGGGTGCCCTGGGACCTTCCCGAGGTCCGTGTCCGCGTGCGCCCCTGACCGATCACCGGGGGTTGGCTGACGCGGGCCGGTAGTAGGCGGGCCGGGCGAGGACGTCGCCCTTCCGTCCGCGGAGCTCCACCTCGAGCTCGTGCCAGCCGGCGGTGTCGACCCCGGCGGGGGTGTAGCTGAGCACGTAGCGGGCGCGGATGTCGTGGAGGACGTCCAGGAAGCGCGCGGGGAGGTCGTCCGTCTTGCGGGCTCTCCACACCCGCCCCCCGGTTGCCCTCGTCACGTCCTCGAGGAAGTCGTCATCCGGGTCGCCGGGCTCCCGGGCGTCGACCGCATAGACCACCGCGCCGGAGCGACCGGCCGCCTCGACCACGTCCTCGCCCGAGAGCCAGCTGACGTTGTCCATGCCGTCGGAGAACACCACCACCGCGGAGCGGCGGGGACCGGCCTCGGGCAGGCGCAGGGCCACGTAGACGGCGTCGTGGAGCGCGGTGCTCCCCCCACCCTCGACCGTGTCGAGGGCGAAGCGGACGCTGGGGATCGCGTGAGTCGCGGGAACGGCCACCACCACCGACTGCTGGAAGCCCACCAGCGCGGCCCGGTCGACAGGGGAGAGACCATCGAGAAACGCTCCCGCCGCCTCCCGCAGGGCGTCGAGCTTGCTCCCCTTGACGCTCTCACTCAGGTCGAGCACGAGGAGGGCGTTCACGGGCGCCTCCTCGAAGGTGGTCGAGTGGAGCTGCTGGCGGACGCCGTTGTCGCGGAGCTCGAAGTTCTCGGCGCTGAGGTCCCGGACCGGCTCGCCCCTGCGGGTCACGAGGACCTCGACCCGCACCACCTCGACTTCGACCCCGAAGACCGGGGGCTTCTCCTGGGGACTGAACCGGCCTGCGGCCGGCTGCCCCGGCCAAGGCCCCGATTCCGCCACGGCGATCGTGTCCTTGGCGGGACTGAACCGGCCTGCGGCGAGGGCGGCGGACAGGAGGGCGAGCAGGAGGGTCATCGCTCGCAGAGCTTCTCGTGGAGCGCCTCGAAGGGACGCCCCAGGCGCATCTCGGGCGGGCCGAACAGGTACGCGTTCCATGGGTCGTCGCGCACCCAGGACCGGCTGCTCTCGAGGAAGAAGGCCACGAGGACCTCCCGGGCCGCCTCGTCGCCGGCGTGCCCCTCGAGGGCGTGAGCGAGGGCGACGTGGGCGACCTGGAAGTGGGGGGCGATCTCGATGGCCCGACGGTAGGCCTCGATCGCGGCCCGGGCGTCCTCGCGCTCCTCGTGCGCCTTGCCCAGGAAGAGCCAGGCGAGGGCGCGGCGGCCGGGGTCACCGGGTGTCTCGGCGACGGTCCTCAGGAGTGGTCGCGCCTCCTCCGCCCGCCCCCGACGGACGAGCACCCAGCCCAGGCGGAGCCGTGCCTCGAGAAGCGCGGGGTCGTCGTCGAGGGCTTCGCCGAAGTAGCGCTCCGCGTCGCGCAGCTCCTTGTCCAACCGGTGACCGCCCCGGATGACCGCCTCGGTCTCCCGGGCGCACCCGGCGAGGAGGCGCATCTGCGCGTCGTGGCCGTCGCTCCTCAGGGACTCGGCGGCCACCGCTCGAGCCGTATCCGGACGCGCCATGATGAGCTCCGCGGACGCGAGGGCCAGATAGAAGTCGCGGGGCCTCAGCCCCCGGGCCTCGCGAGGCCACGTGCCCTCGCGATACCGGTCCCGAAACCACCGGAGGAGCCCCAGCGCGGCCTTCACGTGCTCCTCGTGGCCGGTCCGCCCCAGGGCCAGACCCGTGTCCTGGCTCACCAGGACGGCGTGGGTGTGGAGCAGGAAGGCTCCCTGGGCGGTCCGCACGCGGGCCGCGGTCACACCGCCCGGGGATCTCTCGCACCAGTCGAGCAGGCGCCGCGTGGTCGACCTGATCCAGATGGGCCCCCAGCTCACAGCGGCCCGGACGGGGGTCTCGACGTCTCCCGACAGGTACCGCTCGATGAGCAGGAGATGGGTCTCGAGATCGGGCCCGTAGTCCTCAGCGGTGGCGACACCCGTCGACGCGAGGACGACGAGGGCGGCGGCGCGGACAGCGCTGGCGGGAAGGACCCACCACTCGTGCACGGAAGCGTCACCCCCGAGGCTCAAAGCGGAATCTCCCCCGGACATGCGTACCGCGTCCGGCCCGCCGGCGTCAACGAGTTGCGCGACTGCCGCTAGAATCGGTCCCACGAGGTGAAGACATGGTCGTAGCCCCGAGTCGCCCTCTTCGTATCCGCTCCGTGCTGATCGCCCTGCTCGTGTCGGTCCTGACCCCCGTGGCCCGAGGGGAGGTGGAGCGCATCGAGATCACATCGCGCTCGACCTTCGCCGCGGGCCGCGAGTTCGGCGACGTGGGCACCTTCGAGAAGGTTCGTGGCCGCCTCTTCTACGCAGTGGATCCGGAGAACGCGGCCAACGCCCCGGTCGTGGACCTCGCTCTCGCCCCCCGAGGGGCGGACGGACGGGTGCGGTTCTCCGGTGACTTCGTTCTCCTCAAGCCCGTGGACCTGCGGCGGGGCCGTCGCCGACTCCTGTACGACGTCAACAACCGGGGCAACCTCTACATGCTCCGCCATTTCAACGAAGCGGCGGCCAGCAACGACCCATCGGGGCCGGCGCACGCGGGGAACGGCTTTCTGATGGCGCAGGGCTACTCGCTCCTCTGGAGCGCCTGGAACTGGGACGTGCGGGCGGGGGACGACCGCCTGCAGATCGAGCTGCCCATCGCCACCGAGGCCGGGACCCCGATCCGGCAGCGCATCGTGGCCGAGATCGTCAACAGCTCCGGGAGAGAGGCGCACCCCTCGATGCCTCTGGCCTGGGGCAACAGCCGGTGCTACCCGGCCCTCGACGCCAGCGACAACTCGGAGGCGGTCCTGACCGTGCGCGACGCGCCCCGGGGTGAGCGCACGCGCATCCCGAACGACGCCTGGAGCTTCGCCCGAGACGAGGACGGTGTCGCAGTACCCGACCCGACGTCGCTGCGGGTCGAGGGAGGGATCGCCCCGGGACGGATCTACGAGCTCGTCTACGAGACGCAGAACCCTCGCGTCGTCGGTCTGGGACTGGCCGCGGTGCGCGACGCGATCTCTTTCTTCCGCTTCGACGGTGCCGACCGTCTGGGAACGCCGAACCCCTTGGCGCTGCGCGACGAAGCCGGGGGCTGGACGCCCGCCGTCGACCACGCGTACATCTTCGGCGTCTCCCAGTCGGGTCGCTTCATCGCCCACATGCTGTGGCAGGGCTTCCACGTGGACGAGGCGGATCGGATGGTCTTCGACGGCGCCCGCATCCACGTGGCGGGCGGGGGCAAGGGTGGCTTCAACCACCGCTTCGCCCAGACCACCCACCATCCGAGCCACCTCGAGGGCAACCTGATGCCCGCCGACCACCCGCCCTTCAACTACCTCCCGGACGGCTCGTCCCCGGAGAACGACGTCCTGGCCGAGGCGAAGCGGCTCGGCCAGGTGCCGAAGATCCTCATCACCAACAACGCTCTCGAGTACTGGACCCGCTCGGCCTCCCTGGTCCACACCGACCAGACGGGAACGCGCGACGTCCGCTTCCATCCTCACGTGCGCTACTACATGACCAACGGCGTGCCCCACGGCGGGGCCTGGACCCGGGCACGGACCCTCACCGAGCACGAGCGCAATCCCCTTGACGTCCATCCCCTGCAGCGCGCGCTGCTCGTCGACCTCGACCGCTGGGTGAGCGGGGGCGTCGAGCCGCCCCCGAGCCGCTACCCCCGCATCGACAGGGGCGAGCTGATCACGGCGGCGGAGCACAGGGCCCGATTCCCGGCGATCCCCGGCCTGCGTCACCCGGGCCGGAACCTTCAGCCGCCGCGGGTCGACTACGGCGACGAGTTCTGGACGAAGGGGATCTTCACCGTCGTGCCCCCGAGGCCGGGGCCCGCCTACCCGACGCGCGTTCCCGCCTTCGACGAAGACGGGAACGGTGTCGGCGGGATCCGCCTGCCCGAGCTCGAGGCGCCGCTGGGTACCTACCAGGGCTGGAACCCCAGGAGGGCCGAGTTCGGGGCTCCCGAGTACCTGATGCGGTTCGACGGCTCGTTCTGGGCTTTTCCCGTCACCGAGGCCGAGCGAGAGCAGACAGGAGACCCGCGCCGCGCGGTCGAGGACCGGTACGCGACGAAGGAGGACTACGTCGCCCGCGTCGGGGCGGCGGTGCGGAAGCTCCTCGAGGAGCGCTTCCTCCTTCCGGACGACGCCGCGGCCGACAACGAGCTGGCGCGCCGGATTGCCTGGCCCCCGAGGCCCATCGACGGCGCGCCGTACTGGCTGCTCGAGTAGCCGATCCGCCCCGGGAGACCTCGCGACGCTGGACGGCCACGGGGTTCGCGGTGATGGTCGCTCCTGGGGCCCTCGCCGAGCCTGCCTGCTGAACGAGAGGCCACCGGTCAGATAGAATGCGCGGTGATGGAAGCGATCGAGGGGCCTCTCTGGGAGGGTGTCCTCCCGGGAGTCCTGCGCACGCTCTTCGTGGGCCGCAAGACGGGGGTCCTGTCCTTCCACCTGAAGGACGAGCGCCGAAGCGTTCGCTTCCTCGGCGGGAACATCGTGAGCGCCGAGAGCAGCGTTCGCGAGGACTGGATGGGCGAGATACTCGTTCGCCAGGGCCGCCTGTCGCGGGACGACCTCAAGCGCGCGGTGGGGTTCGCGCTGCGCGACAAGAGACGCTTGGGGGTCGTGCTGCAGGAGCTCGGCCTCCTCGACGCCGACGGTCTCGAGGAGGCGGTGGGCGACCACGTGAAGGCCGTGCTCGGCAAGGTCTTCTCGTGGAGCGACGGACGCTACCGCTTCGAGGAGGGACCGGAGGATCAGGCTCGGGAGGGCGACGTGACCCTGCGGCTCTCCACCGGAGAGCTGATCCTGGAGGCGGCCCGGAGCGTCTCGGACCCCGATGTCGTCCGCTTCAACCTCGGCAACCTCGACCAGGTCCTGGCCCTGTCGAACGATCCTCTGCTGCGCTTCCAGCGGATCAGCCTCAGCCCCGCCGACGGCTTCGTTCTCTCGCGGGTGAACGGCAGGCTGACCGCACGCGAGCTGGGAGACCTCGTCCCGCTCGCCGAGGACCAGTTCCATCGCAGCCTCTTCGGGCTCCTCTCCGCGGGCGTGGTCGACTTCCTGCCCGAGGATTCGGGGGCCGGGGCGGACAGGGGAGCGGTGGCCCCATCGGCCGCGGAGCCCGTGGTCGAGACCCCGAAGGCGCCACCGCTGCCGGATTGGGCAGAGGAGACGATGGTCATCCCGTCGGAGCTGCCTCCCGACACGGGGCAGTCGGCGATGGAGAAGACGGTGGTGATCCCGCCGCCCGGGCAGTCGGCGATGGAGAAGACGGTGGTGATCCCGCCGCCCGGGCAGTCGGCGATGGAGAAGACGGTGGTGATCCCGTCGCCCGACCGCTCGGCGGTCGAGGAGGAGGCCGTCCCGTCGTCGGAGGAGTGGGCGGACGGGCAAACCATGATCATGCCGCCCCTCCGTGATCTGCCCATCGGCCAGACGATGTCCCTCCCGACCCTCCCCACCGCCGCGGGAGGCGCCCCCCTCGCGTCCGAGGCCGAGAAGACACAGAAGCTGGCCCCGGTGGACACCCGTCGCCTGGAGGTCCTGGACGCCTACGAGAACCTGGCGGCGCGGACCCACTTCGAGGTCCTCGGAGTGCCGAGCGACGCCCGGGAGGCCCAGGTCCGGGAAGCCTACTTCCGCCTCGCCAAGCGCTTTCACCCCGACGTGCACCACGACCCTGCGCTCTCGGACCTGCGCGAGCAGCTGGATGAGATCTTCGGCCGCCTGGGCGAGGCCTACGAGGTGCTCTGCAGCCCACGCCTCCGGGCCCGCTACGAGAAGCTGCTGGCCGAGCAGGTGGCGGCGCCCCAGACCCGCGCGCGGCGCGAGCCCGAGGAGGAAGAGGTGCTGGCCGCGGAGGCGATCGACCGGGGTGCGGAGAGCATCGCCGGGGAGCGCTACTCCGAGGCGATCAAGCTGCTGGAGCCGGCCATCACCCGGGCCCGGGGCGAGGCCCGCTCCCGCGGTCGCATCCTGTTGGCCCGGGCGTATGCGGAGCACCCCAACTGGGTCAAGCAGGGCGAGGAGCTTCTGCTGAGCGTGCTCCTGGAGGAGCCGGAGAACGAGGACGCCCTGCTGCTCCTCGGCCGCATCTACGGCGGTCTGGGCCTCCGGAGCCGGGCGGTGGCGATGCTCGGTCGCGTGCTCGACCGGCACCCCGAGCACGTCGAGGCCCAGGGGCTGATCACGGAGATCGGCGGCTCTTCCCTCTCGCCCGGGCAGGGACACGCCCGGATGAAGAGCCTGCTCAGCTGGAGACCCGGCTAGACGGATCCCAGACCTACTGAGGAGCGGCCGCCGCCCCCGCGGTGGCGGTTCCGTCCCCGGTGGTGAAATCCACCGAGACCGGATCGTCGCTCGGTGAGGAGAGGGTCACCGTGAAGTCGACCTGGGTCGTTCCCGCGTCGCCCTCGGTGACCTGAGCGTCGGAGACGCCCAGAGCGGGGAGCGGACCCGCGCCGGGGAGGGCGACGCCGCGCCGGTGCTGGCTGCCCCGGCCGGTTCCCCAGAGGATCCGGGCCCCCGCGGTGCCGGGCAGGTCGAAGGCGACGACCCCGGAGGCCGCGGTGCCGAGAACCGCCTCGAGGTCGGGGTCCCCGTCGATGTCGGCCACGGTGGGGGCGGCCAGGCTCCCGTTCCACTCGCCCGAGCCCACCGCGGGCAGGGGGATGCGGTGGAGCTCGTTGCCCCACGCGTCGAGCACGTGAAGGTGACCCGAGAGGCCGCTCCCATTCCGGGGCCACGACGCAAACAGCACCTCGGCGCTCCCATCGCCGTCGAGATCGACAACCGCCGGCTCGCTGGCGAAGCGATAGGTGTCCCCACCGCTGCCGGTGGCGGGAACGGTGTAGGGCCAGGCCCCGTGCTGGGTCTTGTCGAGCCAGTAGGCGTGCATCCTCCCGTCGTAGGAGGGATACAGGATCTCGAGCCGCCCGTCGCCGTCGAGATCGGCGGGCACGACGTTCGTCGCCGCGCTCTGGATGACGTGCCAGTCTTCCGACTTCGGTCCAGCGCCGGCGGGGGGCGTGGGGACCACCGTCCAGTCGAACCCGGCTCCGCTCCACCGCGTGCGGTCCGGGCGGAGGATGAAGGGGATCTGGTACAGGCTGGTGTAGGGCGAGGTGGCACAGTTGTGCACGTTGCCGACGACCACGATCTCGAGCGACCCGTCACCGTCGACGTCGGCGACGGCGGGAGCACCCTGGATGAAGTTGGGCCGGTGCTCGGTCCCGCAGTGGGCGTATCCCCGCAAGTCGACCTCGTGATCGACGTGGACGCCGACCTCGCTCCAGAACGTGCGTCCCGTGTACATCGCGTGGACCGGCAGCTGGTCCCCGCCGTCGTCGAAGGCCATGATGTAGTGCGAGTCGGTGGGCACGATCAGCTCCATGTCGCCATCCCCGTCCAGGTCCTCGACGGCGACGTTCTGGTTGAACAGGCCCGCGCCGTAGCCCGGCTCCCCGGCTCGCTTGGCCGGCCACCCCGAGCGGACGGTCCCGGAGGGCTCGTAGACCTCGACCTGGTTCGTGGAGACCCCGGCCGCGTGGCCGGCCACGATCTCGAGGACCCCGTCAGCCTCCAGGTCGGCCACGGCCAGGGTCCGCACCTCTCCGCTGCCGAAGGGGTGGCGCGTCCAGACCACGGCCCCGGTGCTGTCGTAGACCATGAGATTGTCGGAGTTGCGACCCACCACGATCTCGAGGGGTCCGTCACCGGTGAGGTCGGCGATCACCACCCCGGGATAGACGCGGTTGGCGTGGGTCGCCCGCCACTCCAGGCCGCCGGTCGCCCCGTCGAGGGACACCAGGTCGTAGGAGCCCCACACGACCTCAGGCTCACCGTCGTCGTCGATGTCGGCGACCGCCGGCGAGGCGTACCAGCCCGTCTGGCACCAGGACGTGCACCCGCCGCGCTCCCACTTGAGGACCGGCGCGGCCACGTCCGCCGACGCCTCCGGGCCCGGTGCCCCCACGAGGCCGAGTATCGTCAGGCTGGCCGCCCGCCTGACGACTCGTCGCCAGGATCCGTCCCGACCCCTGTCCGCCATCTCGCCTCCTCCGGCGAAGGGCAACGCGCTCCGGTGGTCTGCCGGAAGAGACCCTAGCGCCCCTGGCCCCGGAGTGCGGCGATCCCCGTCACACTTCGCCCCGTGCTCCTGGCCGCGGGTCGCGGTCTCGGGGGAGGCGCTCAGGCTCCGTCGGTCGGCTTGGTGCCCGCAGGCTCGTCGGCGCCGATGCGGAACCGACCGATGGCCGCATTGAACCGCTCCGACAGGGCCACGAGGTGGCGCACCGCCTTCGAGGTCTCTCGGGACCCGGCTGCCGACTGCTCGGCGATGTTGGCGATCGTCTGCATGGCGTCGGCGACGGTGCGGGTGGCGGTGGTCTGCTCCTTCGAGGCGCTGGAGATCTGGCGGCTGAGGTCGGTGGACTGCTCGACGAGGGACTGGATCTCGGCCAGGCTCTTCTGGGCAAGCTCCGAGAGCTCCTGGCCGGACTGGACCTCGTCCTGACCGACCTTCATCGCCTCGAGGACCTCCCGGATGTCCTCCACGATGCCCTCGACGATGACCGTCACGTCCCTCGTGGCCTTCTGCGAGCGGTCGGCGAGGCGGCGGATCTCCTCCGCCACCACCCCGAAGCCGCGGCCGGCCTCGCCGGCGTGGGCGGCCTCGATGGCCGCGTTGAGGGCGAGGAGATTCGACTCGGCGGCGAGCTCCTCGATGAGCTCGATGATCTCGAAGACCTCCTGGCTGCGCTGCTCGAGCTGGCGCATCTTGTCCCCGGTCGCCGCCACCGCAGAGTCGATGCGCTTCATGCCTTCCACCGCGGCCCGGACCGCCACGTCGCCGTCGTGGACGTGGGCAAGGGCGGAGCTGGCGGTCTCGGCAGAGTGGGCGGCGTTGTCGGCCACCTGGGACATCGACGCTGCCATCTCGTCGACGGCGGTGGACGTGGAGAGCACCTGCTCCGTTCCGTACTGCGAGCCCCTCGAGATCTCGTTGGCGGTGGCCAGGATCTGGGAGGCGGAGCTCGCCACCGAGATCGCGGCGCCGCGCACATCGGCCAGAAGCTCGGAGAAGCGGGACAGCATCTGGTTGATCGATCCGCCGATCCGGCCCAGGGTCTCCTCTCCTTCCGACGCCCGCTTCGTCAGATCGCCCTCGGCGATCTCGGCCACGACCGCCGTGAGCGCGGCGAGGTCCCGCTCCAGCCTCACCTCCGCTCGCTTGCTCTCGGTGATCTCCTTGGAGACTCCGACGAGTCCGGTGACCGTTCCCGAGGCGTCGCGGGTGGGGACCTTGGTCACCAGGTACCAGCGGTCGGACCGGGTGTCGTGCTCGGTCTGGCCCAGCAGCGGAGTGTTCGCCCTCATCAGCTCCTGCTCGTCGGCGAGCGTCTTCTTCGCGAACTCCGGGGAGAAGAACTCGATATCGCTCTTGCCGATGGCGTCCTCGGGGCTGAGGAGCTGCAGCGAAGCCGCCTGGGCAGCGTTGACTCGAAGGAAACGGCTCTCACGGTCCTTGAAGTAGATCTGGTCGGGGATGGTGTCGATGAGCGTCCGCAGCAGATCCCGCTCGCGCCCCGCCTCGGTCTCCAGCCGGCGTCTCTCCTCGATCTCCCGCTCGATGGCCTGCTGCTGCTCCACGAGCTCGGCGTTGGCCTTGCGGGCCTGCTCCGCCGCCTCACGCGTCTTCTCCTCGGCCTGTCGCCGCTCGGAGACCTCGCTCTCCAGCGCTGCGGTCCGCTCGCGGACACGGTCCTCCAGCTCGTCCCGGGCCTGGGTGATCTCCGCGTGGGCGGCCTCGAGGGCGCGGTTCTTCCGGTTTGCCGAGCGCACCCAGAATGCACCTCCGGACAGCACGAGAAGGAGCGCGGCCAGGAGGACGAGGGTGTGACGCAGGCGCCACCAGGACGCGGCCCGGGTGACGACCACGTCGTCGACCGAACGGAGCAGAACCCGGAAGGAGGCCGGTGGGCCGGCCGTGTAGGCGTACACGCCGGTGATCCGGACGTCGCTCCCTTCCACGATCCCGGCCAGCCCCGCGCTCTCCTCCGTGGCCTCGACCTCGGCGTTGAAGACCTGCTCGCCGATCTGCAGGATCAAGACGCGACTCGCAGGGGTGAGGGTGGCCCCCAGGAGCTGGCAGTCGACCCGGACGAGGGTGGCGTCGTATTCGATGGAGAGGGGAGTCTCGGCGTCGACGGGGACGGGGTCCGGCTCGGCTCCCTGGCCCGCTCTACGAAGGCTCGCGTTGGCCAGGATGGGCCGGGACCCCCGAACGAAGACGGGGAAGCCCACCGCGTCGGCACGATCCCCCGCAGCCAGCGAGATCTCATCGGCGCTCTCGACCTTCAACCCCCCCTGCGCATCCTGAAGGTAGACGTACTGCCCGGGTCGGGTGACGGTCACCACCCCCTGCAGGTGGATGCGATGGTCCGTCGAGCCGTCCGTCGAGAATTCGAGGACCCGGTTGAGGGGGCGCGGCGCGAGGGTGAAGGGATCCGCTGGCCCCGGCTCCTCGATGACGACGTCCTCCACCCGCGCGACCTGGATGGCGACCCCGGTCAGCTGCCCGGTCGCGGTGAAGGTCGAGGAGCACACCCCTCGCAGGCGAACCCGCGCGTCCACGAGGGGAGGAAGCGATTCTTCCGTGACGTTCCCGAAGTTCGCCTGGACCGTCCCCCCGGGGACCGCCACCTCGGCGACGAAGCGCGGGTCCTGGGCCTGGGTGGATCGCACGATTCCAGTGATCTCGATCCGCTGGCTGTCGAAGCGTCCGGTGGCGAGCTCGTAGTAGGGAGGCGCGGGCGGCGGGCCGAGCCGCCCTCGGCCTACGGCCCGAACCGACGCGGCGACGATGACGGGGGCGAAGTCGCCGCTGTCGGTCCGTCCCGTCAGCTCCACGAGGTCACCGGTGGTGACCTGGAGCTCGTCCGTCAGCTCGCTGAGGTTGACGTAGATCCCGGTCGTGCCGTCGTCGACGAACAGCTGGGAGTATCCCGCCGTGCTGACGTGCGAGGCCGTGGCCCGCAGCCGGACCGGATAGCCCCGGTCCGCCTCTCCGCGGTCGAGGGCCCTCACTGCGGCGATGGAGGTGACGGTGGGGAGGTCCGACTCCGGGGTCACGTCCTGGGCCCCGAGGGCGGGGGCGAGAGCCCCGACGATGCCGAGGGTTGCCAGCAGGACGCTGGCCCGCGTGGGACGGAGCGAGATGCCCGACTCAGCCAGGGTGGCCGTCAGCACGGCGCCAGTATGCCCCATGGCCGGCTCGGTTGCACCCAAAGGGTGATTCCCCGTGGGCGGCCTCTGGCCAGAAGTCTCGGGCTGACCGGCGAGGGATACGACCACGCCTCGCGCCCGGCGGCGGCGAGCCGTTCGGGCACCACCGCGGCGGCCCCGCTCCGGGTGGCCGACGTCACCACGGCCAGCCGCTCGAACTCAACCATCGAGCGGAAGGTCTCGATGTCCGAGACGAAGGACGGGGAGTAGGTGGCGTAGACGAGGTTCGGCTCCCCGCTGCGTCCCTCCGTCATGGGGAACCCCTGGATTGACGCGTCCAGGACGTAGGGCGCGATGAGGGGCTTGGCCAGGCCCCGGCGCCGGCACGCCTCGTCAGAGGCGAGGATGCCTCCGGCCAGCACCACGTCCACCTCGGGGTCGGCGAGCAACCGGTCGAGGACGGCGCCGACGCCCGGCAGCGTCCAATCGGCAGCGACGAGCTTCTCCTCTACCGTGAACTCGCCCTGGAGCAGCGCCCGGATCTCCTGGCGAAACCGGTCGGCGATGGGCAGGGTGCGCGGGGCCTCCCCGTCGATTACGACGCCGAGTCGGACGACGCGCGGCGCGGCGGGGTCGGAGGCATCGCCCGCAACAGCGCTCGCCGCCGCGGTGGACAGACCCAGGACCAGCGACAACCGTCAGATCGCTCGCACAGGCACCCTCATCGACCGCTCATCGAAGGAGGACTCACTCAACCAATTATAGGTATGGCCGACGAAGGTCAGACCGCGTCCGGGAGCCAGGCCCCGGCGGCGGAGGCCGCGCTCGAGAGCGACCGCTGAAGCTCGACCGCCGTCTCTTCGGCGAGATCCACGATGTGCGCGGCGCCGGCGGCGGTGGCCACGGTCGCCGACGCGATCCCCAGCCGGCGCTGAAACGGGCTCTGGGTGAGGCCGACCCACTGGATCTTGCTCTCGGGGACGATGGTCAGGCGCCGGTGCAGCACGCCGGTGCGCGAGATCAGGTGCCCCGCGTGGAGCGCCCAGGCGAGGACGCGGTAGCGACGCAGGGCCAGGGCCCAGGCCAGGAGCGCTCCGGGGACGAGGGCCACGATCCAGGTCCAGTGGCCGAGGGCCAGGGCGGCGGCTCCCACCAGCACGAGGGCGATGAAGAGGTATCGGAGGAACCCGCGACGGATGGTGGCCGGGCTCACCGGCCTCCAGTCGACGACGTCGAGATCGAGGCCGGGAAGGAGCTGGTCGCAGAAGCCCGCCATCTCCCGTCGGCGCAGGAGCGGGCAGAGCAGGGCCGAGCCCGAGCGCTGCCCGTCGAAGGACGAGCCGGCGGTGTGGGCGGCCACCTCCCAGAAGCCCAGACGTCTCCGGAGCCACGATGCCCCCACGCGCAGGAGCTGGATGCGAGCGGGGTTCACAACGGTCTCGAAGCGCGACAGCAGCCCGTAGCGCCGGCGTAGTCGGCCGTCGGGCTCGCGGGTGACCAGGAAGCCGAAGTTGCGGACGACGGCCAACACGATGGAAAGGAGCCAGCCGAGGAGCAGCATGGTTCCAAGGAGCACGGCGCCCGCGAGGAGCGGGCTCACCACTCCCGCGACCCCGGCCAGCCCCTTCTGCAGCCTCTCGAAGTAGCGGGGCAGCTCCTGTCCGAGGAAGACGAGCAGACCGGCGAGGGCGCCCACGATCGCGCCCACCCGGTTCGACGTGGCACCCAGAACGACGAGGTCGCCGGGGGTGGCCTGCCAGAGGACGCGGGAGGCGGGCGCGGCCTCGGGCTCGTCCGTGGGCAGTCCGCGGCCGGACAGGATCTCGGCCTTCAGCCGCTCGGCCTCGTCCCGGGCCAGGACGGCGAGGTGGGCCTCGGCCTCGGGGCCGGCCGCGGTCTCGATCCGGAAGTCCACCACGTCCACGAGCTGCTGGATCGCGTTCTGACGCAGCTCCACGTTCTGGATCTTGTCCAGGGGGATGGTGCGGAGCTGGCGGGAGACGATCCCGCTGCGGATGACGAGGTGGCTGCCGTCGACCCAGTAGCGGAGGCTCAGGTAGCGCGCCAGGGCCACCAGTACGCCGGAGCCAGCCAGGAAGAAGATCCAGGTGGTCGGGTCGGCCTGGCGTCCCCCGAGCGAGCTCACCACGAGGAGCATCACCAGGAACCAGGCGAATCGCCCGAGGACACGCCCGATCTCGAGGAGAACGGTGAGGGGGTGGAGGCGGTGTGCCTCGACGTTCTGGCCGGGGCGAGGGCCCTGGTCGCTCACGAGACCTTCGCCGAGTCGAGGAGCGCCTCGCGCAGCGCCCCGGCCTCGGCCGGGGCGAGGCCGGGGATGGTGAGGACCGGCCCCGCGGAGCCGGCCACGTGGAGGGAGACCTCGACGAGACCGAGTGCCCGGTCGATGGGGCCAGAGCGCACGTCCACGTGCTGGACTCGCACGCGGGGGATGGACCGGCTCACCCGCCACACGACGCCGTAGCGGGCCACGACGTCATCGGGCCTCAGGGCCCACTTCCAGCTCCGGAACAGCATCCGGGCGTGCCACAGCCCGAGGACCAGCACCACGACGAAGACCCCCAGGCCGAACAGCGGCGGACGAAGGGGCACCCACCGCGCGAGGCTCGCCTCGGCGATGACCGCCATCGTGGCCAGGAAGACGGCGTTGAACACGCGACCGAACATCCACCCCACCTGGACCGCCGGGTGCACGCCCCGCTCGCGGGAAGCCACCGGTGGCGGCGCGCCGGCGCTCCGCTCCTGACTGTCCGCGGGCTCGGTCATCGTCGGGGATCCCCCTTCACCCCCGCGGACGCTAGCACAGGGCCCCGGCTCTTGCCATCGGAGGGATGGCGGCCCACTTGCGGATCTGGTATGGAGTGTCTTGTTCCCACCAGCCCCACGGATCACGGGAGCACTGGAGGAGTGAAGGCATGCCTGACCACAAGCTCGTCATGCACCCCGAGGATCCCCGGGCCATCCTCCAGGATCCCCCGGAGCTGCTGGAGTCGCTCCGTCAGCTCGGCCTGATCGGCCCCTCCTTCGGTCATCTCGGCGAGCTGCACCACCGGGCGGGGCCGCGGTTCCTCGAGCTGGTTCTCTTCGAGGAGGGGGTGACCCCACCGGCGGGAGAGGAGGCCTGCCACGTAGCGCTCTCGGAGACCACCGAGGACACGATCTTCCTCGGGGGCGGAAACGCGCAGGCCCCGTCGTGCCCCGGCTGCGGGCACCGCCACGACGGATGGCGGGAGCGGCTCCAGGAGTGGCGGCTGGCGCCGGAGAAGCCCTGGACCTGTGCGTCCTGTGGACGACAGAGGAAGGCCCACGAGCTCGACTGGGGTCGCCGAGGAGGCTTCGCCCGGCACGCCCTCGACGTCTGGAACGTCCGCGAGGACGAAGCCGTGCCCTCACCGGAGCTGCTGGAGCTGCTCCGCGTCGTGACATACGCGGACTGGACGTACTTCTATTACCGGTTTCCCTGAACGGGGGAACTGCACGACCTCGCTCAGCAGACCTGGCGACGTGTCTGGCGAAGGTGGCAACGTGTTCGCAGCGGCGATGAATGGATCACCGGAGGAAACACGTGGTCTCCGGTCACTCCGTCCCGCAAGCGGCGACGAAGCACTCACCGAAGACGTGGGCCCATCCGCTGTCGTAGCCCTCGCGCGTCTCCCGGGCCCTGTCGCCGAGGACGGCCCAGTTGCGGTGCTCGAGCTCCACCTTCGCCCCTTCCGGGGTGGCCTCGAAGCGGACCTCGACCTCCTGGGCGGTGTCGGCCTCGCGCCCCGGGTGCCAGGTCATGGCGAAGCGCCGGGGCGGATCCCAGGCCAGGACACGGCCCCAGGGAGAGCGCTCCCCGCGCTCGTCGACCTCGTAGACCTCGCCGCCCACCCGGGGCTCGATGGCACAGTCCCGGGCCTGCTCCTGTCCGACAGAGTACTGGCCGAGCGGCCACCAGGAGCTGATGCGGCCGGTGAAGACCTCGAACGCATGCTCCACGGAGCACGACACCGTCACGGACTTGCGAAGCGGCTCGAGGTACGGCTCGATCCGCTCAACCTTGCTCGCGGCCATCGTCTTCCTCCCCCGCGCTCGACCCCGCCCTTTCCGCCTCGGCCTTGAAGGCCCGCAGCACGTCCTCCCAGAAGCCGTCCAGATACTTGCGAAGCTCGACGAGACCGTGGAGCTCCACGCTGTAGACGCGACGCGTCCCCGTCTGTCGCTCCCGGACCAGGCCCGCGCCCTTCAGCACCCGAAGATGCTGCGAGACGGCCGGACGCGAAACCGGGATCTTCTCGGCCAGCCGGCCGACCGGGGAGGGGCCCCGGCGGAGCTCCTCGAAGATCGACCGGCGGGTCGGATCGGCCAGTGCCTGGAGAATTTCTTGGTAAGCCACAGCTAACCGTAAGTATAAGATTACCAAGCATCTTGTCAAGGGAGTGAAACGCAAGCGTCTGTAAGTGATTAATAAGGCAAGAGTTGATTTAGTCGAGAGAGAACGCTCAGCGTTCCTTCCGGAGCACGAAGCACTTCAAGTAGTGCGTCTCGGGCACCCCGAGGAGGACGGGGTGGTCACGGGCCTGGCGGCGCTTCTCCACCAGGGACACCGTGACCCCGGCGTCCACCGCCGCCTCGGTCAGGAGGCGCTCGAAGTCGTCCTCGTGGATGTGGTACGAGCACGAGCAGGTGACGAGACACCCGCCGGGGCTCAAGACCTTGAGGGCCCGGAGGTTGATCTCCTTGTAGCCGCGGATCGCCTTGTCGACCGCCTTGCGGCTCTTGGCGAAGGCGGGAGGGTCGAGGATGACCATGTCGAAGCGCTCGCCCTCGTCGTCGAAACCGCGCAGCACGTCGAAGACGTTGGCGTCCCGGGGGGTCACGTTGGTGAGCCCGTTGAGCTCGGCGTTGATCTCCACCCGTCGGAGGGACTCCGCCGAAAGGTCCACCGCCAGGACCTCGTCCGCTTCCCGCGCCACCTGCAGCGCGAAGCCGCCATCGTAGGTGAACCCGTCGAAGACTCGACCGCGAGCGTACCTCCGGGCGGCGAGGTGGTTCTCGCGCTGGTCCAGGAAGAGCCCGGTCTTCTGTCCGCTCCGCAGGTCGACGCGCAGGCGCACGTCACCCTCGTTCACCTCAACCGTCTCCGGAACTTCGCCGTGGAGGACGGACACGGTCTGCTCGAGGCCCTCGAGGCCCCGCACCTTCGGGTCGTTGCGCTCGACGATGCCCGTGGGCTCGAGAAGATCGACGAGGACGCTCACGATCTCGGCCTTCGCCCGCTCCGTGCCCTGGGAGAGCGTCTGGACCACGAGGTGATCCCGGTAGCGGTCGACCACGAGGGCCGGAATCCCGTCTCCCTCCCCATGGATCACTCGATACGCCTCGGCCCCCGGCGCCACCTTCCGGCGCCAGGCAATGGCCTGCTCGATCCGGTCGCGTAGCCAACTTTCGGGGAACGACTCGCCGCGCTCCACCATGCGCAGGCGAATCTCCGACTGCGACGACCAGAACGCGAAGCCGAGGGGCCGACCCCGGGGATCGGCCACCCGCACCAGCGCCCCCGGCGTCGCTCCGCCGTCCTCCACGATGTCCGAGCGGAAGATCCACGGGTGCCCACGCGCGATGCGCGCCTCGGCCCGGCGATTGACGACGACCGGCCCTTCGGTTTCCACGGTGCCGGAGAGCATATCGTCAAATAATGGGGGATGCTCCGTCGTGTGCTTCGCGTGCTCGCCTCGGCCGCCTTCATCCTGGGGGTGCTCTGGATCATGCTGCCCTTCCTGCTGAACTCGCTCCTCTACTTCCCGTCAAGACAGTTCTTCGCCGGCCCCGCCGCCTTCGGCCTGGAAGCCCGGGACGTGGTCTTCGAGACCGAAGACGGCGAGACGCTGCACGCGTGGTGGTTCCGAGCCGGTGAGGACCCCCTCGGCCACGTGCTCCTCTTCCACGGCAACGCGGGCAACATCGGCGACCGACTCCTCCATGCCCGCCTCCTGACCAACGTCGGATTCGACGTCTTCTCCTTCGACTACCGGGGATACGGGCGGAGCACGGGGAGCCCCAGCGAAGAGGGAACGTGCAACGACGCCCGCGCGGCGCTCCTGGCCCTCGCTCGGCAGGACGGCCTGGACCCGAAGCGCGTCTTCTACCTGGGGGAATCGCTCGGTGGCGGAGTGGCGGTGGCGCTGGCTCGCGAGGCCCCGCCGCGGGGGCTCGTCCTGCTCTCCGCCTTCACCAGCGTGCGCGACATGGGCCGGGTCCACTACCCCTTCATCCCGACACCCCTCGTGCCCGACGCCTACCCGAACCTCCGGAGAATCCGTGGCCTCGAGTGCCCGGTCCTCGTCATGCACGGCGACCGCGACGAGATCGTGCCCGTCGAGCAGGGAAGGGCGCTCTACGAGGCTGCGCCCGAGCCGAAGCGCCTCCACCTCTTCGCGGGCGCCGGCCACAACGACCTCCTGGAGCAGGCGGGAAACGAGTGGGCAACGACCATTGCCGAGTGGGTGAGGGGCTTGCCGGAGCCGTCCCCGGAGCCTTGAGCGCGGCTCGATCGGCCGGTCGCGTCCGGGGGCCCGCGACTCCGCGGGTATACTGTTCCCCTTCGCACGACCATGCCCATGCATGACCCTGTCATCCTCGGATCCGACCACGCCGGCTTCGCCCTCAAGGAGAAGCTCAAGGACACCCTCGACCGTCTGCGGGTTCCCTGGGAGGACGTGGGGACCACCTCCGAGGACTCCGTGGACTATCCCGACTTCGCCCACCGCGTGGCCGAGGCGGTGGCCTCGGGACTCTTCTCCCGCGGCGTTCTCGTCTGCGGCACCGGGATCGGGGTGTCGATCACCGCCAACCGCCATGCCGGAGTGCGAGCGGCGCTGGTGTGCGACGAGGACGGAGCTCGCCTCAGCCGTGAGCACAACGATGCCAACGTCCTGGCCCTGGGCGGACGGACCACCGACCCCGCGGCGGCCGATGCCATCCTCGAAACCTGGCTGAACACTCCCTTTGCCGGCGGACGCCACGGGCGCCGCGTGGCCAAGATCGAGAGGTAGCCCCCATGGAGAACCTGGCCCGCATCGACCCTGAAGTGGCGGACGCCATCCTGAACGAGACTCGCCGGGAGGGGCGCCAGCTCGAGATGATCGCCTCCGAGAACTTCGTCTCCGAGGCGGTGCTCGAGGCCCTGGGAACGGTTCTCACCAACAAGTACGCCGAGGGATACCCGGGGCGCCGCTACTACGGTGGCTGTGAGTTCGTGGACGTGGCCGAGAGCCTGGCCATCGAACGAGCGAAGCAGCTCTTCGGAGCCGATCACGCCAACGTTCAGCCCCACTCCGGCGCCCAGGCCAACACCGCGGTCTACCTGGCCACTCTCCAGCCCGGGGACACGATCCTCGGCATGGATCTCTCCCACGGAGGCCACCTGACCCACGGACACCCGCTCAACTTCTCGGGGAAGTACTTCACGGTGGTGCCCTACGGCGTGCGCAAGGAAGACGAGCGGATCGACTACGAGACCCTGGCCGCCCTGGCCGCCGAGCACCGGCCGAAGGTCATCGTGGTGGGAGCGTCCGCCTACCCGCGGACCATCGACTTCGCGGCGGTCCGGAAGGCCGCCGACGCGTGCGGGGCCGTGATCATGGCGGACATCGCCCACATCGCAGGCCTGGTGGCGACCGGTCTCCACCCGAACCCGGTCCCCCACTGTGAGTTCGTGACCACCACGACCCACAAGACCCTGCGTGGGCCCCGGGGTGGGCTCATCCTCTGCGGGGAGGAGCAGAAGAAGGACCTCAACCGGGCGGTCTTCCCGGGGGTCCAGGGCGGACCCCTCATGCACGTGATCGCAGCCAAGGCCGTGGCGTTCAAGGAGGCCCAGGCCCCGGAGTTCGCGGACTACCAGAAGCAGATCGTGGCCAACGCGAAGGTGCTGGCGAGCACCCTGTCCGGTGAAGGGTGGCGCCTCGTCTCCGGGGGCACCGACAACCACCTCCTGCTGGTGGACGTCTTCTCGAAGGGCCTCACCGGCAACGTGGCGGAGAAGGCCCTCGACGACGCCGGGATCACCGTCAACAAGAACACGATCCCCTTCGACACCAACAAGCCCATGATCGCCTCGGGAATCCGTATCGGGACCCCCGCCCTCACCACCCGGGGCATGCAGGAGGCGGAGATGGAGGAGATCGGCCACCTCATCTCCCGTGCCCTCGGCAGCGTCGAGAACGAGACGGAGCTGGCCGCGGTGAAGCAGGACGTGCAGAAGCTCTGCGACCGCTTCCCGCTCTACGCCGCGCGCCTCGAGTCCTACGAGAAGGCTCTGGCCAGCGCCTGACCGCGGGCGTTGGCTCCATGAGAGAGTGGCCCGTGCGCCCCCGTTTCCGGGCACGGTCCGTCATCTCTGTCGTCGCGCTCGCCCTGCTCGCAGGAGTGCTCGGGATTCCCTGACGTCGGTTCGGGCGCTCCGGGATGGGTTTCCCGGACCTCGCTGCCGAGTGGGCGCCGGGGGCGAAGACGGCCGCTCGAGAGGCCGAGTCGCCGTCATCCTCGCACCCGGGCTGGCGGTGTCCAGCGACGTGAGCTAATCTCCACGCCATGCGCGTCCTCATCTGCGGAGGCGGACAAGTGGGTGCACTCACTGCGCGCCGCCTGATCCGCGAGGGCAACGAGGTCACCATCCTCGACCCCAAGCCGACGCGTTGCGAGGAGCTGGAGTCCACGCTCGACGCGCACGTGGTCACGGGCAGCGCCTCACGCGTCACCTCCATGCAGAAGGCCGGAATCGCCCGCGCCGAGATGGTGATCGCGGTGACCGACCTCGATGAGGTGAACCTGCTCGCGTGCCTCATCGCCCAGGTCGAGGCGCCGGCGGCCATCAAGGTGGCGCGCCTCCGGACCCACGAGGTCGACGAGTGGAAGCGCGTGGCCGAGGAGTCCGAGATCAAGATCGACCTCGTCATCCACCCAGAGGAGGAGCTGGCGAAGAAGATCATGCGGGTCGTTCGCCTGCCCGGGGTCTCCGACATCTACGAGTTTGCCGACGGCCAGATCCGGCTGTTCGGGATGAACGTCGAACGTGGCTCGCGACTCGCTGGCCGCACTCTCGTCGAGCTGCAGAAAGACGGGCCTCCCGAGAACTCCCTCATCGCCCTGATCTTCCGCGGCCCCCAGGTGATCGTCCCCCATGGCGCGGTGGAGCTCCAGGTCGGAGACCACCTCTACGTCCTGGGCACCAGCGAGAACCTGCTGGACGTCGTCGAGTTCATGGGACTCAAGCGGACGACGGAGCTGGAGCGCGTGTTCATCCTGGGCGGGAAGCAGCTCGGCATCACGTGCGCGGAGCTCCTCGAAGAACAGGGGGTGAGTGTCAAGCTTTTCGAGAGGAACGCCGACCGCGCCGCTCGCATCGCCGAAATCCTCGACAAGACGGTCGTCCTCCACGCCGATGGGACCGACCAGCTCATCCTCGAAGAGGAGAGCATCGAGGGCGTGGACGCCTATCTCGCCCTCACGAACGACGACGAGGACAACATCATCGCCTCGCTCCTCGCCCGCCGGCTCGGGGCGCACAAGGTGGTGGCCCTCATCAACCGCCTGAACTACCTGCCCATGGCCCAGCGGCTTGGGGTGCACACCACGGTGAGCCCACGCCTGGCGGCGGTGGACCGGATCCTCCAGTTCGTCCGCAAGGGAAGGGTGCTCTCGGTCACGACGTTCCGCGAGGAGGAGGCGGAGGCCCTGGAGCTGGTGGCGACCGAGAAGTCGAAGTACGTGGGCCGCAAGCTCCGCGACCTGCGCTTCCCCCGCGGGTCGATCGTGGGGGCGATCGTGCGGCCCGGCGGCGAGGCCGTCGTGCCCCGCGGCGAGGTGGAGATCCACCCCGGGGACCGGGTCCTCTTCTTCGCCCTCGAGAGCGTGGTGCCGGAGCTCGAGTCGGCGTTCCTCGCGGAGTCGGGAAGGGCCTGAGGCGTGCTGATCCGCTGGGCGGCCGTCGGCTACATCCTCGGCCAGCTCCTCCTCGCTCTCGCTGTCTCCATGCTGCTCCCGATCGGCTGGGGGCTCGTGTTCGGGGGCGGGGGCCTCGAGGCCCTCGTCGGGTCGGCGCTCGTGACCGCGGCGTGCGGCGGCTCTCTTCTCGCGGCCCTGCCGCGCCCGGAGAGGGAGCTCAAGCAACGCGAGGCCCTGGCCCTGGTCGTGCTGGCCTGGTTCGTGGCCGCTGCTTTCGGCGCCCTGCCGTTCGTCTGGTCCGGCTACTTCCGCAGCGTGACGGACGCGGTGTTCGAGGCCACCTCCGGGTTCACCACCACCGGCGCCACCGTCCTCACCGACGTCGAGGTGCTTCCGGAGCCGATCCAGCTGTGGCGCTGCTTCAGCCACTGGCTCGGGGGAATGGGCATCGTCCTCCTGGGGCTCGCCATCCTGCCCCTGGTCGGACACGGCGGCATGTCGCTCTACCGGGCCGAGTTCTCGGGGGCGAAGTCGGAGAAGCTGAAGCCGCGCATCGCGGAGACCGCGCTCTCACTCTACAAGCTCTATGTGGCCTTCACCGTGGCCGAGGTGCTGGCCCTCCGTCTGGCCGGGATGACCTGGTTCGAAGCTCTCAGCCACGCCTTCTCGACCCTCGGTACCGGCGGTTTCTCCACCCGCAACGCGAGCGTGGGAGGCTTCAACAGCCCGGCGATCGAGTGGATCATCATCGTCTTCATGCTGATGGCCGGGGCCAGCTTCGTCCAGCACTACCGGCTGTTCGTGGAACGGAAGCCCCGGACCTTCTTCACCGACTTCGAGGTGCGCGCCTACCTCCTGATCGCGTTCGCGGCCGCCGTCCTCATCACCCCGACCCTGATTCTGTTCAATGGCTTCGACACCGACCGAGCGATCCGCGGGGCGGCGTTCCAGGTGACCTCCATCCTCACCACGACCGGCTTCGGCAGCGAGGACTTCGAGCTCTGGTACCCGCTGGCCAAGATGATCCTGCTGGGGCTCATGTTCGTCGGCGGTTGCACAGGATCGACGGCGGGGGGGATCAAGGTCTCCCGCTCCGTCTTGCTGGCCCGGGTGGTGGGGCGGGAGTTCCGCCGGATGGTCGAGCGGCACGGGGTGTTCACGGTGCGGCTGGGGGGGCGGGTCGTCCCCGAGGTGACCATCCAGAGCCTCCTCAACCTGGTCTACCTCGCCTTCGTCGTACTCGCCCTGAGCTGCCTCCTCCTCGCGGCCCAGGGCGTCGACCTGCTCACGTCCATCGCGGCCACCGTGGCGTGCATGTTCAACATCGGCCCCGGCTTCGGCTCCGTCGGTCCCACCGAGAACTACGCGCACCTGCCTGCGCTGTCGAAGTGGGTGCTCACGGTCTGCATGGTGGCGGGACGGCTGGAGTTCTACACCCTGATCGTGATCCTGACCCCGGACTTCTGGAAGAAGTAGTGGCCTTCTTCGGCGCCCATGGGCAGCTTGCCCGCGTTCTCCCCGGCTACGAGGAGCGTCCGGCCCAGCAGCGGCTCGCGGAGGCGGTCCGGGGGGTGCTCGAGGACGGGGGGTTGCTCCTGGCGGAGGCCGGGACGGGAACCGGGAAGACCCTGGCCTACCTCCTGCCGGCGGTCGAGCTCGGGCGCCGGGTGGTGGTGTCCACCGGGACGAAGAACCTCCAGGAGCAGCTCGTCAACAAGGACATCCCCCTCCTGGCGAAGGCGCTGGGTCGCGAGGTCTCGGTGGCGGTCATGAAGGGACGGGGGAACTACCTCTGTCTCCTCCGTCACGCCTCGTTCGCGAAGGGGGGAACGTTCCGGCAGACGGACGAGATCCCGCTCTTCGAATCCGTGGAGGCGTGGGCCACCGAGACCGAGACCGGTGACCGGGCCGAGATCGCCGACCTGCCCGACACCGTCGACTTCTGGCGCGAGATCTCGGCCACGAGCGAGACCTGCATCGGTCAGTCGTGCTCGGTCTACGACGCCTGCTGGGTGACGAAGATGCGCCAGCGGGCCCTGGAGGCCGACCTCGTGGTGGTCAATCACCACCTTCTGTGCGCGGACCTCGCGGTCAAGGATGGGAGCTACGGGCAGGTGATCCCTCCCTACGACACCGTCATCCTCGACGAGGCCCACCTGGTCGAGGACGTGGCCACCCAGTACTTCGGCGTGCAGGTCTCCTCATACCGAGTGGAGGAGCTGACCCGGGACGTCGAGAGTGCTCTCAAGGAGGCTCAACTCGATGCCCGGGAGGTGCGGTCCGAGCTCGCCAGTGTGCGGATGCGATCCGAGCGGCTCTTCCGACAGCTCTCTCGCGGTCCCGCGCGCCGCCTGCCTCCCAACTGGATCACGACCCGGGCCACGGAGGAGGCGCTGGCCCTGCTCCAGCGTCTCGAAGGGCTGCGCACCGCGTTGCTCGCGATTCCCGATCGGCCGGAGACGATCGCCGGGCTCGCGGGTCGCTGCCTCACTCTCGCTGGTGAGCTCGCCTTCCTCTTCAAGGCGGAGGACGACGGGCACGTCTACTTCATCGAGACGCGAGGCCGCGGCGTGTTCCTCCGCGCGATGCCCATCGACGTTTCCGAGCGGCTCAAGGAGCTGATGTTCGATCAGGTGCGGGCCGCGGTCCTGACCTCGGCCACGCTCGCCGTCGACGGCGGATTCTCCTTCCTGAGGGACCGACTCGGGATCGAGGCCACCGACGAGCTCCTGCTGCCCTCGCCCTTCTACTTCGAGGACCAGGCGGTCCTCTACGTGCCCCGGGGACTGCCCGAGCCGCCGGCACCGGGGTTCGTGGACCACGCCGCCGAGGAGATCGTCCATCTTCTCGAGCTCTCGAGGGGCCGGGCCTTCGTCCTGTTCACCTCCTACGCCAACATGAACGCGGTGGCGGAGCGGATCGCGGGGCGGATCGACTACCCGCTCTTCATCCAGGGCGAGGCGCCCAAGCCGGCGCTTCTCGAGACCTTCCGCGCGACTCCGCACGCCGTGCTCCTCGCCACGGCCTCCTTCTGGCAGGGAGTGGACGTGGTGGGAGAGCAGCTCTCCTGCGTGATCATCGACAAGCTCCCCTTCGCCTCGCCCGGCGACCCGGTGGTCGGGGCCCGCATCGACCGTCTCCGCAGCCGCGGCCGAAACCCGTTTGCCGAGTACCAGGTGCCGGTGGCGGTCCTGACGCTGAAGCAGGGTCTCGGCCGACTCATCCGGTCGGCTTCCGATACCGGCATCCTGGCTGTCCTCGACAGCCGCCTCGTCCGGAAGGCCTACGGACAGCGTTTCCTGGAGAGCCTGCCCCCGGCCCGCCTCGTCCACGACCTGGCCGAGGTCGAGCGCTTCATGGCCTGAGGCCGGCGTGCCGGCGCCCGCCGTCCTGTGATCGAGGCCACAATTGGAAGGGCATGGGTCCCCGGAGGCCCCAAGATGGAGTATCCTCTGGGCACGTGTGTGGACAGCCCGCGGCGCCGGATCGGCGCGGGGCTGCGCCCCTCGACAAGGAGGTTCGATGATCGTCGCTCTCCGACCGCGTGCGTTGGCGGCCCTGGCAGCGCTGGGGCTGCTCGTGGGCTCGACCGGCCGGGCCGAAGCCGGTGGCTTCGAGATCTACAACCAGGGCGCCCGGGCCATGGGCTTCGCCGGCGCCTACGTGGCCCAGGCCTACGATCCCTCCGCCATCTACTTCAACGCAGCGGGGATTGGCATGCTCCGGGGGACTCATCTCTACGTGAGCGCCGGCTTCGGGAGCCTCAATACCGACTTCACCGGTGAGGGGCCCTATCCGCCAGCGGGAACCCTCGAGACGACCGACGGTGGGCTCGGGGTCCTTCCCAGCATCTACCTCACGACCCAGGTCGCGGACGACTGGGTCCTGGGGCTCGGCTTCTACACCCAGTTCGGGACCCGCGCCCTGTGGGAGAACCCGGACGAGTTCACCGGTCGCTACATCTGCACCGACTGCCGCATCCGGGCCCGAAACCTGAATCCCACCGTGTCCTACAAGATCGAGGACCGGCTCACCATCGGCGCCGGTCTCGACATCCTCTTCGCGAGCTTCGACCATCAGCAGCGCCTCGTGGCCGACCCCAACCCGTTCCCCGACCCCACCGACGTGGCCGAGCTGACGATCACCGGCGCCAGCGACACCAGCTTCGGGTGGAACGCGGGCATCCTGGCCAGCCCGTCGGAGAACTTCTCGATCGGGCTGCACTACCGCAGCAAGGTGAGTGCGGAGTACGAAGGGGAGGCCGACTTCAACCAGATCCTGACCGGCGACGACGTCGTGGACACGATCGTGGCCGCGAGCCTGCCACCGCGACAGCCCGTGCTCGTCAGCCACAACTACCCGGCCAGCATCACGGGAGGCATCGCCATTCGTCGGGAGAACTGGACGATCGAAGGAGACCTCATCTACACCTTCTGGTCGAGCTTCGACAGCGTGCTGTTCGCCTACCCCGACGGCGAGGGGATCACCGCGACCGAGCTGGTGCAGGACTACGAAACCATATGGGAAGGACGACTGGGCATCGAGTACCTCCTGAGTGACACCTGGGCGGTGCGGGGCGGCTACGCGTACGACCACAGCCCCCAGCCCACCGACACCATCTCGCCGTTTCTGCACGACGAGGACCGGCACGTCTTCGGGCTCGGCGGGACCTATCGGTACGAGAACCTGGAGCTGGATCTCTTCGGCCGCTACCTGCTCTTCCGGGACCGCTCGACTGACGGGCTGAGCCGCTACGGGTACGAGGGTCTGTACAAGACGACCTCGTTCCAGGTGGGGGCGGCCATCGGCTACCGGTTCTGAGGACCGAACCGGCCCACGGCCGGATGCCCTGGCCGAGGACAGGATCCGGCCATGGCGATCGAGTCCCTGGCAGTGTTCGGATCGTTCGAGTCATACCGGGGGGCGACGAGCCGCATGCTCGTCGCCCCCCGTTCTGAGCCCCCGCAAGGGAGAATCGCCTGGACCGCCGATCTTTTCTCGGGCGTGCCGCCCTCCTCTCCTGGTCGGCTCGCCGGGTGGTGCCGATGAACGAAGGGCAGGATCCGGTGTCCCGTTCGGTGCGCGTCGGCATGTGCCAGCTCCTCGTGAAGGCCGGGGCCGGCGACGACAACCTGACCCGGGCGCGGGCGCTGGTGGCCCGCGCTCGAGAGGAGCGGTGCGACGTCGCCCTCCTCCCCGAGTGCCTCGATGTCGGGTGGACCCACCCCGAGGCTCCGCGGCGGGCGCAGCCTGTCCCGGGGCCCGTGAGCGATGTGCTCGCCGAGGCCGCCCGGGCCCACGGGATCTGGGTCGTCGCCGGTCTCACCGAGCGGGCCGGGGACCGGACCTTCAACACCTCGATCCTGCTCGATGATCGCGGCCGGATTCGCCTCCGTCATCACAAGATCAACGAGCTCGATATCGCGTGGGACCTCTACACGCGGGGCACGAAGCTGGAGGTCGCCGACACCCCCTTCGGCCGGGTCGGCATCACGATCTGCGCGGACAACTCGCCGGCGTCGGTAGAGCTGGGGCTGGCCCTGGGGACCATGGGGGCTCGGCTGATTCTCTCGCCCTGCGCGTGGGCGGTGGATTCCGACCACGACAACGAGAAGGAGCCCTACGGGCGGGACGTCTGGGACCCGGCGTACACGATCCTCGCCGAGAAGAGGGGAATCGCCACCGTCGGCGTCTCCAACGTCGGTCGCCTCGATGCCGGTCCCTGGGAGGGACGACTCTGCATCGGCAGCTCGCTGGCCATGGGAGGCGACGGCACGGTCCTGGCTCGGGCCCCGTACGGCGTGGCCGCGGAGACGATGCTGGCCGTGGACGTCCCCCTGACGGAGTGAGTCAGACGCTCCCGCCAGTGGTGCAGAGCCAGGAGCCGGGGTCTCGTCGGTGGGCCGGCCCTGCCGCCGCGCCGTCCAGCTCGACCGCGTCGGCGCTAGGGGGAGACGGGCGGAACGCCCTTCACGAACGAGACCGTCAGCTCCAGGGCGTCGAGCGCGCCCTGCAGAAGCACCTCGCCGCGCTCGAGGTCGGGGCGGTCCTGGCCCTGGGGGCCGAGCACGAAGTCGTGGTAGCCGTGCTCGTAGACGTCGAGGCGGACCGACTTGCCGGCCCTCGCCAGCTCGTCGTGCAGCGTCCTGGCCATCGACTCCAGCCGGTCCTCGGTACCCACGAGGATCAGGACCGGGGTCTGGATCGGGGCGACGTTGGCCGAGGCCACCTCCGGGTCGGGCTTCATTGCCGAGAGATCGGGGCGTTCGGCCCCTTCGGGGCGCTTCATCCCCAGGAACCAGATGGGGGCGGGCGCGCCCAGGACGGCGGCGTGAATGGTCGGCTTCCTCGAGATCAGGAACGAGACCAGGTTTCCGCCGAGGCTGACGCCGTAGAGGTTGACCCGGGAGGCGTCGACGTAGGGCAGCTTCTCGACGTAGTCGATCACCGCGAGGCCGTCGTCGATCGCGGTGGCGCCATTCCCGGTGGACGGCACGTTCGCGGTGTCCCAGTCACCGCCGCGGTAGTCGCCCACCGCCACCACGAAGCCCTCCTGCAGGAAGCGCTCCCACACCGGGCCACCCGTGGCCCCGAGTGACCAGCCCGAGATCTGCTCCATCCCGCGCCCCCCGGGCGCGCCGTGGAAGATGATGATGGCCGGGAAGGGACCCTCGCCTCGCGGTCTGCGGATCGCGGTCGCGACGTAGGTCCCGTCCTTTGACTTGACGTAGACCTGCTGCAGGGGGGAGTCGGCTTCGCTCACCACCCGCACGTACTTCTCGTAGGGGAGAGCGTCCGGACCACCCCCGTGCCGATGAACCTCGGCGTTGGCGGCGAGCGGAATGGACGCCATCAGGACGACGACGAGAACGCTCTTCATGCGCGCAGTCTAGAGGACGACTGCCTGGGCGTCCACCGTGTCGTGACGTCTCGCTACTCGACCCTGGTCGCGGTGTTGGTGTCCCCACCCAGGCGGAAGGTGAGGCCCGTGACCGTGCCGTCGGGCTTCAGATCGAAGTCCACGTCGCCGGCGGTCCAGCGCAGCGAGAAGGCGCCCTCGGAGTGGGGCACGAGCTCAAGCGCGCGACCGCCGATCGCGCAGAGGAGTGTGCGCCCCTTTAGCGTGACCGTGTAGACCGACCGCCCCTCTCCCTCGACCTCGTACCGGCCCACGTACCGCTCGAGCTGCGAGAGAGACAGGTTGACCACCGGCCGCGGGTCGGGGGTCGGCAGCGTGGTGGGCCCTTCCGGCAGCTCGCGCAGCCAGATGTTCCGGTAGCGGACCGGGTTCCCGTGGTCCTGGAGGCCCAGCGGCAGCCTGTCCGCGTGGGCGGTGTAGGGCTGGGCCTGGAGCCACGCGGTCGGACCCCACGGCTCCACCCCGTCCTGGACGAGGATGCCGTTGTGGAACACCGTCACTCGCGCCGGGGTGGCGAGCCCGCCGTCGGGGTGGAAGCGGGGCCGGCGGAAGACGATGTCGTAGGTCTGCCACTCGCCCGGCGGGCGGCACGCGTTGACCAGCGGTGGGTACTGGCCGTAGATCGCCGCGGCCTGGCCGTCGGGGTAGGTGTCGTTCTGGTACGAGTCCAGGACCTGCACCTCGTACAAGCCCATGAGAAAGACCCCGCTGTTGCCCCGGCCCTGACTCGTGCCCCGGGCGGGCACGGGCGTCGCCCACTCCACGTGGAGCTGGACATCGCCGAAGCCCCGGGCCGAGAACAGGTAGCCGCTGCCCGGAACCGACTCGATGGCCCCGTCCACGATCACCCACTTCGCGGGACCGCCGTCGGCGCTGCGCCAACCTGAGAGGTCCGTGCCGTCGAAGAGGACGATCGCGTCGGCCGGTGGCGGGACGGGGAGGGCCTGCGGCGCGGGCTGGACCACGGGCGGGCGCGGCCGGCTCATGTCGTGGGCCTTGAAGCCGGTGAGCGACTGGGCGGGGGCGAGGGCCGCGGACGAGGTGAGCGCGGCGAGCGCGGTGAGCACGACGACAGAGGTCTTCATGGGGAGCACTCCTATCCGAACGGGGCGTTCAATACAAGCGGTGGCTACCATTTCTCCTGCTCGACGCGATAGCCCCGGCTCTCGGCCACCTGGCGGACGTCGGCCATGGGTGCCGCGCCTCCGCAGATCATGACCACCGTGCTCCCGGGACGCAGACGCGCCCGGAGGGCGGCGAGCTCGACGCCGGCGGGAAGCTGCGGTGGCACTGCTCGGGCCGCCGCTACCTCGAGGTCCGTGGTGTCCTCTCCGGTCGCCCGGGCTCGGTCGAGAGCGGCCTCCTCGGCCATGGGCAGGCCGAGGGCCAGGCGGAGCACGTTGTTGGCCCGCCCTCGGCCCACCGTCTCCCGGGCCTGCTCGTCACCGGGCCGGCTCACGGACGGCACGTAGACGAAGTCGAAGCGGCCCGCGGCGGCGATGGCGTCCAGCTCGTTGTGGAAGGCGAGCTCGGGCCACGTTCGGTTCGCGTAGAGGAGCGTGACCTGGGGAGGGACGGGCCGGCCCTTCGAGGCGTCGTGGTCGACCTGGCGCACCATCGAGACCAGCGGCGCGATCCCGGTGCCGGTGGCGACCATGAGCACGTGAGTGGCCTCGTGGACGCGCCGGGAGAGGGTGAAGTCGCCGACGATGCGCTCGACGTATTGCATGAGACCTCCCTGGCGGGGCTCCATGTCGAAGAGCGATTCGGTGAAGCGCCCGAGGGAGCTCGCCATCTCGAGCACCACGAGGAACTCGACGTGAGAGTCACGCTCGGTCTGGAACGGGGCGGAGGCGAGGGAGTAGGCGTGGGTCACCGGGCCCCGCCTCTGCCGTCCCGTCTCGTCGAGCTCGGGGAGGTAGCGGGGGCGTCCGTCGGGTCCAGCCACCCGCCGGGTGAGCCGGCAGTCGTCGCGTCGCAGCGCCAGGTACTGGCCCGCCTCGTAGGCGGGGAACCGGTGACCTCCCTCGGGCGCGAGGCGGAAGCGGGCGAGGACGGGCGAGAGCTGTCTCCACGACGTGATGGTGCCGGCTCGGATGTCGGGCATGATCGATCGAGGTTAGTCGCTGCGCAGCGAGGGATCAACGGCGGTGGCGGCGAGGACGGGCGCCGCGTGGCGTATGCGCAGGGCCAGTGTGGCCGCCACCACCACGAGGACCGCGCCGGCGACGAACAGGCGGTCGGGCAGCTGGCCCCAGAGAAGCCAGTCCAGAACACCGGCGAACACCGGCCCGGCGTAGAGGAAGGGGCCGATGCGCGCGGCCGGGGCGTAGACGTAGGCGCGGGTGAGGGTGAGCTGGCCGATGGTGGCGAGGACGCACATGAGCACGAGGATGGCCCAGGTGGCCGGCGACGGAGTGCGCCAGGTGAGCGCGGCCGGAGGGGCGGCGGCGAGCGAGGCGATGAGGCCGAAGTAGAAGACGATGCGGGTGACCGGCTCGGTCCGGGTGAGGCGGCGGATGCCGACCTGGGCGACGGAGGCCAGGACCGCCGAGGCCAGGCCGACGAGGGCGACGGGCTGGAAGACGCCGGAGCCGGGGCGGAGGATCAGGAGCAGCCCGCCGAAGCCGACCAGGAGCGCTCGCCACAGGCGCGGCGGGATGGACTCGCCCAGCCAGACCCGCTCCACGAGGGGAACGAAGAGGGGGATCGACTGGTTCAGGAGGACCGCGTCGGCCAGCGGGAGGCGGGCGATGGCGTAGAAGTAGCAGGACACCGCGGCCACCCCGGCGAGCCCGCGCACGAGGTGGCCCCGAAGGTCCTCGGTCCGGAGGGCCCCTCGTCCGCCGCGCAGAAGCCAGGGGGCGAGGAAGACCAGCATGAGGAAGTGACGAAAGAAGACGATCGGGGCGTTGGGCATTTCCCGGGAGATGACCCGCACCCCGGCGGCCATTCCCGCGAAGAGGAGAGCGGAGACGATCATGAGGAGAGCGCCGCGACGGATGTCGAAGGGCTGCCCGGGGGAGGCGTGGGTCATGAGCGGGACATCATACTCGGCGGTGGCGACGGACACCGGACGGGTCCCTCGCTGGACAGCCGCTCGCCGGGGCGGCACCATGAGCGACTGGAGGGCCACGTGTTCGAGGTTGCCTACCAGACGACGTTCTGCGCCACCCACGTCCTGCACGACGGAGGAGAGCCGATCGAGCCCCAGCACGGACACGACTGGCGTGTCGAGGTGGTGGCGGAGGGGGAGACCCTCGACCGCCTCGGGGTCGTCGTCGACTTCGAGCATCTGAAGAAGGCGGTGGGGGAGGTCTGCGGACGGTTCCACTACGGCGACATCACCTCGCACCCCGGCTTCGTCGACCAGAGTCCTTCGGCCGAAGCCGTCGCCCGGTACGTCTTCCAGGAGGTGAGGACGGCCATGGGGGAGGAGGGGCGGCACCTGAAGAGGGTCCGCGTCTGGGAGGCGCCGGGATGCAGCGCCACCTACTCCGAGTGAAGTGCTGACCGTCAACGAGATCTACTACTCGATCCAGGGGGAGGGGACGCGCGTGGGACGCCCGTCGGTCTTCGTGCGCCTCACCGGCTGCCCCCTGCGCTGCGTCTGGTGCGACACCGCCTACGCGTTCCACGAGGGCACTCGCCGCGACATCGACGAGATCGTAGCCGCGGCGGAATGCCACCCGTCGCGCCTCCTCTGCCTGACCGGGGGCGAGCCCCTCGCTCAGCCCGAGGCGTTCGCGCTCGTGCGCCGGCTCCTCGACGACGGCTGGGAGGTGGTCGTCGAGACCTCGGGCCACGTCTCGCTCGCCCAACTGGACCCCCGGGCGGTGGCGGTGATGGACATCAAGGCTCCGGGGTCGGGCGAAGCCGACCGGATGGACTGGGAGAACCTGGAGCGACTGAAGAGGAAGGACGAGGCGAAGCTCGTTCTCGCCGGGCGCGCGGACTACGAGTGGGCGCGTGAGATCGTTCGGGGGAAGCGGCTCTCCGAGAGCTGCACGGTCCTCTTCGCGGCCGTCCACGGACAGCTCGAGCCCGGCGTGCTCGCGCGCTGGGTTCTCGAGGACGGCCTGCCGGTGCGGGTGCAGGTGCAGCTGCACAGGATTCTCTGGCCCGAGGTGGAGAGGGGAGTGTGAGCAACGAGAGTCTGGTCGTCGTGTGCGTCAGCGGAGGGATGGACTCCGCTCTCACCGCGGCGCTGGCCGTCCGTGACCACCGAGTGGCCTTCCTCCACGGCAACTACGGGCAGCGCACGGAGTCGAAGGAGCTCGCCTGCTTCCACGCCCTCGCCGACCACTACGCCGCGGAGAGCCGCCTGGTCGTCGACTTCTCCGACCTTCGGCAGATCGGTGGCAGCAGCCTGACCGACGCGAGGGTTCCCGTGCGGGAAGGGGAGCCGGTCGAGGGAGTCGTCCCCACCTCCTACGTGCCCTTCCGCAACGCTCACATCCTCGCCGCCGCCGTCTCCTGGGGCGAGGTGCTGGGGGCAGTCGCGGTCTACGTGGGCGCGGTCTGGGAGGACTCCTCGGGATACCCGGACTGCCGGCCGGAGTTCTACCGGGCCTTCGAGGAGGCGGCCCGTCTGGGGACGCGGCCGGAAACGTCGCTGAGGATCGTGACGCCGCTGATCGACCTGTCCAAGGCCGAGATCGTCCGCCGGGGGCTCCGTCTGGGTGTGCCCCTCGAGAAGACCTGGTCCTGCTACCAGGCCGAGGACCGGGCCTGCGGAGCCTGCGAGTCGTGCCGGTTGCGGCTCCGCGGCTTCCGTGAGGCGGGCAGCACGGACCCCCTGCCCTATCGCGCCCCGACCCCGGCGTGAGACACTAGGGTGTTCATACGTTCGAGGAGGAACAGCCATGAATCGCGCACTCACTGGGTTCGCCCTGCTCGTTGGCCTCGCCCTCCTGGTGCCCCCAACCGGGGCTCAGACCACGGGAGCGGCCCGGGGGCGAGTCGTGGACGACCAGGGCCAGCCGGTCCCCGACGCCACCGTCACCATCGAGTTCACCGGAGATGTGTCCCGCAAGTTCGAGGTCAAGACGAACGAGAAGGGCGAGTACCAGCAGGTGGGCCTGGCCATCGGTGGGTACCACTTCACCGCCAGCAAGGAGGGCTATGTCGCCGCGGCCCTCGACATCAAGATCTCCATGGGCCTGGCTACCCAGATCCCCGAGCTCCAGCTGATGAGCAAGACGGCGGCGGCGGCCCAGGCGAACCCGAACGAGGCCGTGGTCCGGGAGAAATTCAGCCAGGGAGTGGCGCTCGCCCGGGACGGCAAGCTGGACGAGGCGGAGGCGATCTTCAACGAGATTCTCGAGATCCAGCCGGGCATCGCCGAGGTCCACCGGAACCTCGGGTACATCTACGCGCAGAGGAAGGACTGGGCGAACGCGGAGATGAGCTACCAGGCGGCCCTCGACCTGCGTCCTGGCGATCCCGAGTTCGTCGCCGCTCTCGCCCAGATGTACCAGGACTCCGGCCAGAAGGAGAAGGCCGTCGCGCTGATGAACGAGGCCGCCGCCGAGAACCCGGAGGACGCCGGTGCCCAGCTCAACCAGGGGATCTTCCTCCTGGGCTCGGGCCAGACTGACGAGGCCGCCGCGGCGTTCGAGGCCGCCCTGGCCGCTGACCCCTCCCTGGCCGAGGCGCACTACCACCTCGGCACCATCCTCGTGGGTCAGGGCAAGGTCCCCGAGGCCGTGGAGCACCTCGAGGCGTACGTCGCGTCGAACCCGTCGAACGCCCAGAACGCGGCCACCGCCAAGGGACTCCTCGAGGCGTTGAAGCAGTGATTGCCGACCGCGTCGCCGCCGTCCGGGAGCGGATTGCCCGGGCCGCGGACCGCGCGTCGCGCCCGCCGGGTGACATCACCCTCGTGGCGGTCAGCAAGACGTTCCCCGCCGAGTCCGTGCGCGCCGCGTTCGCCGCCGGAGTCCGGCACTTCGGGGAGAACAGGGTGCAGGAGGCGAGGGCCAAGATCGACGCCCTCGCCGACCTCCGGCCCCGCGGTCTGGAGTGGCACCTCATCGGCCATCTGCAGTCGAACAAGGGGCGCCGGGCGGCGTCCCTGTTCGACGTGGTCCAGTCCGTGGACTCGGCCGCGCTCGCCCAGCGGCTGGCGCGCGCGGCGACGGAGTCCGACCGCGTCCTGCGGGTGCTGGTGCAGGTCGATCTCGGCGGCGAGGCCACCAAGTCGGGCGTGCCCGAGGCCGAGCTGACCGAGGCGCTCCGGAGGATGCGGGGCCTCCACGGGCTCCGGGTCGCGGGGCTGATGGTGCTGCCCCCCTACCTCGGCCCGGAGCAGGTGCGCCCCTACTTCCGTCGGCTGCGGATCCTGCGCGACGAGGCCGTGAAGGAGGGTCTCCTGGACGGGGATGACCTGTCGATGGGAATGAGCCACGACTTCGAGACGGCGGTGGAGGAGGGGGCCACCCTCGTGCGCGTGGGGACCGCGATCTTTGGCGCGAGGACCGTCGCCGCCTGAGAACGGCGGGAGGAGGATTCCGAACGGATGTTCGTCCTGGCCAACCTGCTCACCGGCATCGCGATGGTGCTCCACTGGGTTCTGTGGATCTACCAATGGGTCCTGATCGCGCGTGCGATCACATCGTGGGTCAGTGCGGACCCGCGCAACCCCATCGTGGGCTTTCTGTATGCGGTGACCGAGCCGTTGCTCCGAGCCATTCGGCGGAGGCTGCCCTCGAGCCTGAGGTACTTCCCGCTCGACATCGCCTTCCTCGTGCTTTTCGCCCTCGTCATCTTCGCCCAGTACGGGATCGTGCAGTCACTCCTGGACGTCGCGGCGTCGATGCGTCAGCCTGCGATGCCCCGGGGAGATATCTTCTAGGGAGGAACCATGAAGATCACGCCGATCGACGTCCAGCGGCAGGCCTTCTCCCGCCGGTTCCGGGGCCTGGACGCCGACGAGGTGCGGGGCTACCTCACCCTCGTGGCGGAGGAGCTGGCCGCGGTCGAACGCGAGCGTAGCGAGCTCGAGCAGCAGGTGAAGCACATGGAGGGCCTCCTCGAGGAGCACCGCCAGCGGGAGGGCATCCTCAAGAGCACGTTGCTCACCGCCCAGAAGGCCTCCGACGACATCCGCGAGGGCGCGCGCCGGCAGGCCGAGGCGCAGGTGAAGGAGGCCGAGCTGCAGGCCGACAAGCTCCTCGATCTGGCCCAGGCCCGTGCCCACGAGATGGAGAGCAACATCCTCGAGCTGCGTTCCACGCGCACTGCACTGCGCACCGACATCCGCGGACTCATAACGCGCCTGACCAACCTCCTCGACCTCCAGGAGGAAGCCGAGCTCGAGGACAACCTGCGCTTCCTCAAGAGGCGCGAGGAGTCGGGGCAGGCGTAGCCCGACCTGGCCGACGGGATGGGCAAGCCCCGCAGCCGGCCGGAGCAGAGCCTCGGGGCCCTCGACGTTCGGGACGGTGCCGGGGGATCGACCTTCAGGGTGCGGGTCCAGCCGAGGGCTTCACGCAATGCGCTCGGCGGGGAGAGGGAGGGGGCGCTCGTCGTCCGTCTCACCGCCCCCCCGGTCGAGGGCGCGGCCAACCGGGCCCTCGCCCGTCTTCTCGGCCGGACCCTGGGAGTGGCTCCCTCCGCGGTCACCATCGTGAGCGGCGGCGGTGGCCGGTCCAAGCGTGTGGCGGTGGCCGGCATCGATGCCGAGACCGTGCGCTCGCGACTCATGGCCGGGGTGGAGGACTGAATGAACGCAGGGAGCCGCCCGTGATCCACGCCGAGTCCGCCGTTCGACGCATCGGGCTCCTGGCCACGCTGGCCGGGAGTGGTCCCCGCACCGGTTCCGCCATGCGCGACCTCGGGACCCTGACCGATGCCGCGGTGGCCGTGGCGGGGGGCCGGATCGCCTGGGTCGGCGCCGATGCCGACTTCGACCGGGAGGTCGCGCTGGCTTCGGGCGCCGCTGCGCTCGACGCGGAGGGGGCGGCGGTCGTGCCTGGTCTCGTCGACCCCCACACGCACCTGGTCTTTGCCGGCAACCGCGACGACGAGCTGCGCCGCCGTCTGGCCGGGGCCTCCTACCGGGAGATCGCCGCCGCGGGCGGAGGGATCGTCCGCAGCGTCGACGCCACGCGCCGTGCTTCGGTCGCGGAGCTGGCGGCCGGGGTGGAGGCGCGGCTCGACGAGATGCTCCTCTGCGGCACGACCACCGCCGAGGTGAAGAGTGGATACGGCCTCGAAACCGGGGCCGAGCTGCGGAGCCTCGAGGCCATCCAGCGCGCCGCCTCCCGCCACCCGGTGGCCGTCGTCTCGACGTTCCTCGGCGCCCACGAGGTCCCCCTCGACTATCGGGACCGGCGGGAGCACTACGTCTCCCTCGTGGTCGAGGAGATGATCCCGGCGGTGGCCGAGCAGGGGCTTGCCGAGTTCGGCGACGTCTTCTGCGAGGCGGGGGTCTTCACCGTGGAGGAGAGCCGGAGGATTCTTCGCGCCACCCGGGATCACGGGATGAAGCTCCGGATCCACGCCGACGAGCTGGCCTGGACCGGCGGAGCGGAGCTGGCGGCGGAGCTGGGGGCGCGCTCCGCCGACCATCTGGGCTTCGTCTCCGAGGCGGGCATGAAGGCCCTCGCCGCCACCTCCTGCGTCGCCACGCTGCTTCCCTCGGCCGCGTTCTTCCTGCGTCTCGGGCACTATGCCCCGGCGCGCTCGATCATCGAGGCCGGCGCTCCCGTGGCCCTCGCCTCCGACATCAACCCCGGGGGTGGACTGTCACCGTCGCTCCCGTTCGCCATGTCGGTGGGGTGTTTCTCGATGGGACTCTCCCTCGAGGAGGCGCTGGTGGCGGTGACCGCGAACGCGGCCTTCTCCCTCGAGCGCCACCACGAGGTCGGCTCGATCGAGGTGGGCAAGCGGGCGGACCTGGTGTTGCTCCGGTCGCCTCGACTCCTCGACATGGTGCGGGTGGGGGTGCGGGCGGTCGACACGGTGGTCAAGGACGGCCACATCGTCGTCCGCGACGGCCGCCGCGTGGACGCGCCTCGCGGGGCCGGCTCCTGAGGCCCGCCGGGCGGTGACGACCGTTCCTGCCTTCCGCGGGAAGCCCCGCACCCGCGTCCTCTCCATTCACGCGGACTACGTGTGCGGGAACAGCGGCGTGTGCTGCTCCTCGGGCTGGGACATACCGGTGGAACCCGAGATCGAGAATCGGCTCCGCGCGGCCCTCGAGCAGGGAGAGCTGCAGCGGCCGGCTCGGGCCGCGGGACGGGACCCGTTCCGCAGGGTCTCGGGCCTGCCCCATGGGGCCCGGGTCGTGCTCCGAGCCGACGACGCCGGTCGCTGCGTCTTCCTCGACCCGCAGCGTGGTCGCTTCTGCGCCGTCCACCGGGAGCTCGGTGCCCATGCCCTGGCCTCGGCCTGCCGGGACTTCCCCCGGATCGTCACGCTGACTCCCACCGGATACTCGATCAAGCTCTCGCACTACTGCCCGACCGCGGCCGCGCACCTCTTCCGGGACGACCCGGCGGTCACCGTCGAGGTCGATCCGCCCGCTTTCCCCCCCCACTGGCCCTACGAAGGGCTCGACGCGCGGGACTCGGTGGGTCCCCTTCTGCGCCCCGGGGTGATGATGGGCTGGGAAGCTCACGCGCGGTGGGAGGGGCACGCGGTGCAGACCCTGGCGCGCCCCGACCTCGAGCCGGCCCGGGCGATCGCGCTCCTCGCGAGGCAGGCCGAGACGGCGCGGGAGTGGACTCCCGAGCGAGGCCGCTTCGATCACCACCTCGAGCGCTGCCTCGGGGTGACCCCGACCCCGGAGGAGGGGATGCCGCCCTCGAGCGAGGAGTGCGACCGGGCGTGGCGGGTGGTGGCGCAGTGCGTGCCCCGGGGTCACCCGCTCCCATCGCCTCCCGCGAGCGGGGCCGGGTCCGAGGCCCTCGGAGTGTGCGCCGGAGCGGTCCACCGCTGGCTGGCGACGCGGGCCTTCGGCAGCTGGCTGGCCCTCCAGGGAGAGGGACTCCGCACGACGGTCATGGGCCTGCGCCTCGCCCTCGCCGTCCTCACCGCCGAGCTTGGCCGCGGGAACGCCGGGGCCGAGCGGGTCGCGGAGCAAACGGTCCTGCTCGAGGCGATCCGGCGGGCCGACCTCTTGCTCGTGCACCTCGCGGATCCGGTGGCCCTGGCTCGCCGCCTCAGCGGGGCGGAGCGGGGTGCGGGGCTGCCCACGCCGCCGTGGTAGGATCCCCACCTCCGTCTTCATCTCAAGCTTCATGAGCCTTCTCGTCGTCGATGATCTCGTCAAGACCTATCCCGGCGGGCGCAAGAGCCCGCCGGTGGAGGCCGTGCGCGGAGTTTCCTTCAGCGTCGAGCCGGGGGAGTTCTTCGGGCTCCTCGGCCCGAACGGAGCGGGAAAGAGCACGACCATCGGGTGCATCAGCACTCTCGTCCGGCCCACCTCGGGTCGCATCCTGGTGGACGGAGTCGACATCACCCGCGCCCCCGCCGAGGGCAAGAGGCGCATTGCCGTCGTTCCCCAGACCCGCAACCTCGATCACGACCTGACCGTCCGGGAGCTCCTGGTCTACCATGGCCGCTACTTCGGTCTGCCCTCCGCCGAGCGCGAGGCGCGGGCCGACCGGCTGCTCGAGGAGATGCAGGTCTCGGACAAGGCGAGCGCGAAGCCCAGCAAGCTCTCCGGCGGCCAGCAGCAGCGGGTGATGATCGCGCGGGCGCTCATGCACGACCCGCAGCTCGTGCTCCTCGACGAGCCCACCACCGGGCTCGACCCGCAGGCCCGACGGCTTCTCTGGGGGACTCTGCACGAGCTCCACGGCCGGGGCATCACCTTCATCCTCACCACCCACTACATGGAGGAGGCCGACCGGCTCTGCCAGCGGCTGGCCATCGTCGATCACGGCCGGATTCTCACCCTCGACACCCCGGCGGCCCTGAAGAAGACCTTGCCGGGAGCGCAGGTCCTCGACCTGTGGGTGAGGGCTCCCGAGCCTCTCGCCCCGCGCCTGGAGTCGATCCCGGGCGTCCAGAACCTCGAGCGGGTCGAGGTCGAGGGCGACGGGGACGGCCTGGAACGGCTCCGCCTGTTCGTCGATCCCAAGGACGGGCTCCTCGACCGGGTGCTCCACAGCGTGCGGGACGGGGGGGCGGACCTGCACCACGTGAACCTCGCCCAGCCCAGTCTCGAGGACGTCTACATCCACCTCACCGGGAAGGAGCTGCGCGATTGACCGCGTTCCTGGCGCTCCTGCGACGCGACCTGCTGGTGGCTCGACGCAACGCCGGCCCCCTGCTCGTGGCAACCCTGACCCAGCCGATCCTGGTGATCCTCGTCTTCGGGAACCTCCTGCCCCGGATGAACCTCGTGGCCTCCGACTTCGGCACGGTGATGCTCCCGGGCCTCATGGCCATCACCATGATGATGGCCGGGGTCCAGGGCGTCCTCATGCCTCTGGTGCAGGACCTGTCGGGCAGCCGCGAGGTCGACGAGCGGCTGCTCGCCCCCATCGGGGTGCACGGGGTGGCCCTCGAGCGGATCGTGGCCGGGGCGCTGCACGCGGGGGTGGCCGGGCTCGTGGCCCTGCCGGCAATGATGGTCCTCATGCACGAAGTCGGGATGGACGTGAAGCCGGACTGGGCGGTGCTGCTTCCCCTGGCCGCGGTGTGCGGTCTCCTCTCCGCCGCCTTCGGCCTGACCCTGGGAACGAACGTGCAGCCCCGCTTCAGCGGGCTGCTCTTCGCGGTGGTGCTCGGGCCGATGATGCTCTTCGGGTGCGCCTACTATCCCTGGTCCGCTCTCGCCACCCTGGGCCGGGCACGCTATCTCTTCCTGCTCAACCCCCTCACGTTCATGAGCGAGGCCATGCGCCTGGCGGTGACCCCGGGCGCAACCCACATGGCGCTGCCGCTGCTCTTCGGCGGCCTCGCGGTCTTCCTCGCGCTCTTTGCCTTCGTCGGCGCCCGCTCGTTCGAGCGACGCACGATTCTGTAGAGCAGCTGTCATAATCCGTTTGGGCCATGCTTCGAAACCTGGGTCGTGCACTGCTCCTCGTCGTGGCCGCGACCGGCGTGGGTGCCGGGTGCGGTGGCAGCGACTCCACCGCCCCGACGAGCCCGGACGGCTCGCCCTCTCCTCCTCCGCCCGCAGGGCCGCCCAACATCGTCCTCATCTTCGCGGATGACCTCGGCTGGGGGGATCTGTCGAGCTTCGGGCACCACCGCATCCGCACGCCCAACATCGATGCCCTGGGTGCCGAAGGCACCCGCCTCCTGGATTTCTCCACGCCCGCCTCCGTTTGTGCCCCTTCGCGGGCGGCGCTGCTCACCGGGCGGTACCCCATTCGTGTCGGGGTCCCCTGGAATCCTCCGGAGCGGCTGAACGACGGCGAGCTCACCATCGCGGACCTGCTCCGCCGGAGGGGCTACGCGACGGCCATGGTGGGCAAGTGGCACCTGGGGTGGGAGCCCCGGGACATGCCGATCCACCACGGCTTCGACACGTTCTACGGCAAGGTCCGCATGCAGGGCGACGTCATCGAGGGTGACCAGCCGACGACGGGGGTGGCCCTGGAGCACCTCACTCGGCAGTACACGCGGAAGGCGGTGGAGGTCATCGAGGCGAACCGCGACGGGCGGTTCTTCCTCTACCTCGCCTATCACGCTCCCCACTCACCCTATCTTCCCTCCGAGGCGTTTCGGGGGACCTCGCCGGCCGGGGCGTACGGCGACGTGGTGGAGGAGCTCGACTGGGGGGTGGGTGAGGTGATGCAGGCCCTCCGAGACGCCGGGATCGAGGACAGCACACTCGTCTTCTTCGCGAGCGACAACGGCCCGGACATCCCCCCGGGCTCGGCGGGCCCCTACCGGGGCGGCAAGGGCTGGCCTACCGAGGGGGGCGTCCGCGTGCCGGCGGTGGCCCGGTGGCCGGCCCGGATCCCGGCCGGGAGCACGGTGGAGGAGATCACGAGCACCCTCGACGTCCTTCCCACGATGGTGGCCGTCGCCGGGGGGACGCTGCCTGCCACCCGCTCCTACGACGGGCACGACATCTCTCGCCTGCTCGCGGGCGAGGTGAGCCAGATCCCTGGGGCAGGAATCGATGGTCGCCGCGAGCTGCTCTATTTTCGGGGCCGGAACGCCGTCGGTATCCGCTCCGGCCGTTGGAAGTACCTCAAGGCCGGGTTCTGGCGGGTGACGGACGCCCTCCACGATCTCGAGGAGGATCCGGGTGAGAGACGCGACGTGCAGGACGCGGAGCCGGAGATCACCGAGCGGCTCATCAACCGGATCGACGAGATCATCCGGGCCTGGTGATGGGCGCGCGGCGCCCGGGCAACTTCCGGGGCCTGGTCTCGGCCGGGATCGGGTCAGGAATGGGGAGGAGAGATGGCCAAGGCAGCTCGCACGTCTTCGCGGCGGAAGCCCATCCGTCGCATCGCGATCAACACCGGCGGTGGTGACGCTCCCGGCCTGAACGCCGTCATTCGCGCCGTCGTCCTCTCCGCCCTCAACGAGGGATGGGAGGTCGTCGGCATACGCGACGGCTACAACGGGATCTTCAGGCCCGAGGACTACCCCGACGGAGGGCTGGTGCCCCTCAACCGGAGCCGCGTGCGCGGGATCACCCACCTCGGGGGCACCATCATCGGCACCACCAACCGTGGCAATCCTCTCAAGTACCCCACGAAGATGCCGGACGGCTCGATGAAGGAGGTCGACCGCACCGACGACCTCGTGCGAGGACTCCAGGACCAGCAGATCGACGCCGTCGTCGCCATCGGGGGGGATGGCTCGCTGACCATCGCCAATGCCCTGGCAATGAAAGGTGTGCGGATCGTGGGGGTGCCCAAGACCATCGACAACGACCTGTCGAAGACGGTGGTCACCTTCGGCTTCGACACCGCGGTCTCCTTCGCCACCGAGTGTCTCGACCGGCTGCACTCCACCGCCGAGGCCCACCGGCGGGTCATGGTGGTCGAGGTGATGGGTCGCTACGCGGGATGGATTGCCCTCAACTCCGGCGTCGCCGGCACCGCGGATGCCATCCTGATCCCGGAGATTCCCTTCGACCTCCGCAAGGTGGCGACCAAGGTCCTTCGCCGGGCCGGGGCCGGCCGCAACTTCGCGATCGTGGTCGTGGCGGAGGGGGCAAAGCCGAAGGGGGGCAGGCGCTCGGTGCTCGAGAAGCAGCTCGGCGCCGCCGAGCGCCTGGGCGGAATGGGGGAGAAAGTGGCCCTTGCCCTCGGTCAGATGACCGGGAAGGAGACGCGCCACGTCGTCCTCGGCCACCTCCTGCGCGGGGGCACCCCCACCGCGTTCGACCGCCTGCTGTCGCTGCGCTTCGGGGCGGCGGCGGTGCGGGCCCTCGCTTCGGGGCGGCGCGGGGTGATGGTGGCCCTGGACCCCCCCACCGTGCGCTACGTCCCGCTCGCACAGGCCACGAAGCGGATGAAGGTCGTGCCCCTCGACTGCGACACCGTCGAGACGGCCCGTGAGCTCGGGGTCTGCCTGGGGGATTGACCGGCTTGCGTCGCTCTCGACTCGTCGCCGCCGGCCTGCTGGTCGCGGGGACCGTTCTCGCCTTCAGCTCCCTCCGCGGCGACAGCCTCACTTTCGACGAGCCCTACCACCTGGCCGCGGGTCTGAGCTACTGGCGGACGGATGACTTCCGTTTCGCTCAGGCGACCCCGCCCCTCGCCCAGCGCATCCTCGCCCTTCCTCTCGTTCTCTCCGGCGCGCAGTGGCCTGGGCCCGACGCCCCGGGCTGGCGCGAGGGGGACGTGTGGCGATTCGTCAGGGAATGGGCCTCGGAGGAGGGAAGCCGGCGACGAACGCTCCACGCCAGCCGTCTCGTGGTCGTGGCCTTCTATCTCGCCACGTGTCTGGCCACGGCGGCACTTGCCCGCCGGTGCTTCGGTGAGAAAGCTGGCGGGTTGGCCCTCGTGCTGGCGGTGCTCAGCCCCACCCTCCTCGCTCACGGGCGGCTGGCGACGGTCGACATGGCGATGACCCTGGGGTCGGCGCTCGTCTTCCTCGCCCTCGCCCGACTGATCGAGCGTCCGATCCCCTCGAGGCTCGGCGCGGTGGCGGCGGCCCTGGCCGCTCTCGCCGTCACCAAGTTCACCTGGCCCCTCGTCCTGCCCGCCGTCTTCGCCATGAGCGCGGCCGCCTTCTGGCGGGTCCGCGGGTGGCGGACCGCCGTGAGGGCGGGCGGGGCAGGGGCCGCAGTCGCGGTGGTGGTGGTGTTGGCGATCTGGAGCCAGTACGGCTGGCGCTACCAGGCCATCGCGGATGACCATCCGGGGTCGCGAATGCAGACGGCCCTGTCTCCGGGTGAGCCATCCCCGACGTCGATGGAGGAGACCTGGACCCTGGTGCTGTCCCCGCGGAAGCCCGGGGCCGATGCGGTCCGGTCCACCGTGGGCTTCGCCCGCCGGCACCGGCTGCTACCCGAGGCCTACCTGTTCGGCATCGCGCACACCCATCGGGCGACGGGTCGCGGGGGCTACCTGCGGGGGGAGATCTCGCCGGTGGGCTGGCGCTCGTACTTCCCCATCGCCTTCCTAGTCAAGACTCCACTGCCGAGTCTGCTCCTGATCGGCGCCGGGGTCGTTCTCGTGCTGACCCGGCGCGTGCCAGTCCGGGACCCCCGGCTCCTGGTCGGCGTCGGGGTCTTCGTGCTCACCTACGCCGCCGCCGCCGTCGGGTCCGCCATGAACATCGGCCACCGCCACCTGCTGCCCCTGTATCCTCCGCTCCTGGCGATGGCGGCCGCCACCGCGGCCGCCACCTCGTCCCGCACGAGTCGGCTGCTGCTGGGGGGCGCCGTCGCGTGGCTGGGAGTGACCACCATCTCTGCCCATCCACACTACCTCTCCTACTTCAACGAGGCCGCGGGGGGATGGAGCCGTGGGCACCGCTGGCTCGCGGACAGCAACATCGACTGGGGGCAGGATCTCTGGCGACTGGCGGCCTACGCCCGGGAGCACGAGGAGGAGCCACTCCGGCTGATGTACTTCGGCAGCGTCCGTCCCGACCGCTACGGGTTCGAGGTCCAGGTGCTGGCGGGCCCCGGCACCCCGGAGCCGCTCCCGCCACTGGAGCCCGGCACCTACGTCCTCAGCGTGACCCACCTCCTGGGGATCTACGACCCCCGGGCCACCGACTCCTTCTGGGCCCAGCCCGCGGCCCGGCGGGCATACCACGAAGCGCGGTCCCGTCCGGACGCGGTCGCTGCCCGTCGGGTCCTGGAGCGGGGACGGCTGGTGTGCGCGCTCCGCCGAAGACCCCCCGATGATCGCATCGGGGCCTCGCTGTGGGTGTATCGGGTCGCGGCCCCGGAGCTCGAGGCCGCCCTCGCCCCCTGAGCAGTGGGGTCGCCTCGGCCTATTGGCCGGCTTGGGTGGGCCCGACTCGTGTAGACTCCCCGGGATCGCCCATGTCTACTCTGGAGTCTCGCGTCGACACCGGCGCCGCCGCCTTCCGGGAGAGCCGGGAGCACATGGACGGCCTCGTGGCCGAGCTGCGCGAGCGGCTCTCGGAGACCCGGGCCGGGGGCGACGAGGCGGCCGTCCGCCGCCACCGCGAGCACGGCAAGCTCATGGTTCGCGAGCGCCTGGAGCAGCTCCTCGATCCCGGGACCCCCTTCCTCGAGATCGCTGCCCTCGCCGGCTTCGGCATGCACGACGGCCAGGCGCCGTCCGCGGGGATGGTCTGCGGCGTGGGGAGGGTGCGCGGCCGCGAGGTGATGGTCGTCGCCAACGACGCCACCGTGAAGGGCGGCACCTACTTCCCCATCACCGTCAAGAAGCACCT